>NZ_JBHVGL010000015.1:0-104617 GCF_042800875.1 Kitasatospora sp. NPDC057595 | reverse complement strand
CCCCGGTTGGGTTTTTCGGTGGTGGTTGGGGTCACCGGGCGTGTGTGTCACGGGCACCCCCCCCCGGCGGGGGGTTGTGGGGCCCCGGTGCCACACTGGCGCCATGGCTACCTGGCAGGATTTCGAGCACGAGGCACCGGACCTGGCCCCCGTCGTACGGGCCCGCTTCGAGGCCAACAAGCACCACGTCCTGGCGACGCTCCGTGAGGACGGCTCGCCCCGGGTGAGCGGCACCGAGGTGGACTTCATCGGGGCCGACGTCATGCTCGGGTCGATGCACGGCGCGGTCAAGGCGCTGGACCTGCGCCGCGACGCCCGCTTCGCGCTGCACAGCAACCCGAGCGACCCGACGCTGGCCGAGGGCGATTCCAAGCTGTCCGGCCGGGCCGTCGAACTCACCGACGCGACGGACATCGCCGCCTACGAGGCCGAGCTGCCCGAGCCGCCGCCCGGCCCGTACCACGCCTTCCGGCTGGAGCTGGAGCAGGTCGTGCACACCACCGTCGAGGGTGATGCGGTGCGGATCAGCTCCTGGCGCCCGGGCGAGCCGGTGCGGCGGTTCGAACGCCGCTGACGGCCGTCCCGCCGCCCGGCCGCGCTCTCCGGCCGCCCCGCCCGGTCGCCCGTTCCACGCCTCAGGGCATGACGGACTTGAGGGCCTCGGGGGTGCGGGCGACCACGGCGTGCCCGTCGTCGGCGGTGATGATCGGGCGCTGGATCAGGATCGGGTGCTCGGCCATCGCCGCGAGCCAGCGCGCCCGGTCACCGGCCTCCCGGCCCCACTGCTTCATGCCGAGGTCCTTGGCCACCTGCTCGTCGGCCCGGGTGATGTCCCACGGCTCCAGGCCCAGCCGCTCCAGCACCTGCTCCAGTTCGGCGACGCTCGGCGGGTCCTCCAGGTAGCGCCGCACGGTGAACGTGACGCCGGCGCCGTTCAGCTCGTTCAGCGCGGTGCGGCACTTCCCGCAGCGGGGGTTGATCCAGATCTCCATCCCGCCAGCCTACCGACCGTCCCCGTCCCGAGGCCCCTCCCGCGTCGCAGGCCCGGCCCTGCCCGGGACCGCCTTCGGACCCCCCGGGAACTCCCCTCCGCCCACCAACAGTTGTCCGTCCGGGAGTTGGATCCACGGAGGGGAAGACCGGATGGACGGCGCGTCGATCATCGAGCAGCTCATGACCACCGAGGGGCGCCTCGACCCCTACCCGCTCTACGCGCGGGCGCACGAACTCGGCGCGGCCGCCCCGGCCGGCCCCGGGGCGGTGCTGGTGGTCGGGCACACCGCCGCCAACCAGGTGCTGCGCAACCCCGCCTTCGCCCGGGAGGAGACCGGCACCCCCTCCGACGACCGCGCGGACCTGTTCGCCCATCCCTCCGTCGCGCTCTTCGGCCGCTCGATCCTCGAACGCGACGCCCCCGACCACGGCCGGGTCCGCTCGCTCATCGCCTCGGCCTTCAACGCCCGCCGGGTGGCCGCGCTGCGGCCGGCGATCGAGGCCACCGTGGAGCGGCTGCTCGACGAACTGGCCGACCGGGGCGCCGACGGCTCGCCCGTCGACTTCATGGACGCCTTCGCCTTCCGGCTCCCGGTCGAGGTGATCTGCGAACTGCTCGGCATCCCCGCCGCCGACCGCCACCGCTTCCGCGGCCTCGCCTCGGACCTCACCATCGCCCTGGAACTCATCCAGGACCTCGGCGAACTGGCCGCCGCCGATGTCGCGGCCGTTGAACTGTCGGCCTACTTCGAGGAGTTGACCGCCGAGCGGCTGGCCCGCCCGACCGGCGACCTGGTCAGCGACCTGGCCCGGATCGCCGCCGACTCCCCGGACCGGATCTCCGGCGAGGAACTGCTGAGCAACCTCGCCCTCCTCCTGGTGGCGGGCTTCGAGACCACCACCAACCTCCTCGGCAACGGCCTCGCCCTGCTCTTCCGCCACCCGGCGGCCGCCGAGGGCCTGCGCACCGGCGCGTTCGACCCCCAGCTCTTCATCGACGAGGTGCTGCGCTACGACTCCCCGGTCCAGCTGACCTCCCGGATCTCCACCGGGCCCGATCTCACGGTGGCCGGCGTGCCCGCCCCGACCGGCACCGTGGTCATCACCCTGCTGGGCGCCGCCAACCACGACCCGGCCCGCTACCCCCACCCGGACCGCTTCGACCCCACCCGCACCGACAGCCAGCCGCTCAGCTTCGGCGGCGGCCCGCACTTCTGCCTCGGCAGCCAACTCGCCCGCCTGGAGGGCGAGATCGCGGTACCCGCCCTGCTCGACCGCTTTCCCCGCCTCGCCCCCGCCGGCGTCCCCACCCGCCGCGACCGCCTCGTCCTGCGCGGCTACGAGACCCTCCCGATCACGGTCCGCTGACCCGCTGCCGGGGCGGCCCGTCCGGCCCGTCCCACTCCATCAGGTTGGCGAACAGCGCGGCCTGCTCCCGGGCGTCGTCCAGGGCGTTGTGGGTGTGCGGCAGGTCGGGCAGCAGTTCCTCGGGCATCGAGCGCTTGCCGATCCCGGCGAACGGCACGCCCGCCCGCGCCGCGTACAGCGTCTTGACGTCCAGGCAGCCCGAGTGGCCGAACGGGCTGGAACCCGTGAACCGCACCAGGTACCAGTAGAGGAACTGCCAGTCGTAGACGGCGGGATAGCCCACCATCACCGGCCGGTACCGCCGCCCGTCCGGACCGGTGCGCAGCCGCTCCAGCCAGCGGGTGAACTCGCGCATGCCGACGCCCGGATCGGTGCCGCCCGCGATCAGCGCCGCCCGGTCCAGCCCGGAGACGGCCAGCGCCTCGGGCACCCACTCGTCGGAGACCGGCCGCAGTTCCCGGTAGAACGCCGCCGCCGCACCCGGAGCCCGCCGGAAGCCCTCCCCGTCGTGCCAACCGGCCACCACCGCACCGAAGCTGACCATCGAGTACGGTCCGGGAATCGGCCCGTCCGCCTCGACGTCCACCGACACGTACACCGTCGGCGTGACCTTGCCCGCCGACCCACCCCTCGTTCCCATGTCCCAAGTCTCCCGCCCATCCCTACCCACGGCCACCGAGATCCACCAGCCTCCGACCCACCGCCACCCGGCCCCGGAACGCGAGTGCGGGATCGGCTGGGAAGTACGCCCCACCGGGTGGCGAGTCCCGAGGGACCACGGCGGAAGCACGAGGGCCGATTCACCGGTGGTTCATGAGGCCGCTCTCGTAGGCGGCGATGACGAGCTGGGCCCGGTCCCGGGCACCGAGCTTGGCGAGGAGTCTGCTGACGTGGAACTTGACCGTGGAGTGCGACAGGTGCAGTTCGTCGGCGATCTCCGTGTTGGACATGCCATTCGCGATCAGGACGAGAACCTCGCGCTCCCGGTCGGTGATCTCGTCGAGGCGGCGGTTCGCTCCGACCGCCACCTGGGGGCGCCTGGTGAACTCGGCCACCAGTTTCCGGGTCACGCGGGGGGAGAGCAGAGCCTCGCCGTCCGCGATGACGCCGATGGCCGCGAGGAGGTCTTCCGGTGGGGTGTCCTTCAGCAGGAAGCCGCTGGCGCCCGCGTGGAGCGCGGTGAACACATAACGGTCGAGGTCGAAGGTGGTGAGGATCAGTATCCGCACCGGTGGTGGGTCTTCGCCGCCGAGCAGTCGCCGGGTGGCCTCGATCCCGTCCATCCCGGGCATCTGGATGTCCATCAGGGCGACGTCCGGCCGTTCCCGTCGGATGACCTCGACCGCCTCGGCTCCGTCGCCGGCCTCGCCGACCACCGTGAGGCCCGGCGTGGTGTCGACGAGCACGCGGAAGCCGGCGCGGACGAGGGCCTGGTCGTCGCAGATCACCACCCGCACGTCCCCGCTCACGCCGGTTCCCCGGTGGGGAACCGGGCCCAGACGCGGAAGCCGCCGAGCGGGAGGTGGCCGGCGGCGAAGTCGCCGCCGGAGAGCGCGACCCGTTCTCGCATGCCGATCAGGCCGTGACCGACGTGGCCGCCAGGGCTGTCGGGCGCGACGGCGGGCCCGGGGCGGCCGGGCAGACCGGCGCAGTCGCGGCCCTCGTCGGTCACCTCGATCTCGATGCCGTCCGGGTGGTAGCTGACCTGGGCCCGGGCGCGGGCGGTCGCTGAGTGCTTGACGGAGTTGGTCAGCGCCTCCTGGACTATCCGGTAGCCGGCCAGGTCGATCGACGGCGGGAGCTGCCGGGCGGCGCCTCTGATCCGCAGCTCGACCTGGAGCCCGGTGCGGCCGGTCTGCTCGATCAGGGAGGGGAGGTCGCTCAGGCCGGGTCTCGCCAGGTCCGAGGCGGCCGCCGCGTCGGCGGCGGGTGGCTCCTCCCGCAGCACGTCGAGCAGGGCCCGCATCTCGCGGAGAGCCGTGCGGCTGACCGTCTCGATCGCGGTCAGCGCCTTGGCGGCCTCGTCGGGGTGTCCGGTGATGACGTGGCGGCCGACGCCGGCCTGCACGGCTATCACGCTCATGCTGTGGGCCATCACGTCGTGCAACTCGCGGGCGATGCGCAGACGTTCCTCGATGACCGTCCGCTGCGCCTCCTCGATGCGGGCCTGCGCCTGGCGTTCCGCCTGGGCCCGCAGTCCGGCGTCGTGGGCGCGCTGTGACCTGATCATCATGCCGGCCGCCCAGAAGGCCACGATCGGCGCGCTCTGTCCCAACCACATCGCGGCCCACACGTTGTCGAAGAGCATCGAGCTGCTGCCCATCGCCATGCCGACGCCGACGACGGCCTCGGCGAGCACCAGGCCGACCAAGGCCCGGCACCGTGGCTGCGAGAGCGCGAACTGGTAGAGGCAGAACGCGACCGCCAGCGACGGGAACTTGACGAACCCGTAGGCCGCCATCGTGGCGTACGTCGCCAGCGACACCCCGAGGGCCGGCCGGGGCCACAGCCGTTTGGCCGCCACCGCGCAGGCCAGCAAGGTCAACAGCGCGTACCAGCCCCGGAGCGAGAGTCCGGCGGTGGCGAGCTGGGCGTCGGTGGGACGCCCCCACAGCAGGAGCGCGATGCCGACCGCGACGTCCAGCCCGACGAGTTGGACGCGGGTCAGCCGTTTGGTGAGCGGGGGCCGAAGGTGCACGCCCTGACACTATTCGCGGTCGCGTGGGCGGGTCATCCGTCCGCGGTCGCATCTTCGGACCTGTACCTCAGGCCAGGGGCGCACACGGTGTCCGGGCCCCGGGCCCGGACACCGACTCCGTGCCGCGGCCTGATCCGGCGGACCGGCCGCGACCGCCATCGTGGAAAGCCATCCGGTACCTGACGATCTTCGAAGGATGGAGCATCCGCATGACTCTCGACCGAGCACCCGCTCCGGATCAAGCACCGGGTTCCGGCCGGACACCGGCTCCCGTGTCCGAGCCCGCCGCCCGCGGCGAGAAGATCACCAAGATCCACGGCACGGGCGACGCGAAGGTCACAGCGCTGGATGCCGTCGACGTCGAGATCGAGGGCGGCGCCTTCACCGCGATCATGGGTCCGTCCGGCTCGGGCAAGTCGACCCTGATGCACTGTCTGGCGGGCCTGGACTCAGTGGACGGCGGCCGGATCTGGATCGACGACATCGAGCTCACCGCGCTGCGCGAGCGCGAGCTCACCGAGCTGCGCCGCGACCGGATCGGCTTCATCTTCCAGTCGTTCAACCTCATCCCGGCCCTGTCCGCCCTGGAGAACATCACCCTGCCCATGGCGATCGCGGGCCGCACGCCCGACCGGGCCTGGCTCAACGAGATCGTGGTGACCTTCGGCCTGACGGACCGGCTGCGCCACCGGCCCTCGGAACTGTCCGGCGGGCAGCAGCAGCGGGTCGCCTGTGCTCGCGCCCTCGCGGGCCGGCCGGAGATCGTGTTCGCCGACGAGCCCACGGGGAACCTGGACTCCCAGGCCGGGACCGAGGTGCTGCGGCTGCTGCGCCGGAGCGTGGACGAGCTCGAACAGACCGTCGTCATGGTGACCCACGACCCGACCGCCGCGTCCTTCGCCGACCGCGTGGTCTTCCTCGCCGACGGCCGGGTGGCCGGCGAGCTGCGGTCCCCGACCGCTGAGGCCGTCCTGCAGCGGATGCGCGAAGGCGGGGGGCACCGCTGATGCTGAAGGTGGCGCTGCGCGGCATCTTCGCGCACAAGGGACGACTCGCGATGTCCTGCCTTGCCGTGGTGCTCTCGGTGGCCTTCGTCACCGGCACGATGATCTTCACCGGCACGATCAACCGGGCCCTGGACGACGCCGCGGCGGCGAGCGCCCCGGACGTCACCGTCACCGCCCCGCTGCCGGCGGGCACGGGGTCGGCCGAGGTCGGCGACGCGGTGCGGCGGGCCGTGGTCGGCGAGGGCGGCACGCTGTCGGACGCCGACACCCTGGTCGGGAAGGTGCGCGCCGTTCCGGGCGTGGCGGCGGCGTACCTCGACGTCACGGTCGACACCGCGACGCTGACCGACTCGCGGGGCAAGGCGATCGACGCGGCCGGCGGGATGTCCGGCTTCGGCGCCAAGAGCAGCATCCCCGTACTGGCGGGCAACTGGTTCGACTCCGACCGGTCGCCGGTGCGGCTCGCCGGCGGCCGTGCCCCGCAGGGCCCTGACGAGGCCATGCTCGACCGCATCTCGGCCGACCGCGCCCACGTGCGGATCGGGGACACGATCCGGGTGGTCGCCGTCCCCGGCACGTTCGAGGCCAGGGTCACCGGCATCGCCGACTTCAAGGCCGCCAGCCAGGGCAACACCCGCGTCTACGTCGACACCGCCACTGCCCAGCGGCGGCTGCTCGGCAGGCCCGGCGCGGCCACCTCGATCGGGGTGGACGCCGCCGCCGGTGTGACGCCCGCCGATCTCCGTCGCAGCCTGGCTGCCGCCCTGGGTGACGCGGTCCAGGTCCAGGCCAAGGATCCGACCGCCGTGAGCCCGGACAACGGGGCAGGTCAGACCACTGACTTCCTCGGCATGGTGATGACGGGCTTCGCGGGGGTGGCCGTCCTGGTCGGCGTGCTCCTCATCTTCAACACGTTTTCGATGCTGGTCGGGGCCCGGACCCGCGAGCTCGGCCTGCTGCGCGCGATCGGCGCGAGCCGCCGGCAGGTGAACCGGTCCGTCCTGCTCGAAGCCCTGGTCCTCGGCCTCTTGGGCTCCACCCTCGGCATCGGCGCCGGGATCGGGCTGGCCGTCGGGCTGCACGCGGCGATGGCCTCCTTCGGCCTCGACCTGGGCTCGACCCCGCTGGTCGTCGGGCCCGCCGCCGTGCTCGTCGGCTACGCCGTCGGCACCGTGGCCACGCTGGCCGCCGGGGTGATCCCGGCGCGGCGTGCGGGACGCATCCCGGCGATGGCCGCTCTTCGCGAGGCGGCCGCGCCGAGCACCCGGCCCGGCCGGGGCCGAACGCTGACCGGCGCGGTGCTGCTGCTGGCCGGGGCCGGTCTGCTGATCGCGGGCCATGCCGCGGCGGCGCCGGGCATGGTCCTGACCCTGATCGCCTTCTTCCCGCTCGGGCCCGCTCTCGTCCGCGGCGTCGTCCCGGTCCTGACGGCCGCCTTCCCGCGGCTCTTCGGGCCGATGGGCGCGATCGCCGTCGGGAACACGCTGCGCAATCCGCGCCGCACCGCGGCCACCTCTGCCGCGCTGATGATCGGTATCTGCGTGGCGACGGCGATGGCCGTCTCGGCGGCCTCCGCCTCGGACTCCATGGCGGCTCGCACCGACCGGATGCTCGGCGCGGACTTCATCATCAGCGGACAGCACGCGCAGGCGCAGTTCGGACCCGAGGCCGCCGGGACGGCGCGGCGCGTACCGGGAATCGCCGAGGTCGTCAGGGAACGGATCACCAGGGCCACGCTCACCGCGGGAGCGACCACGCTGTCCACCACCGTCTACGGCGACGAGCCCGGTTTCCCCACCGCGATGCACGAGACTTACACAGCGGGCGATCCGCGGGCCGCGCTCGCCCACGGCCAGATCGTCCTCGTGGACGCCATGGCCGAGCGGCTCGGCGTCGGCATCGGCGACCAGGTCACCCTCGCCGGACCGGGCGGCCCCCCGGTGACCCTGACGATCGGCGCCGTTCAACGCCAAGAACCGCCCGGCATGTCGATGGGCCGGGTACGACTCGCGCCCAGCGTCGGATTCGACGTCCTGTCCGCCCTGGCTCCCACCGCCTCCGACACCACCCTGTTCGCCTTCGCGGCCCGCGGCGCGGACCCGACAGCGGTCGGGAAGGCGCTCACCACGGCGCTGGCCGGGTATCCGCAGCTGGCCGTGCAGGACCGGGCGGCCTACAAGGCATCCGTCCGAAGCAGCGCCGACCAGATGCTCTCGATGGCGTACGGGCTCCTGGCCCTCGCGGTCGTCATCGCGGTGCTGGGCGTGGCCAACACGATGGCCATGTCGGTCGGGGAACGGACGCGCGAGATCGGCATGCTGCGCGCGGTCGGCGCCTCACGCCGCGAAGTCCGCCGTATGGTCCGCTTGGAGTCGGTCGTGATCACTGCTCTGGGGGCTGTGTCAGGGGTGTCGCTCGGCGTCGCCTGGGGGATCGCCCTCCATCGCATGGCGGGTGAGGGTCAAACCGTCCTGTCAGTGCCCTGGATCACCCTCGCGGAACTGGTGGCGGCTGCCGTGATCGCCGGCGTCCTCGCGGCGCTGACCCCGGCTGCGCGGGCGGTTCGCCTCGACATCCTGTCCGCGCTGGCCGCGGACTAGGAACGCGCCGCGTTCCTGCTCGGCGAAGACCGGGCGGAACGGCTCGAAGGAGCACTCGGCGTGAGTCGGCAGGCCAGCGTTTCCGCAGGTCAGCGAGGTGCTGACCTGCGGAAACGATGAGCGGTCGAACTGCGTTTCCGCAGGTCGGAGGGACCTCTACAGGTCGTAGTAGAGCTCGAACTCGTGGGGGTGGGGGCGGAGGGCGATGGGGGCGATCTCCTGGGTGCGCTTGAAGTCGATCCAGGTCTCGATGAGGTCGGGGGTGAAGACGTTGCCGGCGAGGAGGTACTCGTGGTCGGCTTCGAGGGCCTCCAGGACGGCGGGGAGGGAGGAGGGGACCTGGGGGACGTTGGCGTGGTCCTCGGGGGCCAGCTCGTAGAGGTCCTTGTCGACCGGCTCGAGGGGTTCGATCTTGTTCTTGATGCCGTCCAGGCCGGCCATCAGCATGGCGGAGAAGGCCAGGTAGGGGTTGGAGGAGGGGTCGGGGGCGCGGAACTCGATGCGCTTGGCCTTGGCGTTGGAGCCGGTGATCGGGATGCGGATCGCGGCGGAGCGGTTGCGCTGGGAGTAGACCAGGTTGACCGGGGCCTCGAAGCCGGG
Organism: Kitasatospora sp. NPDC057595; assembly: GCF_042800875.1. NCBI lineage: Bacteria > Bacillati > Actinomycetota > Actinomycetes > Kitasatosporales > Streptomycetaceae > Kitasatospora > Kitasatospora sp. NPDC057595. Next base: position 95,351 of record NZ_JBHVGL010000015.1, on the reverse strand, counting down.
GACCAGGCGGTGGTAGGAGTTCACCGACGGGTTGGTGAAGGCGAGCAGCGACGGGGCGTGCTTGAGCAGGCCGCCGATGTAGTAGCGGGCGGTGTCGGAGAGCCCGGCGTAGCCCTGCTCGTCGTAGAAGAGCGGCGTGCCCTGGGTCCACAGCGACTGGTGGACGTGCATGCCCGAGCCGTTGTCGCCGAAGATCGGCTTCGGCATGAAGGTGGCCGTCTTGCCGTTCCGCCAGGCGACGTTCTTGATGATGTACTTGAACAGCATCAGGTCGTCGGCGGCGTGCAGCAGGGTGTTGAACCTGTAGTTGATCTCGGCCTGGCCGGCGGTGCCGACCTCGTGGTGCTGGCGCTCGACCTCCAGGCCGGCCCTGGCCAGCTCCAGGGACATCTCGGCGCGCAGGTCGGCGAAGTGGTCGACGGGCGGGACGGGGAAGTAGCCGCCCTTGTACTTGACCTTGTAGCCGCGGACGTCGCCCTCGGTGGAGCCGCTGTTCCAGGCGCCGGCCTCGGAGTCGATGTGGTAGTACGAGGCGTTGGCGCTGGTGTCGAACCGGACCGAGTCGAAGACGTAGAACTCCGCCTCGGGGCCGAAGAACGCGGTGTCCGCGATGCCGGAGGAGGCGAGGTAGGCCTCGGCCTTCTTGGCGACGTTGCGCGGGTCGCGGCTGTAGGCCTCGCCGGTCACCGGGTCCTGGATGAAGAAGTTGATGTTGAGGTGCTTCTCCTGGCGGAACGGGTCGAGCCGGGCCGTGGCGAGGTCGGGGACCAGCGCCATGTCGGACTCGTGGATGGCCTGGAAGCCGCGGATCGACGAGCCGTCGAACATCAGGATCTCGGACGGGTCGAACGTCGCCGCGGGTACGGAGAAGTGCTGCAAGACGCCCGGCAGGTCGCAGAAGCGGACGTCGACGAACTTCACGTCGTTGTCCTGGATGAACTGCTTCACTTCGGCGGCGTTGTTGAACATCCATCCTCCTCGGTGTTGCGAATGTGGCTCACCCTAGGAACGGGCCGTTTCCGGTCGGTGACCCAGTCGTTTCCTGAATGTTAACCACACCTGTCCGGAGGGCGGCAAAGCCGTACGGGACCGGACAAAACGCCTTGGCCTGCCAGGTGGGGCCACCAGAGTGGTCTGGACCATTCGGTGGGAGTGGTGGAAAGCCGGCGACAGCCGATTCACCCGTCGGTGGCGGGTCCGGCGGGGGAGGCGGTGGCCGTCCCCGGCGTTCGCCCGGTTAGTGTGGATTCGTGGACACCAGAGAAGCGTTGGGATCGTGGATCGACGGCCCGAAGGCGGCCGCCGAGAAGATGGGCGCCGACTTCGGCCACCGCGGTGAGCGCCTCGGACTGCCCAAGGAGGGCCCCGGCTCGATCGCCGGACCCGGCCGCCGGATGGGCGCGCTGTTCGTCGACGGCTGGCTGGTCGCCCTGGTCTCCTACGGGCTGATCGCCAAGGGCTCCGCGTCCTCGGCGAACATGTGGACCACCCCGCTGTTCTTCGCGGTCACCGTGCTGCTGCTCGCCACCACCGGGACGACCGTGGGCAAGCGGCTGTTCGGGCTGCGGGTCGTCCGCCTGGACGGCAGCCGGGCGACCATTCCGCAGGTGCTGCTGCGCACCGTGCTGCTCTGCCTGCTGGTGCCGGCGCTGGTCTGGGACCGGGACACCCGCGGGCTGCACGACAAGGCGGTCGGCACCGTCGAGGTCCGGATCTGAGGACCCCGGTCCGGCCGTCGAGGCCCGGACCCGGGCACCCCGGGCCCCTCGGGGAACGCACCGGGAGCGCACCGGGAACGCACGAGAACGACGAACGGCCCCGCCGCGGAGCTTCCGCGGCGGGGCCGTTCTCGTGCTGTCGACGGGGGAGGGGGTCAGCGGACCTGGCCGCCCTTGGGCATCCGGGCGCCCTTGGGCATCGGGCCCTTGGGGATGGGGGCCTTGGAGAGCAGGTCGCCCAGCGCGCGCAGCCGGTCGTTGGTCTCGGTGACCTGGGCGGGCGTGATGGCGCGCGGCAGACGCATCAGGTGGATCTGCAGCTTCTTGAGCGGGACCTCGCCCTCGCCGTTGCCCACCACGATGTCGTGCACCGGCACGTCGCCGACGACCCGGGCCATCTTCTTCTTCTCGGACGCGAGGAGCTGGCGGACCCGGTTCGGGTTGCCCTCACCGATCAGCGCGATGCCGGCCCGGCCCACGGCGCGGTAGACCGCGTCCTGGCTGCGGGTGACGGCCACCGGGGTGGTGTTGGCGCTCCAGCCGCGCCGGATGTTGTTCAGCACCGCCGCGACGGCGCCCGGCTGGCCCTCCATCTGCCCGAACGCGGCACGCTCGGCCCGGCGCCCGAAGACGATCGCCATGGCCAGGACGGCCACGATGAAGCCCAGGATGCCCAGGTAGACGGGGTGCTCGATCGCGAAGCCGATGGCGAGGAACACGCCGAAGGTCAGCAGGCCGACGCCGGCGATGATCAGGCCGATCTTGGTGTCGACCTTCTTGGTCATGGTGTACGCCAGGCGGATCTGCTTCAGTCGCCCGGGGTTCTCGGATGTTTCCCTCGCCATAAGGCTCATGGTACGTGGCGTGGGTACGGGATATCCAAGCCCGGGTGCCCGTTCGCCCCGAACCGTGACCCGGGTGCCGTTACGGAAGCGGTCGGCGGCGCGCCGCCCGGCCCGTTGCCGACCCTGCGACGGGGCCGGCCGCGGAACCGGCCGCGGGGCCGGACGGGAGGCCCGCCGGAGCCCCCGACACCAGTGCGTCGTGCCGCCGGTCGGCCGCGTACCGGCGGTTCTCGCACACCGCCGCCCAGGCGTTGCGCCGGGCCTGCCGCTGTCCGCCGGACAGCAGGACGCTCTCGGCGAACCGCAGCGCAACCCCCATCGACCGGATCCGCATCTGCATGCCGAACAGCTCCCCTCGCGGCCGTGGCCGTGGCTGAGAAGAATCGAACAATCGCGACGAGTCCATCGTCACCACCCCGTGTTACCAGCCCGTGACCAGGCAGTCAAAGCGTGATGAACGCGGAAGGGCGGAGCCTCGGCTCCGCCCTTCCAATGGCTCAAACACGCTCACGCTCGGCGAGCACGCCCGGCCGGTTCGGCTCTCGGCCGGTCGGCTCAGACCGCGGCCTGCTCCCGGCGCTCCAGTGCCTGCCGGTACAGCCGCCCGGCGCGGTACGACGAGCGGACCAGCGGACCGGACATGACCCCGGCGAAGCCGAGCTCCTCGGCCTCCTCCTGCAGCTCGACGAACTCCTGCGGCTTGACCCACCGCTCCACCGGGTGGTGGCGCAGCGAGGGGCGCAGGTACTGGGTGATGGTGATCAGCTCGCAGCCGGCCCCGACCAGGTCGGCCAGCGCCTGGCTGACCTCCTCGCGGGTCTCGCCCATGCCCAGGATCAGGTTGGACTTGGTGACCAGCCCGGCGGCGCGCGCCTGGGTGATGACGTCCAGCGAGCGCTCGTAGCGGAAGGCCGGCCGGATCCGCTTGAAGATCCGCGGCACCGTCTCGACGTTGTGCGCCAGCACCTCGGGACGGGACGAGAAGACCTCGGCCAGCTGCTCCGGCACCGCGTTGAAGTCCGGGATCAGCAGCTCGACGCCGGTGCGGCCGCCCTCGCGGCCGGCGGTCATCGCGTGCACCTGGCGCACCGTCTCGGCGTACAGCCAGGCGCCGCCGTCCGGCAGGTCGTCGCGGGCGACACCGGTGATGGTGGCGTAGTTGAGGTCCATGGTGACGATGGACTCGGCGACGCGGCGCGGCTCGTCCCGGTCGAACTCGGCGGGCTTGCCGGTGTCGATCTGGCAGAAGTCGCAGCGGCGGGTGCACTGGTCACCGCCGATGAGGAAGGTGGCCTCGCGGTCCTCCCAGCACTCGAAGATGTTGGGGCAGCCGGCCTCCTGGCAGACCGTGTGCAGCCCTTCCTTCTTCACCAGCGACTGGAGGGCGTTGTACTCCGGGCCCATCTTCGCGCGGGTCTTGATCCACTCGGGCTTCCGCTCGATGGGGGTCTCGCTGTTGCGGACCTCCAGGCGGAGCAGCTTCCTGCCGTCGGGTGCGACAGCGGACACGTGCGACTCCTAGAACTAGACGGGGTACCCCCAGGGTACGCCTGTGCTTGTACGGCCTTCGCCGGGGCAGCGGCCCCGCAGTCGCAGGGCAACAGGGCTACCGGTGGGTAGATTCCCGGGGGGTGTTGACGGGGGACGAGCGGCTCTGGGGACGAGCGGGTGCCGGGGCGGGGGCCTCAGCGGCCGGGGGCCGGCTCGGGCAGTTCGGCGAACACCTCGGCCAGGTGCTTCTCGACCAGCGGCAGCGCCTCGGAGACGGTGAGGTCCCGGCCCAGCTCGCCGGTCAGCGAGGCGACCCCGGCGTCCCGGATGCCGCACGGCACGATCTTGTCGAACCAGGTCATGTCCGGATCGCAGTTCAGCGCGAAGCCGTGCATGGTGACCCCGCGCGCGACCCGGACGCCGATCGCGGCCAGCTTGCGGTCGTCACCGCGCTGTCCGGCGTTGGACGGCGCGTACTCGGGGCCGGCCAGCCGCGGGTCGATGCCCAGCGGCAGGCCCATCCGCAGGGTGAGCTTGCCGATGTCGACGACCTGCTCCGGGTCCACCACCGCGTCCGGGATGGTCTCGCCCAGCACCCAGACGCCGCTGCGGCCCTCGACCCGGGTGCTCTCCACGCCGAACGCGCCGCAGCCGCGGATCAGGGCCTCCTCCAGCCGCCGCACGTACGCGATCACGTCGATCGGGTCCGGCAGCTTGACGATCGGGTAGCCGACCAGCTGGCCGGGGCCGTGCCAGGTGATCTCGCCGCCCCGGTTGACCTCGACCACCGGGGTGCCGTCCAGCGGCAGATCGGCCGGGTTGGTGCGCTTGCCCATGGTGTAGACGGGCTGGTGCTCCAGCAGCAGCACCGTGTCCGGGATCTCGTCCGCGACCCGCAGGGCGTGCAGCCGCTGCTGCTCCTCCCAGGCCTCCTGGTAGGGGACGGCGCCCTCGCCGATGCCCATGCGTATGAACCGCACGTTCTCGCTCACCACTGCTCCTTGCCAGGCGTTCGAGACCAACCTCCCCACTGTACGCCCGCCCGTCGGCGGACCGGCCGGGCCCCTGTCCGGACAGCACGGCCCGAACGGCGCCCGGCGGGCCGCTCACGGCCCGGACAGCAGCTGCAACCGCAGCGCCAGCTGGAGCTCCAGCGAGCGCTCCGGGCCGTTCCAGTCCCCGCCCAGCAGCACCTCGACCCGGTCCAGCCGCTGCACCACCGTGTTCACGTGGACGTGCAGCTCGTCCTTGGCCCGGGTGAGGCTGCCGCCGCAGTCGAAGTACGCGCGCAGGGTGCGGACCAGCTCGGTGCCGCGCCGGGCGTCGTACTCCAGCAGCGGGCCCAGCGTCGCGCGCACGAAGCCCGCCACGTCGTGGCCGTCGCCGAGCAGCACGCCCAGGAAGCCGAGCGCCCGCGCCGAGGCGCCCTCGCCGGACCGGCCGAGCACCCGCAGCGCCCGGACGCAGCGCAGCCCCTCCCCGTACGCGGCGGCCAGCGCGACCGGTCCGGCGGCGGGAGGGCCGGCGCCCACCGTGACCGGGAACCCGGCCAGCCGGGCGAGCCGCTCGGCGGCGTGCCGGGCGGCCTCGGAGCCTCCCGTGGCATCCCCTTCGGCGGCCCCGCCCTCGCCGGCCGGGACCAGCAGCACCACCGCCTCGCCGTGCTCCGCGCCGATGCCCCGCGAGCCGAACAGGTACCGCCCGGCCGCGCCCGCCAGCCGGGAGCGGGCAGCGGCGTCCCGCGGGTCGCCCGGTTCCGCGACCAGCACCAGGTGCGGGCGGCCGAGGTCCACGCCCAGCCGCCGGCCGCGCGCGGTCAGCCCGGCCGGGTCCCGGTCCGCAGCGGTGAGCAGATCGGCCAGCAGCTCGCCGCGCACCCGGTTCTCGGTCTCGGCGACCGAGCGCCGCAGCAGCAGGAGCAGCGCGGTCACCACGCCCGCCCGTTCGAACAGCCGGCGGTCGGCGTCGTCGAGGTCCGGACGGCCGCGCAGCACCAGGGTGCCGAGCTGCTCCTGCCCGGCCAGCACCGCGCACACCCAGGCCGCGCCGTGCCGCACCGACCGCCCCTCGGCCCGGGACGCGGCCGCCGCCTCGGCCTGTCCGGTGCCCGGTGCGGCGGCCCGGCCGGCCAGGGGCTCGCCCTCGGCGTCCAGAACGGCTATCTCGCCGCCGAGCAGGGCGGCCACCGCCGCGGCGACGTCCGGCACCTCGGCCCCGCGCAGCACCAGGTCGGTGAGCCGGTCGTGGCCCTGCGCGGCGCGCTGGACGGCGGCGGAGTGGGCGCGGATCAGCTCGTTGGCGCTGTTCAGCTCGGTGAGCGCGGCCCGGGTGTCGGCCAGCGACTTGGCGGTGTCCAGCGCGATGGCGGCGTGCGCGGCCAGCGTGCAGAGCAGCGCGACCTCGTCGGGGGAGAAGGCGCGCGGCGAGCGGTCGGCGGCGAAGAGCACGCCGATCACCCGGCCGCCGAGCAGCAGCGGCACGCCGATGATCGCCACCAGGCCCTCGTCGAGCACGCCCGCGTCGATGGTGCCGGTGTGGTGGAAGCGGCCGTCGGTGCGGTAGTCGGGGGTGGCGTACGGGCGGGCGGTCTGTGCGACCAGGCCGCCGAGGCCGTCGCCGAGGCTGAGCCGCAGGGTCTGGAAGAGCACCGAGACCGAGCCGTCGGTGACCCGCATGTAGGTGTCGCCGGCGGCCTCGTCCGGGAGGGTCAGATAGGCGGTGTCGGTGCCCAGCAGCATCCGGGCCCGGCGGACGATCGCCTGCAGCACGGTGTCCAGGTCGCGGGAGGCGGCGAGGTCGCCGGCGGTGTCGAAGAGCGCCGTCAGTTCGGTCTCGCGGCGCCGGTGCTGGCGCATCGTGCGGTGGACGCGCAGGGCCTGCCAGGTGGCGTCGTCGATCTCGCTCAGCACCGCCGCCGGGGCGCCCTGCCGGCGGGCGTCGGCGAGTACGTCGGCGAAGTCCTCGGTGGCGGCGCCGGAGACGAGCAGGTCCAGCAGACGGCGGAGCGCGGGTGCCGAGCTGGTGTGGAGGTCGTTCAAGGTGCGGCCGCCCGTCGACAGTGGGTGTTTCGTGCCCCAAGGAGGGAAGCGAGATCGTAGCTGTTCGGCCCCGCCGGTCGTCGGGGGCCGGCCGGCATGCGGTAGTGCGCGCCGAGCTCCGGACTCCCCGTCAGGCCCCTGCCGGCCCACGGTAGGAAGCGCGGGGGAGCGACACTATGTGGACGGCCGCTACATCCCGGCGGATCGTCATAGGTGTGCGGCCCACGTCCTCGACGGGGCGTCCGGAAGCCGTCGAGCGGCCCGGTCGGTGGTCCGGGCGGCGGTCCGGCCGGCGGTCCGGTGCTCGACCGCGGGGGCGCGTTTTCGACCGCGACATCGGCACAGGCCGGCTCCGCCTCCCATGTGGCGGCTCCCTACAGCACCCCGCTGAACTGTGGTGTTCCCCGCCATCACGCCGTCGGCGCGGCCGATGGCCGAAGAGCGTCCTCCAAGCCAAACCCATCCAGAGGTGTCTTCCCCACAATGGGCGCGGATGCTTCACCCGTTCGGAGGATTGCTGGGTCAGAACCACCCATAGCGCCCGAATGCTCGCTACATTCACGCCGATTCCCGACAGGGGGCGTCGCCACAGGCAGCCGAACCGCTGGTGGAGCCGGTGCGGCGTCCGAGAGGTGTTGACTGACTATGCCCCAAAGGCCTGCAACCGACAGCCCGGCGTACGGACCGCTCGACCCGCTCGACCAGCACCGAGGTCCGGTCGGCCGGGCCCTTCCGGACGCCCCCGACGCCCCGACCGCCGCCGACGACCTGCGGCTGCCCGAGCAGGCCACACCCGCCGACCGGCACGCCGCAGAGCACCACGGTGCCGAGCTCCATGCCGCCGAGCACCACGCCGCAGAGCGTCATGCCGCCGACCGGCACGCCCCGGAGCGGCCGCACGCGCCCGAGCGGCCGCACGCCCCGGAGCGGCACCAGCCGGCCGGCACCACCCAGAACCTCCAGCTCGCCGCGCTGATCGAGGAGGCCGGCTTCTCGCACGCCGGCCTGGCCCGCCGGGTCGACCAGCTCGGCCTGGAGCACGGCCTGGACCTGCGCTACGACAAGACCTCCGTCACCCGCTGGCTCCGCGGCCAGCAGCCCCGCGGCGCCACCCCGGCGCTGATCGCCGAGGTGTTCACCCGCCGGCTCGGCCGCCGCCTCACCGCGCAGGACCTCGGCCTGGACGCCTGCGCCCCGGTCTACGCCGGCCTGGAGTTCGCCGAGACGCCGCAGGAGGCGGTGGACATCGTGGCGAGCATGTGGCGCAAGGACATCGGGCCGCAGTCCGAGCTGCGCCGGATCGCCTTCACCCCGGCCGGCCTGGTGGTGCCCAGCCGCGACTGGCTGATCGGCCGCACCGACGAGCGGGTCGCCAGGGACGGCTCCACCCTGGTCCGGCCCGATCCCGGAACCGGGGTGCCGCCCGTCGGCCCGCCCGGCGCGGCCGTCGGCCACCCCGTCGGCCCCGCGCCGCGCGGCCCGGCCCCGGTCGCCCGGACCGGCCCCGCCGGCGGCGGTACTGCCCCGCCGGCCGGCGCCGCCGGGTCCGCCGCGCTCGGCGCCCGGGTGCCCACCCAGAGCCGGCGCCCCCCGATCGCCGTCGAGCCGCCCTTCCACGACCCGGGCCGCGATCAGCGCCCGGCGCTGCGCGTCGGCCGGGGCGACATCGCCGCCATCCGCGCCGTCGGCGACCTGTTCCGCGCGCTGGACCACGCCTACGGCGGCGGCCACGCCCGCCAGGCGCTGGTCCGCTACCTGGAGAGCGAGGCCGAGCCGATGCTGCGCGGCCGCTACGGCGAGCAGATCGGCCGTGCCCTGTTCGGGGCCGTCGCCGACCTCACCCGGCTGGCCGGCTGGACGTCCTTCGACATCGCCGCGCACGGTCTGGCCCAGCGCTACTTCGTCCAGGCGCTGCGGCTCTCCCAGGCCGCCGGGGACCGCGCGCTCGGCGGGTACGTGCTGGTGACGATGAGCCAGCAGGCCGTCCACCTCGGCCACGGCCGGGAGGCCGTCCAGCTGGCCCGGGTCGCCCAGCAGGGCGTGGGCACGGCGGTGCCGCCGACCGTGCAGGCCCTGCTGCACGCCGCCGAGGCGCGCGGGCACGGCCTGCTCGGCGACGTCCGCTCCTGCACCACCGCGCTGGTCCGGGCCGAGCGCGCGCTGGCGGCCGCCCGGACCGGCGACGACCTGCCGTCCTGGGCCCGGTTCTTCGACGAGGCGCAGCTCTCCGACGAGTTCGCGCACTGCTACCGGGACCTCCAGCAGTGGCGCACGGCCGCCCAGCACGCCGAGAAGTCGCTGCGGCTGCGCTCGCCCGCGTACGCCCGCAGCCGGATCTTCTGCCGGCTGGTGCTGGCCACTGCCCGGCTCGGCATGGGGGACCTCGACGAGGCCTGCGGCATGGCGACCGACGCGCTGCGGGCGGCGGGGGAGATGCGGTCGGCCCGGTCGCTGGAGTACGTGCGCGACTTCCACCGCCGGCTCACCCCGTACCGGGGCAGCCCGGTGGCGCGGGCGTTCGAGGAAACGGCCCGTCAGGCGGGGGTGATCTGACCGGCCCGAGAACGCACCGGCCCCGACCGGTCCGAGGCGTCACCAGCTCTCGGCGTTCACCCGCGGCCGGCCGCCCCCGACGGCGGCCGGCGGCCGGACGTCCCCGCGCAGCCGCTGCGCGGTCAGCGGGAACAGCAGCACCGAGAGCATGCCCGCGCCGACCAGGGCGGCCGCGGTCGAGGACGGCAGGTGGCCGGTGTCCACCTCGATCGTGGTGATCACCACGACCAGCGGCAGCGCGGTCGCGCCGTACAGGCCGAGCGCGGCCCGGTCACGCCGCCCCAGCCCGGCGGGCGCGAGCAGCGCGGCGGGCACTCCGCGCAGGGCGAGCAGCAGGAGCAGGAAGACCGGTACGAGCAGCAGCGTGCCCGGGTCGCCGAGCAGCGCGTCCAGGTCGAAGCCCATCCCGCTGACGACGAAGAACACCGGGACGAGGAAGCCGAAGCCGATGCCCTCCAGCTTGGCCTCGATGACCTCCTCGGTGTGCCGGGGCATGTCGCGGAGCAGCAGCCGGGAGACGATGCCGGCGGTGAACGCGCCGAGCAGCATGTCCAGCTCCAGCCAGAGCGCGGCGGCCACCATGGTGGCGAGCACCAGGACCACGGTGCGCACGGCGAACTGACCGGAGGTGCGCAGGGTGCGCCGGATCAGCCCGGTCATCCAGGCCGGCCGCGGGCGCCGGGCGCCGCCGACCGCGACGGCGGTGATCACCGCGAAGGCGGCCAGGACGACGGCGGTGCGGGCCGGGGTGTTGCCGCTGAGCAGCACGGCGACGGCGATGATCGGCCCGAACTCGCCGACCGCGCCGGTGGCCATGACCAGCGAGCCGAACGGGGTGGGCAGCTCCCCGGAGTCGCGCAGCACCGGCAGGATGGTGCCGAGCGCGGTGGTGGTGAGCGCCAGCCCGGCGAAGGCGCCGTCCAGCGGGTGCGGGTCGACCAGCGCGCCGAGGACGAGCGCGGCCAGCACGGTGACCAGCCAGGCGGCGGTGGCCCGGCGCAGCGGGCCGCCGCGCAGTCTGGCGAAGTCGATCTCGTACCCGGCCAGGAACATCAGCATGGCCAGCCCGAACCGCGAGAGCGCGTCGGTCAGGACGTCGACGTGCACCCAGCCCAGGGCGTCGGGGCCGATCAGGACGCCGAGCAGGATCTCGAACACCACGGTGGGCACGGCGATCCACCGCAGCAGCCGGTCGGCCAGCAGCGGGGCGGCGACCGCGGCGGCGGGGACCAGGATCAGCGCGAGCGGCTGGACGGTGGGTCCGGCGCTCACGCGGCGGCCGGTGGGGTGGCCGGTGGGATGGCCGGTGGGGTGACGGGAATCATCCGATCAGCGGTCATATCGGCATACTGGCATGCGGTCCGTCACCCGTCCGACAGCCCGGACCGGCGACGGACCGCGTGCCCCCGGGCCCGTCAGGCCGCGGCGGCCTCCGGGGTGCTGGTCGGCAGCCCGAGGTCGCGCGCCACGGCCTCGGCCGCGCGCCGTCCGGAGACCAGCGCCCCCTGCACGCTGCTGGTGTCCCGGTGGTCGCCGCACACGTACAGCCCGGCCAGCAGCCGCACCGGTCGCCGGGTGTTGTGCGGCGGCGGCATGGCGGGCACCGCGTCCGGCAGGTGCCGCACGCCGAGGAACTGCCAGCCGCCGGTCGGCGTGCCGTACAGCTCCGCCAGCCGTTTGCGCACGGCCGGCTCCAGCGCGGCCGGCCCGCCGGCGTCGAAGGCGCGGCGGCCGAGCACGGTGGTGGCGATCAGCGCCTGCCCGGGTGGGGCGTACGAGGGGTGCAGCGCGCTGAGCACCAGCGAGTGCGAGACCAGCGACGGCCGCCCACCCGGACGGTCGCCGTCCAGCAGCAGCGCGGCCTCGCCCAGCGGCGCCCGGTCGGCCGCGTGGTGGAAGGTCGTGACGGGGTGGAAGTCCGGCAGCCGCAGCCCGGGCAGCAGATCGGCGGCGGAGCGGGGGTCGGTCGCGACGATCACGGCCTGTGCGCCGATCCGCCCGTGTTCGGCGGTCTCCACGCCGTCGGCCGCGATCGCGGTGACCCGCACTCCCGTGCGGACGGTGCCGGGGGGCAGTGCGGCGGCCAGCTGGGCCGGCACGGCCGCGATCCCCCCGGCGGGCAGACAGAGCCGGCCGCGCGCGTAGCAGCGCAGCACCAGGTCGGCGACCCGGCTGCTGGTGCCGAGGGCGGGGTCGCTGAGCAGGGCGCCGAGCAGTGGGCGCAGCAGGCCGTCGACGGTGCGCGGGGCGAGCCCGCGTTCGCCGAGGGCCCGGGCGGCGGTGGTCTCCGGCCGGGCCTTCAGCCGGCCGGGCGGGGTGGCGGCGAGTCGGTTGAGCCAGCTGCCGAGGCGTGCCTTGTCCAGCGGGCTGCCCAGCGGTACCCGGGCGGCGGCCTGTCGGGCGGTGGTCAGCTGCGGGTCCCCGACCCGGTACCGGCGCCCGCCGTTGTGCACCAGGACGCCCGGGGCGAGCGGGCGCAGGTCGAGGCGGTCGAGGTCGAGCACGCGGCGCGGCTCGGGGAAGGCGGTGTTCAGCAGATGGCTGCCGTGGTCGAGTCGGAAGCCGTCCTGCTCGTGGGAGGCCGCGCGGCCCCCGATCCGGTCGGCGGCCTCCAGGACCTGGACGGTGATGCCGTGGCCGGTGAGCACGCGGGCGGCGGCGAGGCCCGCGAGGCCTGCTCCCACCACGACGACGTCCGGATCGGACTGTCGGCGGGTTCGGCGAGTGAAGTCGTACGTGGGCACGGGTGGCTCCCTCCCTGGTCCCGGATGTTTCGGGCCGGCGCAGGCAGCGGGGTGCTGGGACACGGTCCGACCGGTGTGATGCCCAGTCAGTGCGACGGTCAGACAAGCGCATCGGGCCCGATCCGAGGCGGGGAAGAGGAGTGATCGCATCCAGTGGGGACACCGTCACGGACTGTGCGCCGATCCGGCCGTGATGGCGTCCGGCGGGCGCACACCGTCACCGGGGGCGCGTAGCGCGCCCGCCCTGTGCTCCCGTGCGCCCCCTCCCGGAGCCCCTCCCGGGAATTCACCTCGCAAGCGCCCGGCAGGCGTCCCGCCACCGCCCGGCCTCCGTTCGGCATATGCCCCTGGCCAGGGTGAACGTCGTAGCGGCGCCTACGCGCCGGGGCCGGGCGCGACCACGAGCCCGGCCCCCGAAGGCTCCCGCCCCTTCCTCAGAGCGCCGCCCGCGCCGCCGAGTCGACGTCCGGGTGCTCGAACCGGAAGCCCGCGTCCAGCAGCCGGCGCGGCACCACCCGGTGGCTGCCGACCACCTCGACCGCCAACTCGCCGAGGACCGCCTCCAGGACGGCCCGCGGCACCGGGAAGGGCGTCGGCCGGCGCAGCGCCCGCCCGAGCGCCGCCGTCAGCTCCGCGTTGGTCACCGGCTCCGGGGCGGTCAGGTTGACCGGACCGCTGATGTCCTCCCGGTCGATCAGGAAGCGCAGCGCGGCGACCTCGTCGGCGAGCGAGATGAAGCTCCAGTACTGCCGGCCGTCGCCGAGCCGCCCGCCGAGGCCCAGCCGGAACAGCGGCACGAGCCGGCCGCCCGCGCCGCCGGCCGCGGAGAGCACCAGGCCGGTGCGCGGGTGGACCACCCGGATCCCGGCCCGCTCGGCCGGTGCGGCGGCGGACTCCCACTCCACGCAGACCTCGGCCAGGAAGTCGTCCCCGGCGGGCGAGGACTCGTCGATCACCCGGTCCCCGGTCTGGCCGTAGTAGCCGACGGCCGAGGCGCTGACGAGGACCTTCGGCGGCTCGTCCAGCCCGGCCAGCGCGGCGGCCAGCGTCTCGGTGCCGAGCACCCGGCTCTCCCGGATCTCCCGCTTGTAGCCCTCGCTCCAGCGACGGTCGCCGACTCCGGCGCCCGCGAGGTGCACCACCGCGTCGACCCCGGCCAGCCCGGCCCGGTCGACCTGGCCCAGCAGCGGGTTCCAGCCGATGGCGGTGGTGCCGTCCGGCCGGGGCCCGGTCTTCGAGCGGTGCCGGACCAGCCGCACCACCTGGTGCCCGTCCGCCAGCAGTGAGTCGACGAGTGCCGAGCCGATCAGTCCCGTGGATCCTGTGACCGCGATTCTCATGCGTCCATCCTCGCAGCCGGTCGCGCCCGTTCACGGGAGCGCCGGTGCCGTGCGGCTCCGGCGGGGAGAGGGGAGAGCGAAGCGGCGGCGGGGGAAAATTCCGTGTACGTCAGCGCGGCCCGTGGTTAGCATGCCGCGCATGCACCAAACCGACGATCTGATCATCCGCCCGGCCCGGCCCGAGGACGAGAAGGAACTCGCCGTCCTCAACCGCACCACCTGGACCCCGCTGGCCGAGGTCAGCCCGCGGCCCGCCGAGGACGCGGGGGTCTTCGACGAGCGCCACCCCCCGGACCAGTACCGCCTCGCCCTGCTCGACGGCCGGATCGTCGGCTACATCCGGATCGCTCCGCCGACCCCGGTGCCCAGCAACCAGCACGTGCGCCAGATCCAGGGACTGGCCGTCGACGCCTCCGTCCGCGGCCGGGGCATCGGTGTCGCGCTGGTCGAGGAGGCCTGCCGGACGGCCCGCGGCCAGGGCGCCCGCAAGCTCACCCTGCGGGTGCTCGGCCACAACGCCCCGGCCCGCGCCCTCTACGGGCGCTGCGGCTTCGTGGTCGAGGGCGTGCTGGCCGAGGAGTTCCTGATCGACGGCAAGTACGTCGACGACGTCTGGATGGCCCGCCCCCTCACCGACTGAACCGACTGAACCGACTGAACCGGCCGGCCCCGCCGACCCGGCGGACCCCGGCCGGACCCCGCACCGCCCGGCGCCCGACTGACGTTCCGTCAGAGCCGTTGCCCGGGTGGTGCAGAGTCGTGACGGACCCGGCCTGTCTGGAGCATCACCCGGGCGGGTACCGTCTTGCCGTGAGCAACTCGACGCCTCCCGGGTGGTACCCGGTTCCGGGTGCGGACGGCACGGCCGGTCATGAGCGCTGGTGGGACGGCACGGCCTGGACCAGTGACGTGCGCCCCGTCCAGGCGGGCGGCGGCCCGATTGCCGACGCCCCGACGCAGGTCTCCTGGCAGAGCCCCGGCGGCCCGTCCGCCGCGCCCCCGCCGCCCTCGTACGCCTACGGCCCGCCGCAGCCGGGGCAGCCCGGCTACGGCTACCCGGCGCAGAACCCGCCGGCCTACGGCTACCCGCCGGCCGCCTACCCGCCGCCCTCCAAGCCGAACCGGATCAGGACGGGTACGGCCGTCGGCATCGGGGTCGCGGTGCTGGCCGTGGTCGGCGTGGTGGCCGCCATCGCGCTCAACAGCGGCGGTGACGGTCCGTCCGCCGACAGGTCCCGGCCGGTGACCACGGTCACCGTCACCGACACCCCGGCCCCGACCAGGCCGGACTCGCCGTCGCCCACCACGTCGGCGCGCCCGGCCCCGGCACCCAAGGACACCGTCGCCGATCCGCAGCACGGCATCACCGTGCCGGTCTTCGAAGGCTGGGAGGCGAACACCAGCGGCGAGCACTCGACCGTCTTCCTCGGCACCGGCCAGTACACCTGCCCCGGCGGCGGCAACTGCATCCGCGGCCAGTTCTCGGTCGAGAAGGACACCATCTCCGGCACCACCGCCCGCGCGGCGGCCGAGGCGGCGATGCCGGCCTACGCGGCGGCGATCTTCACCGACATCAGCTCGCACACCGACGCCGGCTCCTCCAGCACCACGGTGGCGGGCATCGCCGGGTACGCGGTGCGCTGGCACATCGTGACCTCGGACGGCAGCAAGGGCTACATCCTGCTGGCGGCCGTCCCGGCCAAGGGCGGCGGCTACGTGGCCTTCGAGGGCGGGGTGGACGACGCCGCGGGCGCGCCCGACCCCTCGGCCCTGGACCAGATCCTCAAGGGCATCAAGCAGGACACCGGCGCGGCGGGCGGTTCGAGCGCCTGAGCCCCCGGCCGCGCCCGGTGTCGGCCGTCCCCTCAGTCCCCCGTCCTCAATCCCCGTACCGCTCCCAGAGCTTGGGGAACCGTTTCGCCATGACGTCCGGGTCGTCGAAGTCGAAGGCGGCCCCGGACGGCCGCGCGGGCTGCCGCCCGCCCACCTCGGGCAGCGGCAGTCCGGTCAGCTGCTCGTAGGCCTCGTCGGCGGCGTAGCCGAGGTCCTCGGCCTCGCCGTCCTCCTCCTCGTCGAACTCCGGCAGCAGGTCCGCCAGGTCGTCGGGCTCGTACAGGCCGCCTTCGAAGACGTCCCGGCCCTGGCCGATCAGCCAGCACCGGAAGTAGTCGAAGGAGTCCTCGGAGGCGCCGCCCAGCAGCAGGTACGCCGCGCCCCACAGGTCGTAGCGGTAGGCGCGCTGGAAGCGGGCCTCGAAGAGCCGGGCGAAGTCGATGACGTCGTCCGGGGCCAGCTCACCGAGCCGTTCCACCAGGCGGTCCGCCTGCTCGTCCGGGTCGCCCTCGGCGGCCTCCCGGGTCTCGTCGATGATCAGCCAGAAGTCGGTCTCGTCCATCACCGCTCCAGCATCCCTGTTCGGTCGCACGCGCGCATGCGAAGAACGGGTGAATCACCCGGAACCGCGCGAAAAACCCGGAACGGCGCGAAGCCCCCGGCGGCGGCCACCGGAAGGGCCCCGGACGCGCGGAACCCCGCGCCGTCCGGGGACGGCGCGGGGTTCCGGTGCTGCCGGAGGTGAACTCCCGGGACCTTACAGGCCGAGCTCGACCTCGAACTCGCCGGCCTCCAGGATCTCCTTGACGGCCACCAGGTAGCGGGCGGCGTCGGCGCCGTCCACCAGGCGGTGGTCGTAGGAGAGCGACAGGTAGGTCATGTCGCGGATGCCGATGGCGGTGCCGCCGTCGGCCTCGATGACCACCGGGCGCTTGACCGTGGCGCCGATGCCCAGGATCGCGGCCTGGTTCGGCGGCACGATGACGGTGTCGAACAGCGCACCGCGCGAACCGGTGTTGCTGATGGTGAAGGTGGCGCCGGACAGCTCGTCCGGGGTGATCTTGCTGTCGCGCACCTTGCCGGCCAGCTCGGCGGTCTTCTTGGAGATGCCGGCGATGTTGAGGTCGCCCGCACCCTTGATGACCGGGGTCATCAGACCCTTCTCCGAGTCCACCGCGATACCGATGTTCTCGGTGTCGAAGTAGGTGATGGTGCCCTCGGCGTCGTTGATCCGCGCGTTGACGACCGCGTGGCTCTTCAGCGCCTGGGCGGCGGCCTTGACGAAGAACGGCATGGGGGAGAGCTTGACGCCCTCGCGGGCCAGGAAGCCGTCCTTGGCCTTGGCGCGCAGCGACATGATCTTGGTGACGTCCACCTCGACCACGCTGGTGAGCTGCGCCTGCTCGTGCAGGGCCTTCATCATGTTGTCGCCGATGACCTTGCGCATGCGGGTCATCTTGACCGTCTGACCGCGCAGGGCGGACGGCGCGGCGGCGGCCTTGGGCGCGGCGGCCGGAGCGGCGGCGACCGGGGCCGGGGCCTGCACCTGGGCGGCCTTGGCGGCCTCGGCGGCGGCCAGGACGTCCTGCTTGCGGATGCGGCCGCCGACACCGGTGCCGGTGACGGCGGACAGCGCGACGTCGTGCTCGGCGGCGAGCTTGCGCACCAGCGGGGTGACGTAGGCGTCACCGGCGTCGGCGACCGGCGCGGCCGGGGCAGCCGGGGCGACCGGGGCCGGGGCGGCCGGAGCGGCGGCAACCGGAGCCGGAGCGGCAACCGGGGCGGCGATCGGAGCGGCCGGGGCCGGAGCCGGGGCAGCCGGGGCGACCGGGGCCGGAGCGGCGACCGGGGCCTCCACGACCGGGGCCGGGGCGGCGACCGGAGCGGCCGGAGCAGCGGCGACCGGAGCGGCGGCGACGGCACCCGCGGCACCGATCAGCGCGAGCTGGGCGCCGACCTCGGCGGTCTCGTCCTCGCCGACCAGGATCTTCACCAGCGTGCCGGCGACCGGCGACGGGATCTCGGTGTCGACCTTGTCGGTGGAGACCTCGAGCAGCGGCTCGTCGACCTCGACCGTGTCGCCCTCGGCCTTCAGCCAGCGGGTGACGGTGCCCTCGGTGACCGACTCGCCCAGCGCCGGCAGCAGCACCGGGGTGGCGTCGGCGGCCGGAGCGGCGGCAGCCGGAGCCTCGGCGACCGGAGCCGGAGCGGCGGCCGGGGCCTCCGCGACCGGGGCCGGGGCGGCGACCGGAGCGGCCGGGGCGGCCGGAGCGGCCTCGGCGGCCGGGGCCGGAGCGGCGACCGGGGCGCCCGAGCCGTCGTCGATGATCGCCAGCTCGGCGCCGACCTCGACGGTCTCGTCCTCGGCGACCTTGATCGAGGCCAGAATGCCGGAGGCCGGGGCCGGGATCTCGGTGTCGACCTTGTCGGTGGAGACCTCGAGCAGCGGCTCGTCGACCTCCACGCGCTCACCCTCGGCCTTCAGCCAACGGGTGACGGTGCCCTCGGAAACGCTCTCGCCCAGCGCGGGCAGTGTTACTGAGACCGCCATGGTTTCAGCGACTCCTATCAAGTCTTGCGAACTGGAATGGGGGGTGGGGGGCGCGATCAGTCGTGCGCGTGCAGCGGCTTGCCGGCCAGCGCCAGGTGCGCCTCGCCGAGGGCCTCGGACTGGGTCGGGTGGGCGTGGATGAGCTGCGCGACCTCGGCCGGCAGAGCCTCCCAGTTGTAGATCAGCTGGGCCTCGCCGACCTGCTCGCCCATACGGGCGCCGACCATGTGGACACCGACGACGGCGCCGTCCTTGACCTGGACGAGCTTGATCTCGCCGGCGGTCTTCAGGATCTTGCTCTTGCCGTTGCCGGCCAGGTTGTACTTGACGGTGACGACCTTCTCCTTGCCGTACAGCTCGACGGCCTTGGCCTCGGAGATGCCGACGGAGGCCACCTCGGGGTTGGAGTAGGTCACGCGCGGGACGCCGTCGTAGTCGATCGGCACCGGCTTGAGGCCGGCCAGGCGCTCGGCGACCAGGATGCCCTCGGCGAAGCCGACGTGCGCCAGCTGCAGGGTCGGGGCGAGGTCGCCGACGGCCGAGATGGTCGGCACGTTGGTGCGCATGTACTCGTCGACGAGGACGTAGCCGCGGTCCATCGCGACGCCGTTCTCCTCGAAGCCCAGGCCGGCCGAGACCGGGCCGCGGCCGATGGCGACGAGCAGCAGGTCGGCGTCGATCTGCTTGCCGTTCTCGGTGGAGACGCGCACACCGGTCTCGGTGTACTCGACGCCCGAGAAGCGGGCCTTCAGCTCGAACTTGATGCCGCGCTTGCGGAAGGCGCGCTCCAGCAGCTTGGAGGAGCTCTCGTCCTCCAGCGGGACCAGGTGCGGCAGGGCCTCGACGATGGTGACGTCGACGCCGAACGACTTCCAGACGGACGCGAACTCGACGCCGATCACGCCGCCACCGAGGATGACGGCCGACTTCGGGATGCGGTCGAGCTTGAGGGCGTGGTCCGAGGAGATGACGCGGTTGCCGTCGATCTCCAGGCCCGGGATCGAGCGCGGCACGGAGCCGGTGGCCAGGACGATGTGACGGCCTTCGACGCGCTGGCCGTTGACGTCCACCGAGGTCTGCGAGGAGAGCTTGCCCTCGCCCTGGATGAAGGTGACCTTGCGGGACGCCACCAGGCCCTGCAGGCCCTTGTAGAGGCCGGCGACGACGTCGTTCTTGTACTTGTGGACGCCGTTGATGTCGATGCCCTGGAAGGTGGCCAGCACGCCGAACTCGGCGGCCTCCTTCGTCTCGTCGGCGATCTCGGCCGCGTGCAGCAGGGCCTTGGTCGGGATGCAGCCGCGGTGCAGGCAGGTACCGCCCAGCTCACCCTTCTCGATCAGGGCGACGCTCAGGCCCAGCTGGGCGCCGCGGAGCGCCGCGGCGTAACCGCCGCTTCCGCCTCCGAGAATGACTACGTCGAAAACGGTGCTGGCGTCGTTCGCCACGTCACGTCCTCCAAGCAAGGGGTGTGGATCGCCGGGCCGGTCGCGGTCCGGTGGGTCGGAAGCCTTTGTGGGGCGCCCAGTCGTGCCGGAAATACATCTTCGCACTTGTTCGCGGCGACTGATGTCCGGGTCCGCCCCGGGGGCGGCCCGAGGGGCGGTGGCAACACCGGGAACAGTCCATGTCCGGGGCCATCGTCGCAGCTCAGAGCGGGGTTGGCCGGGAGGGCGGCGAGCGGTCGGCGAGCCCTCGGGCCCCCGGGTTCCGCACTGTGGAACAAAGTTTCGCCCGCAGCGAACAGAGGTGCGACGGCCGCCCCGTGTCCCCTACCGGCAGGTAACCCGCCCCGGAGAGCCGGACGGGGCCCGGCGCGGTGTGCGCACCGGACCCCGTCCGTCGGTCGTGCCGGGCCGTCAGGCCTTGCCGCCCGCCGCCTTCTGCTCGGCGAAGCGGACCAGGGTGCGCGCCGCGGAGGCGGTGCCGCCCTTGGGGGTGTAGCCGAACGGCGCGCCCTCGTGGAACGCCGGACCGGCGATGTCCAGGTGCGCCCAGTCGATGCCCTCGGCCACGAACTCCTTGAGGAACAGGCCGGCCACCAGGCCGCCGCCCATCCGCTCGCCCATGTTGGCCAGGTCGGCGACGGTCGACTCGGTCATGCCCTTGCGCAGCTCGGCCGGCAGCGGCATCGGCCAGGACTGCTCGCCCACCTCGCCGGCGACCGCGTGCAGGGTGTCGCGCAGCTCGTCGGCGTTGGCCATCACACCGAAGGTGCGGTTGCCCAGCGCCATCATCATCGCGCCGGTCAGGGTGGCGACGTCGACGATCACGTCCGGGTTCTCCTCGCCGGCGCGCACGATGGCGTCGGCCAGCACCAGGCGGCCCTCGGCGTCGGTGTTCAGCACCTCGACGGTCTTGCCGCCGTACATCCGCAGCACGTCGCCCGGGCGGGTGGCCGAGCCGGACGGCATGTTCTCCGCCAGCGCCAGCCAGGCGGTGACGTTGACCTGCAGGCCCAGACGCTTGGCGGAGACCACGGCGGCGAACACCGCGGCGGCGCCGGCCATGTCGCACTTCATGGTCTCGTTGTGGCCGGCCGGCTTCAGCGAGATGCCGCCCGAGTCGTAGGTGATGCCCTTGCCGACGAACGCCAGGGTGGCCTTGGCCTTCGGGTGGGTGTAGGCCACCTTCACCAGGCGCGGCGGGTTGACCGAGCCGTTGCCGACGCCCAGCAGGCCGCCGAAGCCGCCCTTGAGCAGCGCCTTCTCGTCCAGCACCTCGACCTTGAGGCCGTGCTCCTTGCCGGCCGCCTGGGCGAGCGCGGCGAAGGACTTCGGGTTCAGGTCGTTCGGGGCGGTGTTGACCAGGTCGCGGGCGCGGTTCATCTCCTCGCCGACGACCAGGGCGCGCTCGACCGCGGCCTTGGCGTCCTTGCTGCCCTTGCGGGTCGACAGCAGCACCAGCTCGCCGACCGGCTCCTTGCCGCCGTTGCCGTTGTTCTTGTAGGTGCCGAACGCGTAGGCGCCGAGCAGGGCACCCAGCGCGACCGCCTCGATCTCGTCGGCCGACTCGGCCGGCAGGGCCAGCGCGGCCTTCTTGGCACCGGCCAGGGCGCGGGCGGCCACACCGGCGGCGCGGCGCAGCGCCTCCAGCTCGTACCCGCCCTCGGCGGCGTCACCGAGACCGACCGCGAGCACGAGCGCGGCCTTGAGACCGGCCGGGGAGGGAACCTTGACGGTCTCGCCCTCGGCGCCGGTGGCGCCCAGCGTGCTGAGAACCTCGGTCAGCTTGCCCTCGAACGCCTCGGCCACGGCCTCGGCGCCGGGGGCCAGCACGATGCCCTTGGGGCCCTTCGCCACGCCGACCACCAGGGCGTCCGCGCGCAGCGAGGCGGCGGAGGAGGTGCTCACAGACAATGCAGTCACGTAAAACGTCCTGTTCTTTCGCGGTCCACGACCGGTCGCGGCGCGTGTGCCGCACCGGCGCAGCCCGGTCCGCCGGCCAGGCCGACCGGCCGGCGTCCGCCGGACCCGGGGCCCCTGGCTGCGCGCGCCCACCGCCGCGGCGGTCGCGCACACCAGAGGCCCCGGCGCCTCGACGTGCGCAGGACGGGCAGGACCTGCGGCGGTGCAGGGCTGCGGTGCTCCCCGCATGGTAGTCCGCATGCTGGGATCACGCGCCGCCCGGTGTACCGCCTTTCGGCGCAGGGGCTTTGGCGTCCCCTTCAGCGCAGCAGCGCGACTGCCAGCAGCGCACCGGTCGCGCCGGTCTCCGCCATCGCGCCGAGCACGTCCCCGGTGATCCCGCCGAACCGCCGCACACAGCGCCGCAGCAGCAGCCAGGATCCGCCGAGGCCCAGCGCAACGGCCGTCGGCAGCACGGCCGCTGACCATCCGTCAATTGCTCCGGCGAGGGCGAGCAGCGCCGCCGCCGCACCCGTCGAGAGGACGGCCGCACCCGGCGTCACCGTGCTCGCCACCATCGCGCCCAGCCCGCCCGGCCGGGCCGCCGGCACCGACCGCAGACACCCCCAGGCGAGCGCGCACCGCGCGGCCACCGCCGCCGCGAGCACCGCGAGCGCACCGCGCAGCGGGGAGACGGCGAACTGCCCGGCCAGCGCCGCGACCTGCGCCAGCAGCACCAGGACGAGGGTGAGCACGCCGAACGGGCCGATGTCCGACTGCTTCATGATCCGCAAGGCGTCCTCGGCGGGCTTCCCGCTGCCCAGGCCGTCCGCGACGTCCGCGAGCCCGTCCAGGTGCAGCCCCCGGGTCAGCGCCGCAAGCACCCCGACCGCCGCCACCGCCCCGAGCGGCCCGCCCGCCCGCCAGGCGACCAGGGCCCCCGTACCTGCGGCGAGCGCCCCCAGCACCACCCCGACCACCGGAGCGAGCACCATCGCCCGCCCGCCGGCCTCCCGGTCCCACCGCTCGACCCGCACCCGCAGCACCGACAAGGTCCCGAACGCGAACCGCAACCCGTCCCGCAACCCGTCCCGCACACCGACCACCCACCGACCACTCGGAACAGCCGAAGGGCCCGGACCCGTCGTCACCGACCGGACCCGGGCCCCCGACCCGTCCTACAGCTTCCCCAGCAGCTCCGCCGCCGTCGGCAGCCGCGCCGGCTCCTTCGGCGCCGCCGACACGAACACCTCCGGCACCTCCTCGGCCAGCGTGTCCGCCGCGGCCTGGAGCAGCGGCAGCGCCATCAGCGCGCCGACCCCCTCGCCCATCGTGATGCCCTGCTCCTGCAGCGGTGTCAGCGTCAGCCGGTCGTAGGCCTTCGCCTGCGCCGGCTCGCCGCTGGTCTGCCCGGCCCGCCACCACTCCGGCGCCCGGAACGCGATCCGCTGCGCGACCAGCGCACACGCCGCCGAGACCACGCCGTCCAGCACCACCGGCAGCTTGCGCACCGCGGCCTGCAGCAGGAACCCGGTGATCGCCGCGAAGTCCGCCCCGCCGGTGGCCCCGAGCAGCGCCAGCTGGTCGCCCAGCACCGGGCGGGCCCGGCGCAGCGAGTCCCGCACGGTCGCGCACTTGACCATCCACACCCGGTCGTCGATGCCCGAGCCGCGCCCGGTGACCGCCGCCGCGTCCGTCCCGCAGAGCGCGCCGATCAGCACCGCCGCCACCGTGGTCGCGCCGACCCCGAGGTCGCCCAGCACCACCAGGTCGGTCCCGGCGTCGGCCTCCTCGTCGGCCACCGCCATGCCGGCCCGGAACGCCTTGGCGGTCTCCTCGGGGCTCAGCGCGTCCTCGACGTCGATCCGCCCGGAGCCGCGCCGCACCCGGTGCTCGGTGACCTCGCCGGGGAAGCCGGCGGCGTCGGCGTCGACCGCGACGTCCACCACCCGCACCCCGGCGCCGAAGCGGCGGGCGAGCAGTGCGACCGGCGCGGTGCCGTCGAGCACGGCGCGCACCCGCGCCGCCGTACCGCCCTGCGCGGGCAGCCGGGACACCCCGAGGCGGGCCACCCCGTGGTCGGCGGCGAACAGCACCACCTTGGGCGCCGACAGCGGCCGCACCGGGGAGCGCCCCTGCACGGACGACAGCCAGGCGCCCAGCTCCTCCAGCTTGCCGAGGCCGTTGCGAGGCCGGTCCAGCTCCTGCCACCGCTCCTCGGCGGCGCGCCGGGCGCTCTCGTCGGGGCGCTCGACGAGCGAGGAGAACGTATCGAGATCCACGGTCGTGTCCATCGTCCGGAAGGCTACACGCCGCCGTCGTTCAGTCGGCGGCGGGCTTGACGGTGAGAACCTGCCCCGCGACCACCAGCAGCACACGCTCGGAGGCGTCGGCGATCGCCATGTTGAGCCGGCCCAGGGTGTCGCGGAACCGGCGGCCGGCCGCGGTGGCCGGGACGACGCCCATGCCGACCTCGTTGCTGACCGCCACCGCCTGCCGCCGGGTGCCGGCCCAGGCCCGGGCCAGCGCCGCGCAGCGCCGCTGCACCGCGGCCTCGCCGCCGTCCGCCCAGACCGCGTCGTCCCAGGCACCGCACTCGTCCATGACGGCGGTGAGCCACAGCGCCAGGCAGTCGACCAGCACCGGCGCCGGGTCGGCGGGGTCGGCCAGGACCGCCTCCAGGTCGCAGGTCTCGGCGGTGCGCCAGCTCGCCGGCCGCCGCTCCCGGTGCAGCGCGACCCGCTGCGCCCACTCGGCGTCGCCGTCCCGGGTACCGCCGGTGGCGACGTACAGCACGTCCTCGTGGCGGGCGAGCAGCTGCTCGGCCCTGGTGGACTTGCCGGACCGGGCGCCGCCGAGCAGCAGGGTGCGGGGGAGTGGGGCGTCGGATGTCATGCGCCCCATCCTCGCGCACCGCGCATAGCGAAGATCCGGCCGGGCAACCTGAGGGCTTAGGGTGCGCACACAGCGCATCGCTGATCGTCGGCGGGAGGAGCCGGGCATGGTCTGGACGTGGCGGTACGAGAAGGCGGACGGCGCCGTGGTGGCCCCGGACAGCGGCCAGGCGGAGGAGTTCGCCGGCCAGGGGGACGCGGAGACCTGGATCGGGGAGAACTGGAAGCAGCTGGCCGAGGACGGCGTGGACCGCGCGCTGCTGCTGGACGACGGCCGCGAGGTCTACACGATGAGCCTGCACGAGGACTGAGCCGTCGGGGGTGGCCCCGGAGCCGGGCCGGCTCCGGGGCTACTTCATGCCGACGACGTGCAGCAGCGCGGCGACCTGCCGGTACGGGTCGGTGCGCCCGCCCCGCTCCTCGGCCTCCAGCAGCTGGGCGAGCTGCCGGCCGTCGACCGGCGCCGCGTCGTCGGGGGCGTGGTCGGTGAAGACCCGCACGCCGTACCAGTGCCGCAGCGGCACGGACACCTCGGAGAGGGTCACGGCGAGGTCGGCGATCCGGTCGGCGCGGGCCGCCAGCC
The DNA here is from genome assembly GCF_042800875.1 of Kitasatospora sp. NPDC057595. NCBI lineage: Bacteria > Bacillati > Actinomycetota > Actinomycetes > Kitasatosporales > Streptomycetaceae > Kitasatospora > Kitasatospora sp. NPDC057595. Next base: position 70,417 of record NZ_JBHVGL010000015.1, on the reverse strand, counting down.
CGAGCCGGTTGTAGTACCGGTCGCTCTCGAAGGCCTCCAGGGCGGCGCGCCAGTCACCGGCGGCCGCGGGCCGCAGGGCGAGCGCGTCGCGGTTGCGCACCACCAGGGAGAGCAGTCCGCCGGGGGCGAGCAGCCGGGCCAACGAGGCGATCATCGGATCGGGGTCCGGCAGGTACATCAGCACGCCGTGGCAGAGCACGACGTCGAAGCTGCGCGCCCCGAACCAGCGCCCGCACTGGTGGCCGTCGCCGATCAGCAGCTGGACCCGCTCCCGCACCGCCTCGGGCTCCTCGGCGAGCGCGCCCTGGGCGGCGCCGAGCGCGGCCGGGTCGGAGTCGATGCCGGTGACGTAGTGCCCGGCCCGGGCCAGCCGCAGCGCCTGGGTGCCCTGGCCGCAGCCGATGTCGAGGACGCGCTGCGCGTCGCGGCCGGTCAGCTGCTCGGCGAGCTGCCGGGCGACCATCTCCTGCCGGACGAGGTTGCGCAGCGAACCGGGCCGCCCGGGGGACGGGCCGGCACCGGCGAAGGAGCCGCTGCGCGAGGGCAGCCGCCGCTCGTACCCGGTCAGCTCGTACCCGCCGCGGTCGTGGCCGGCGCGCTCCTGGGCGAACCGGTCGTGGCCGCCGCCGCCCTGGCCGGGGAGCGCGTAGAGGCCGGGCCCGTCCCAGACGGGAGGGGCCCAGCCGGAGTCCACCGGTTCGGCGGTCAGGGCTTCTCCCCGCGCCGCACCTGCGGCTTGGGCAGTCGCAGCCGGCGCATCTGCAGGATGCGCATCAGGCCGTAGGCGACCGCGCCACGGGTGTTCTGCCCGGCGAAGCGCTCGGCGAGCTGCTTGCGCAGGCCGAAGCCGAGCCGGACGAAGTCCAGCACCACCAGGACGAAGAAGAGCAGGAACAGCAGCGTGGAGAGCAGCTGGAGGGCCGGCACCTTGACGATGCTGAGCACCAGGATCACGACCGCGGCCGGCAGGAAGAACTCGGCCAGCGACCAGCGGGCGTCCACGTAGTCGCGGGTGAACTTGCGCACCGGGCCCTTGTCGCGGGCCGGGAGGTGGCGCTCGTCGCCCTCCAGCAGCGCGGTGCGCTGCTTCTCGCGCTCGGCACGCATCCGCTCGCGGGCCTGGCGGGTGGCCTCCTTGCGGTCCTTGGGCACGTTCACCCTGGTCCGCCGGTTGGCCTCGGCCTCACTGCGCTTGGGCGTGGGGCGGCCCTTCTTCGCCTGCGGGTCGCGGGGCTGGGTCGTCTCGTCCTGCTTCTCCAGCACGGCGGCGGAGGCAGCGGCATCATCTGAACGGCGTCGGAACACACCACCAGCGTACGGGGTGCGGGACGGCTTCCTCCGGTCCCCCGGGAACCAAACGCATATCGATCGCGTCCCGGGCGGCCGGCCCCGGGTTTCCCCGGGGTTCCCCGTAGGGGATCACTCCGCTGACCGGCGGGTGGTACGAGAACGGGATCCACCCCGCGGAGGAGGCTTTACGGGACCGACCTGTAGCACTCTTGTTGCAGGCAGGTGCACTGCGGCGACGGGCTCGCTGCACATACACTCGTCGTGTCTGGTAACGAGATAGAGACCGCAGGCCGGAGAAGGGGGCACCCGAGGCCCATGAGCGACGGAATCATGAAGCGTATGGGGCTGATCTTCCGCTCCAAGGCGAACAAGGCCCTGGACCGGGCGGAAGACCCGCGTGAGACGCTGGATTATTCGTACCAGAAGCAGCTGGAGCTGCTGCAGAAGGTACGTCGTGGCGTCGCGGACGTGGCCACCTCGCGCAAGCGCCTGGAGCTGCAGCTGACCCAGCTGCAGCAGCAGTCGTCGAAGTACGAGGACCAGGGACGCAAGGCGCTCTCGCTCGGCCGGGAGGACCTCGCCCGCGAGGCCCTGACCCGCAAGGCGAACATGCAGTCCCAGATCAACGACCTGCAGGTGCAGTACCAGCAGCTCCAGGCCGAGGAGGAGAAGCTCACGCTCGCCTCCCAGCGGCTGCAGGCCAAGGTCGACGCCTTCCGCACCAAGAAGGAGACCATCAAGGCCACCTACACCGCGGCCCAGGCGCAGACCCGGATCGCCGAGTCCTTCTCCGGGATCTCGGAGGAGATGGGCGACGTCGGTCTCGCGATCCAGCGGGCCGAGGACAAGACCGCGCAGATGCAGGCCCGGGCCGGCGCGATCGACGAGCTGCTGGCCTCCGGCGCGCTCGACGACGCCAGCGGTCTCGGCCGCAAGGACGACATCGAGGCCGAGCTGGAGCGGGTGGCCGGCGGTTCCGACGTCGAGCTGGAGCTGGCCCGCATGAAGGCCGAGCTGACCGGCGGCTCCCCGGCCTCCGGCCCGCAGGCGATCGAGCAGGGCCGCCCGCAGGACGCCGCGCCGCAGCAGCAGCAGGACACCCCGCGGATCAACTACAACAAGTGACCTGAGCTCCACCGAGGAGCAGCTCCGGGAGACATCCCCCAGGAACAGGGAGACGCACGGCATGATCATGAGGGTCATGGGTGAGGGGCAGTTCGAGGTGGGCGAGGCCCACCTCAACCGGCTCAACGAGCTCGACGAGGAGCTCCTCGCCGCACTGGATTCGGGGGACGAGGAACACTTCCGCCGGGCGCTCGGTGAGCTGCTGGGCGCCGTGAAGAAGTTCGGCACCCCGCTGCCGGACGACTCGCTGGAGCCGTCCGACCTGATCCTGCCGGATGCCGAGGCCTCCATCGAGGAGGTCCGGGTGCTGCTGCGCGACGAGGGCGACGGTCTCATCCCGGGCGTTCCCGAGTAGCCGCCGTCTCGGCCAGACACAGGGGCGGGCCCCCTCCCACCGGGAGGGGGCCCGCCCTTCGTCCGTGCCGCGCGAGCGGCGGACCGCCCCGCGTTACGGCAGGGCCAGCATCCGGTCCAGCGCCGCCTTGGCGTGCTTCTCGGTCTCCGGGTCGACGGTGATCACGTTCGGCACCCGGCCCTCGACCAGCGACTCCAGCGCCCACACCAGGTGCGGCAGGTCGATCCGGTTCATGGTGGAGCAGAAGCAGACCGCCCGGTCCAGGAAGACGATCTCCTTGTCCGGGTGGGCCTTGGCGAGCCGGCGGACCAGGTTCAGCTCGGTGCCGATGGCCCACTTGGAGCCGGGCTCGGCGGCGTCCAGCGCCTTGATGATGTACTCGGTCGAGCCCACCATGTCCGCGGCCGCGACGACCTCGTGCCGGCACTCCGGGTGCACCAGGACGTTGACGCCGGGGATCCGCTCGCGCACGTCGTTCACCGACTCCAGGGTGAACCGGCCGTGCACCGAGCAGTGGCCGCGCCAGAGGATCATCCTGGCGTCCCGCAGCTGCTCGGCGGTCAGGCCGCCGTTCGGCTTGTGCGGGTTGTAGACGACGCAGTCGTCCAGCGAGAAGCCCATGTCGCGCACCGCGGTGTTGCGGCCGAGGTGCTGGTCGGGCAGGAAGAGCACCTTCTGCCCCTGCTCGAACGCCCACTCCAGCGCCCGCTTGGCGTTGGAGGAGGTGCAGATGGTGCCGCCGTGCCGGCCGGTGAAGGCCTTGATGTCGGCGGAGGAGTTCATGTACGAGACCGGGACGGTGACGTCGGCTATGCCGGCGTCGGTCAGTACGTCCCAGCACTCGGCGACCTGCTCGGCGGTGGCCATGTCGGCCATCGAACAGCCGGCCGCGAGGTCCGGCAGGACGACCCGCTGGTCGTCGCCGGTGAGGATGTCGGCCGACTCGGCCATGAAGTGCACACCGCAGAAGACGATGTACTCGGCCTCCGGGCGGGCCGCCGCGTCGCGGGCGAGCTTGAAGGAGTCGCCGGTGACGTCGGCGAACTCGATCACCTCGTCGCGCTGGTAGTGGTGGCCCAGGATGAAGACGCGGTCGCCGAGCGCGGCCTTGGCCGCCCGGGCGCGCTCGACGAGGTCCGGGTCGGAGGCCGGCGGGAGGTCGCCGGGGCACTCGACGCCGCGCTCGCTGTTCGGGTCGGCCTCGCGGCCGAGCAGCAGCAGAGCGAGCGGCGTCGGAGTGGGGTCGACGCCGTAGGTCTCGGTGATGGTGGTGGTCACGGGCGGGCGCCCTTCTGTGCGGCCGATCAAGCGGTGCAGCCTTTTCGTCTATCTGACGCAATCTATGATAACCGGTTAGCGTCAGAGTGACGATGGCCATCCTGTCGATGTGACGAGAACCGCTCGCCGGTTCGGAGCCTTCCCGGGCGCTCGCGGCGTGGCCGAAACGGGATCCCGGTCCGTCCGGGTTTCGCTGGTGGCATGAAGGCAATCGCGATCCACCGCTACGGCGGCCCCGAGGTGGTCGAGTACACCGACCTGCCCGACCCGAAGGTCGGTCCCGACTCGGTCCTGGTGCAGGTCAGGGCGGCCGGGGTGAACCCGGTCGACTGGAAGGTGCGGGAGGGCCGGCTGGACGGCCTGCTCGACGCGCACTTCCCGCTGGTGATGGGCTGGGACGCGGCGGGGGTGGTCCGCGCGGTCGGCGGCGGGGTCACCGAGTTCGCCCCCGGTGACGAGGTCTACGGCTACCTGCGCAAGGACGCCGTCGAGCACGGCACCTACGCCGAGCTGGTCGCAGCGCCGGTCCGCACCCTGGCCCGCAGACCGGCCGCGCTGGACTGGGCACAGGCCGGCGGGCTGCCGCTGGCCGGGCTGACCGCCCTCCAGGCGCTGCGGGCGGTGGGCGTCGGCGCCGGGGACACCGTCCTGGTGCACGCCGCCGCGGGCGGGGTCGGCCACCTGGCCGTCCAGCTCGCCAGGGCCTTCGGGGCCCGGGTGATCGGGACCGCCGGCGAGCGCAACCACGACTACCTGCGCTCCCTCGGGGCCGAGCCGGTCCGGCACGGCGAAGGCCTGGCCGACCGGGTCCGGGCGCTCGCCCCGGAGGGCGTGGACGCCGCGCTGGACCTGGTCGGCGGCGACGCCGTCGAGGTCTCGGCCGCCCTGGTCGCCGACCCCTCCCGGATCGCCTCGGTCGCCGACTTCGGGGTCAGGGCGCGCGGTGGCCGGTACGTCTGGGTCCGTCCGGACGCCGCCGGGCTGGCCGAGCTGGCCGCGCTCGCCGACGAGGGGCGGCTGACCGTGACCGTCGCCTCCACCTTCCCGCTCGCCCAGGCCGCCTCGGCCCAGGCGCTCAGCGCGGAGGGCCGCACCCGGGGCAAGATCGTCCTGCTCGTGGACTGACGCCTCCGGGGCGCGCGGACACCCCGCGTCATCCGTCAGCGGTGCTCTCACTCCTGACATCAGCCAGAATGGTTGCCGAACCGTTTCGGCGGGCCGCCGTCGCCCCGCCGCCGTTCCCGACGCCGCACGACCCGTGGAGCCCCGCACCGATGAGCAGCAGCCGAGCGCACGAGCTGGTCGGGGCCTCCCTGGACGAGACCGACCGCCTCCTCCTCGCCCGGCTGGCCGGGGACGGCCGCGCCTCCTACGCGGAGATCGGCCTCCAGGTGAACCTCTCCGCCACCGCCGTCCGCCGCCGCATCGACCGGCTGCGGGCGCGCGGGGTGGTCCGCGGCTTCACCGTGGTGCTCGACCCCTCGGTGCTCGGCTGGCAGACCGAGGCCTTCGTCGAGGTCTACTGCCGCGAGCGGACCGCCCCCGAGGAGATCCTCGCCAGCCTGCGCCAGTTCCCCGAGGTGGTCGCCGCCTGGACGGTCACCGGCGACCCGGACGCGCTGGTCCACCTGCGGGCCGCCGACATGCGGCACCTGGAGGCCGTCATCGAGCGGATCCGCCGCGAGCCGGGCGTCCAGCGCAGCCGCTCCTCCGTCGTCCTCTCCCAGCTCATCGGCTGATCGGCCGGCCGCGTCCGGGGCCGGCGCAGGAATCCTGCGCGCGGCCCGTCGAAGACGCCCGAAAGCTGCCCGACCGGCCGCGTTCCGACGCGCGGACCGGGCCCGTCGCTGCCTACGCTGATCATGTCCGGCCGTGCGGTGCCAACCCCCCGCGCCGCCGGACCCCCCGACACCCCACAGCCGAGAGGGACACCCGTGTCCGCAGCCCCCGACCGCATGCACCGGCCCGACAGCGACCTGGTCGACCTGGTTTTCGACTACATGCGCGAGCGGCTGCAGTACGACCCCGTCCCGCTCGACCACCCCGGTGACGGCGAGCACCTGCGCGCCCAGCTGTCCGGCCTGCTCAACCAGGACGGCAACAACCCGGCCGACGTGCTCAAGCTCTACGACCACGAGCTCTCCCGCGCGGTGATCTCCGCCGACAGCCCGCGCTACCTGTCCTTCATCCCGTGCGCCCCCACCAAGGCCGCGCTGCTCTTCGACATGGTCGTCTCCTGCGCCTCGCTCCAGGGCATCTCCTGGCTGGAGGCGGCCGGCGCGATCGCCGCCGAGAACCAGGTGCTGCGCCTGATAGCGGACCGAGCGGGCCTGCCGGAGTCGGCCGGCGGCACCTTCGTCTCCGGCGGCTCGGCCGGCAACCTCTCCGCGCTGGTGGTCGCCCGCGACACCGCCCGCCGCCGCCTGGGCGTCGGCCCGGAGGCCCGGCTGCGGGTCGCCGTCGCCGACCAGGTGCACTCCTCGGTCAAGAACACCTTCAACATCATCGGTGTCGAGGCGTTCAAGGTACCGACCGTGAACCGCCGCTTCACCGGCGAGGCGCTGCGCGCCGCGCTGGCCGCCGACCCGAACCCGGAGACGGTGATCGCCGTCGTCGGCACCGCCGGCACCACCAACGAGGGCATCGTCGACGACCTCCTGGGCCTGGGCGAGGTGGCCCGTGAGCGCGGGCTCTGGTTCCACGTGGACGGCGCCTACGGCGGCGCGGGCCTGTTCGCCCCCTCCGTCCGGGAGCGCTACAACGGCATCGAGCTCGCCGACTCCTTCGTCGTCGACCCGCACAAGTGGCTCTTCGCGCCGTTCGACTGCGCCGCGCTGATCTACCGCAACCCCCAGCTCGCCCGCGCCGTGCACACCCAGGACGCCTCCTACCTGGACGTCCTGCACACCGAGGGCGACGAGTGGAACCCCACCGACTACGCCTACCACCTGACCCGGCGCGCCCGCGGCCTGCCGCTCTGGTTCTCGCTCGCCGTGCACGGCGTCCAGGCCTACACCGACGCCATCGAGGCCGGCCTCACGCTCGCCCGGGAGACCGCGCAGCTGATCCGCGACACCGACCACCTGGAGCTGCTGTTCGACCCGCAGCTCTCCGCGGTCTGCTTCAAGCGCACGGGCTGGACCAACGACGACTACTACCGCTGGTCGCAGCAGCTGCTCGCGGACCAGATCGGCTTCGTCACCCCCACCGGCTGGGACGGCGAGACCGTCGCCCGCTTCGCCTTCCTGCACCCCGGCACCACCATGGAGATGGTCGGGGAGATCCTCGACACCATGGTGTGACGCACACCCGACGCGCACACGCGCGCACCGACGGACCCCCGCCGGGCCCCGGCCCGGCGGGGGTCCGTCCGTTCCCGCCGCAGCTCCAGGACAAGCCCTACAGCAGCCCGCCGTTCGGCACGTACGGCATCGGCGGGCGCATCCCGCGCAGGCCCACGAAGCCGCGGGTCTCCACCGTCAGGCCCACTTCGAGACCGACGTCCAGGGCCCACTCCTGCTCCGCGGTCAGCGCCTCCACCAGGGCCTCCACCCCCTCCGGCACCCGGGCCAGCGCCTCGCGCAGCAGCCGGGTGGCGATGCGCTTGGAGGTGGCCGCCAGCAGCTTCACCTCGCCGCCGTCGCGGTAGCAGTAGCCGCTGCCCGCCAGCGCGTCCGCGATCAGCAGCTCCTCGCTGTGGGCGAGCAGCAGCTCGTGGTCCGGGCCGTGCGCGGAGCCGCGCAGCCGGCGGTCCACCGAGTCCAGCAGGTGCCGGTGGGTGACGTTCCCCGGGTGCACCGGGATGTCCCCGGGGTCGACCAGCCCGGACCGGTCCACCCGCCCGGTCAGCCGCATCGCCGGGTACAGCGTGAAGCCGGCCAGCCGGTAGCGGCGCACCGCGGCGGGCGACGGCGAGGCGCACAGCATGCCGCGCAGACAGCCGCGCCCGTACACGAGGGCCCGGTCCAGCAGCAGCCGGCCCACCCCCTTGCCCTGGACGTGGGGCAGCACCACCAGCAGCGCCAGCACCCAGACGCCCTCGCGGCGCAGCGAGAGCACCGCGCCGACCGGCTCGCCGTCGAGTTCGGCGAGCCAGCAGCCCTGCGGATCGGTGCGCGCCAGGTGTCTCGTCCGGGCCAGCTGGTAGACGGCCGGCCGGGGCGGCTCGGTGGCGGGCGGGGCGTCGGGGAGGGAGGCGAACGCTGCACGGGCGACGTACTGGACCACCTCCGCGTCGGCGGCGGTGTCCTGGATCGGGCGCAGGATCATGCCCACCATCCTGGCCGTCCGGGCGCCGCCGCGTGGCCCGTTCACCCGGATCGGCCCCATCGGGCGGTGACCGGGGTCCGCCGGTGTGCGAGCATGGGGAGCGTATGGGGAGCGGGTGCACGCCCGGCCCACGGAATCACGCCGCCACGAATCCTCCGAAAACACCGCCGTCCGGGAAATGAATCCGGGCGACCGTCGGTTGGCACTGGCGGCAGACCGTCGTCAAGACCGGGAGAAAGCAGATGACCGTCCAGGACGAGACCACTGTCGAGAGTGGCATCCTCCTCACCGATGCCGCCGCGGGCAAGGTCAAGGCCCTGCTGGAGCAGGAAGGCCGGGAGGACCTCGCGCTGCGGGTCGCCGTCCAGCCCGGTGGCTGCTCCGGCCTGCGTTACCAGCTGTTCTTCGACGAGCGCTCGCTCGACGGCGACGTGGTCAAGGACTTCAACGGCGTCAAGGTCGTCACGGACCGCATGAGCGCCCCGTACCTGGGCGGCGCCACGGTGGACTTCGTGGACACCATCGAGAAGCAGGGCTTCACGATCGACAACCCGAACGCCACCGGCTCCTGCGCCTGCGGCGACTCGTTCAGCTAATGGCCTGACGCGAAGGCGGCCCCGGATGCCCGGGGCCGCCTTCGTCGTGTCCGGGCACCGGTCGTGCCGGCCATGCCGGTCACACCGGTCATTCCGATCACACTGGCCGTGCCGGTCACGCCGGTCGTACCGTCACGGGGCGCCCGGGATGTCCGGGACCACCGGGTCGGGGCCGATCTTCGGGTCCGCCTCCAGCGGCACCTCCTGCCCGGTCGCCAGATCGGTCACCGTCCGGCCCCGCAGCGGCTCCTTCAGGTCGGCCGTCACCGTCTGCCGCTGGGCCACCGCGATGCAGTCCTGCCCGGCGGGCACCGGCGCCGCCGTGGTCACCCGGATGTCCACCCGGCCCGGCTTGGACTCGTCCGCCTTGAGCGCGTACTTCTGGCAGACCCCGCCGTAGAACCAGACCGTCAGACGGTTGCCGTCCGACCGGTAGGTGATCGCGGGGTGCACCGGCGAGCCGGTCCCGGAGCCGTTCGGCGCCGGTTCGCCCACCGCGATGCCGTTGCCGCCCGCACCCGGGGGAGTGGGCGCCGGGGTCGGGGTCAGCGCCGGGCCCGTGCCGGCCGGCCGCGGGTCCGGGGCGGTGGCCGAGGGGTCGGACGGCGGCGTGGTCACCGGAGCCGGCGCGGTCGCGGCGCCGTCGGTGGCCGGGCCGGGAGAGGCGGACGCGCTCGCCGCCGCCGGCTCCGCGGTGGCGGACGCCGCCCCCGATCCCGCCTTCGCCGCGCCGCCGCATCCGGCCAGGACGGTGGCCGCCGCCAGCGCCAGGCCCGCCAGTGCCGTCGCGCGCACCCGGCCGGGGCGCCGGGGCATGGTCTCCAGATCCATCTGCACATCCTCCCGAGGGTTCAGCGGTGCGCCGTGCCGGCCGCACCGCGCGGATGTGACGTGCCCCGGGCGATTCCGGTTCCCGTGCGCCTCCCCGGGCCGGGGCGGGCTCAGGGTCCGTACTCGGGCATCCCCGCGACCAGCCGCTGGGCCCCGGCGGGGACCCGGAAGCCGGACCCGACCGGCGCGCTGTCCTGCCGGCCGGCCGCCAGCAGCGGCCAGAACCGCCGCAGCCGGCGCGAGGAGTCCACCAGCGCGTCCAGCGACTCGCCGTCCGCGTCGCCGCGCAGGGCGGGCTGAACCCGCAGCGGGTGGTGACTGGGCATCATCGGCCATCACTTCCGATCCACCGGTGCCGCGGCAGCGTCGCCGCGGGCCTGGGCAGGGCCGAAACGGCCCCTTCCTGCCGACCCTAGGCCGGGCGGACCGGAGCCCACCAGAGCTACCGCGGGGTAGTACACCTTCGGGGACGGCGGGTGACAGCGGACGGGGGAGCGGTACCCGCTGTCTTGCTGGTGCCCCGTCCCCGCCGGGTACCGTGGGTGGGTTGCACCGCCGTTCCACCCCGCTGTCCCATGGCCCCGCCGCCATCCTGAGGAGACCCCGTGCGTATCGCCGTCGCCGGCTCGATCGCGACCGACCACCTGATGACCTTCCCCGGCCGGTTCGCCGACCAGCTGGTCGCCGAGCAGCTGCACACCGTGTCGCTGTCCTTCCTGGTCGACACCCTGGACATCCGCCGCGGCGGCGTCGCGCCGAACATCGCCTTCGGCATGGGCGTCCTGGGCCTGCGCCCGGTCCTGGTCGGCGCGGCCGGCGCGGACTTCGCGGAGTACCGCAGCTGGCTGGAGCGCAACAACGTGGACTGCCGCTCCGTCCACATCTCCGAGACCCGCCACACCGCGCGCTTCATGTGCACCACGGACGAGGACCACAACCAGATCGCCTCGTTCTACACCGGTGCCATGGCCGAGGCCCGCAACATCGAGCTCAAGCCGATCGCCGACCGCATCGGCGGCCTGGACCTGGTGCTGATCGGCGCCGACGACCCGCAGGCGATGGTCCGCCACACCCAGGAGTGCCGCACCCGCGGCTACGCCTTCGCCGCCGACCCGTCCCAGCAGCTGGCCCGCCTCGACGGCCACGACATCCGCCAGATCGTCGACGGCGCCGCGTACCTCTTCACCAACGAGTACGAGGCCGCGCTGATCGAGTCCAAGACCGGCTGGGACTCCGAGGAGATCCTCACCCGGGTCGGCACCCGGATCACCACCCTGGGCAGCAAGGGCGTCCGGATCGACCGCAAGGGCGAGGCCCCGGTGGTGGTCGGCTGCGCCCCCGAGACCGCCAAGGTGGACCCGACCGGTGTCGGCGACGCCTTCCGCGCCGGCTTCCTGGCCGGCCTCTCCTGGGACCTGGAGCTGGAGCGCTCCGCCCAGATCGGCTGCATGCTCGCCACCCTGGTGATCGAGACCGTCGGCACCCAGGAGTACGAGCTGCGCCCGCACGACTTCCTGCAGCGCTTCACCGCCGCCTACGGCGACGAGGCCGGCGCCGAGGTCCGCGCGCACCTGGTCAACTGACCCGCCGCACCAGATAGGCCGACCCCCGGTCGCCGCCGTACTCGGCGGCCGGGGCCTCGCCCAGGTACTCCTGGCCGCGCATCCCGCACCAGGCGGGGACGTCCAGCCGGGCCGCCTCGTCGTCGGCCAGCACCGCGACCGTCCCGCCCACCGGCACCTCGCCGATCCGCTTCGCCAGCTCGATCACCGGCAGCGGGCACCGCTTGCCCAGCGCGTCGAGCACCAGCAGCCGCCCGGCGATTCGCCCGCTCGCCTCCGGGCGCTCCGACCCGGCGTCCTCCCCGGAGTCCTTCCCGGCGGCCGAGGGCGGTGCCAGGTCCAGCCCCAGCGGCGCGCGGACGCCCGCCACCACCTCCGGCAGGACGGCCAGGAACCGCTCGACGTCCGCCTCGGCGGTGCCGAACGGCAGCGAGACCCGGACATTGCCCTCGGTGAGCACGCCCATCGCCGCCAGCACATGGCTCGGGGTCAGCGTGGAGGAGGTGCACGAGGAGCCGGAGGAGACGGCGAACCCGGCCCGGTCCAGCTCGCCCAGCAGCACCTCGCCGTCCACGTACAGACAGGAGAAGGTGACGAGGTGCGGCAGCCGCCGCACCGGGTCGCCGACCACCTCGACCTCGGGCACCAGCCGCGGCACCCGGGCCCGGATCCGCTCGACGAGCTCGTGCAGCCGGGCGTTCTCCCGCTCCGCCTCGGCCCGCACCGCCCGCAGCGAGGCCGCCGCCGCGACGATCGCCGGCACGTTGACGAACCCCGGCACCCGGCCGCCCTCACGCTCGTCGGCGGGCAGCGGCGAGGCGTACCGCACGCCCTTGCGCACCGCCAGCACCCCGACCCCGGCGGGCCCGCCCCACTTGTGCGCGCTGGCGGCCAGCAGCGACCAGCCGGCCGGCACGTCCATCCGCCCGGCGCTCTGCGCCGCGTCCACCAGCAGCGGCACCTCCCCGCAGCGCGCGGCCGTCTCGGCGACCGGCTGCACGGTGCCCACCTCGTGGTTGGCGGACTGCAGCACGGCGAGCGCGGTGTCCGGCCGCAGGGCGGCCGCGAACTCCGCCGGGTCGACCCGGCCCTGCTGGTCCACCGGCACCGCGGTGACCTCGCCGCCCGCCGCCTGGTGCCGCTCCGCGGTGTGCAGCACGCTGGAGTGCTCGACGGCGGAGTGCACCAGGTGCCGCCCGCGCCGGCGGTTGCCGTGCAGCGCGCCCAGCATGCCGAGCTGGACGGACTGGGTGCCGCTGGCGGTGAAGGAGATCTCGTCGGCCCGGCAGCCGAGCACCTCGGCCACGGTCTCCCGGGCCGCGTCCAGCAGCATCCGGGCCTGTCGCCCGGAGCGGTAGAGCCGGGCGGGGTCGGCCCACCCCTCGTCGAGGGCGGCGGTCAGCGCCTGCCGGGCGACGGGGTGGAGCGGTGCGGTGGAGGCCACATCGAAGTACACGGTCACATTTAACGACACTCCCGGGTGCATTCCGGGCTTCGGCGGTGGCTCACCGGTCGTCAGTCGATCACCCCGAATGTCCGAATCGTCCGCGTCCGACGGGGCGTCACTCGTGTTGTCCGAGGTCATCCCCCGATCGGGCGTACGGACCCCGAATGCCTAGGATGACCTGCGGCGCAGCCCCTGCCGGGCCTGATCGGGTGCTCGGGCGGCGCGTTACCGGGACCTGCCCGTCAGCAGCGCATAAGGCTGGAGTAGGGTTTGGCCCGCATAAGCATTCAAACCGTGCCCGTGGACGGGTCGCCGAGGAGGGGAAACCTCCCCGGGGCGACGCGAAGGCGGGCGAGACTTCGGGAAGGCGCTACGTGAGTCCCAACGGCTCCGACCGCTCGCCGCGGCGCACGATGCGGCGGAAGCTGCCTCAGGCGCTGGCACTGGGCCTCGTCATCGCGACCGCCACCGGCTGCTCGGCCAACGACCTCCCCAGGCTTGGCCTCCCGAGCCCCGTCACCAAGGAAGGGCCGATGGTCCTCCACATGTGGCAGGGCTCCTGGATCGCGGCGCTGGTGGTCGGCGTACTGATGTGGGGTCTGATCATCTGGAGCGTGATCTTCCACCGGCGCAGCCGCACCGGCGTGCAGATCCCCCCGCAGACCCGGTACAACGTGCCCATCGAGGCGCTCTACACCGCGGTCCCGATCATCATCGTGTCGGTCCTCTTCTACTTCGTCGCCCGCGACGAGTCGAAGCTGACCGCCGTCTCCGAGAAGCCGCAGCACACCGTCAACGTGGTGGGCTTCCAGTGGAGCTGGGCGTTCAACTACGAGAACACCGAGAACCCGGACCCGGCCAACGAGCAGGCCGCGTACGAGGTGGGTACCCCCGGCGAGCCGCCGACGCTGTACCTGCCGGTCGACGAGACGGTGCAGTTCCGCCTCACCTCTCGTGACGTGATCCACGACTTCTGGCCCATCAACTTCATGATGAAGATGGACGTCGTGCCGGGCGTGGTCAACAAGTTCGAGGTCACCCCGACCGTCAAGGGTGAGTACATGGGCAAGTGCGCCGAGCTCTGCGGCGTCGACCACTCGCGCATGCTGTTCAACGTGAAGGTCGTCGACCGTGCCGAGTACGACCAGCACCTGAAGGACCTGCGGGCCAAGGGTCAGACCGGCGCGGTGCCCTCCGGCATCACGACCATGGGAAGTGAAGAGAAGTGACCATCCTCAACGAGCCCGCCGCGGCCGGCGGGGGCGCCGGGGCCGTCACGGTCGGGGCGCAGCGGACCCGGAAGCCGGGTTCCACCATCATCAAGTGGCTCACCACCACTGACCACAAGACGATCGGCACCCTGTACCTGGGGACGTCGTTCGCCTTCTTCCTGATCGGCGGCATCCTCGCGCTGGTCATGCGCGCCGAGCTGGCTCGTCCCGGGACCCAGATCCTGTCGAACGAGCAGTTCAACCAGGCGTTCACGATGCACGGCACGGTCATGCTGCTGATGTTCGCGACGCCGCTGTTCGCCGGTTTCGCGAACTGGATCATGCCGCTGCAGATCGGCGCGCCGGACGTCGCCTTCCCGCGTCTGAACATGTTCGCCTACTGGCTGTACCTGTTCGGCTCGCTGATCGCCGTCGCCGGCTTCCTCACCCCGCAGGGCGCCGCCGACTTCGGCTGGTTCGCCTACGCGCCGCTGTCGGACGCGGTCCGCTCGCCGGGCATCGGCGCCGACATGTGGATCATGGGTCTGGCCTTCTCCGGCTTCGGCACCATCCTCGGTGCGGTCAACTTCATCACCACGATCATCTGCATGCGGGCCCCCGGCCTGACGATGTTCCGGATGTCGATCTTCACCTGGAACGTCCTGCTGACCGCGGTGCTGATCCTGCTGGCCTTCCCGGTGCTGGCCGCCGCGCTGTTCGCCCTGGAGGCGGACCGCAAGTTCGGGGCGCACGTCTTCGATCCGGCCAACGGCGGTGCGCTGCTCTGGCAGCACCTGTTCTGGTTCTTCGGCCATCCCGAGGTGTACATCATCGCGCTGCCGTTCTTCGGCATCGTGTCGGAGATCATCCCGGTCTTCAGCCGCAAGCCGATGTTCGGCTACTCCGGCCTGATCGCGGCCACCATCGCGATCGCCGGTCTGTCGGTGACGGTGTGGGCCCACCACATGTACGTCACCGGCCAGGTGCTGCTGCCGTTCTTCTCCTTCATGACGTTCCTCATCGCCGTCCCGACCGGTGTGAAGTTCTTCAACTGGGTCGGCACCATGTGGAAGGGCTCGCTCAGCTTCGAGACCCCGATGCTGTGGACCGTCGGCTTCCTGGTCACCTTCCTCTTCGGTGGTCTGACCGGTGTGCTGCTGGCCTCCCCGCCGATCGACTTCCACGTCTCGGACTCGTACTTCGTCGTCGCCCACTTCCACTACGTGGTCTTCGGCACCGTCGTCTTCGCGATGTTCGCCGGCTTCCACTTCTGGTGGCCGAAGATGACCGGCAAGATGCTGGACGAGCGCCTCGGCAAGATCACCTTCTGGACGCTGTTCTTCGGCTTCCACACGACCTTCCTGGTGCAGCACTGGCTCGGCGCGGAGGGCATGCCCCGCCGCTACGCCGACTACCTGGCCGCCGACGGGTTCACCACCCTGAACACCGTCTCGACCATCGGCTCGTTCCTGCTCGGTCTGTCGATCCTGCCGTTCCTCTACAACGTCTGGAAGACCGCCAAGTACGGCGAGAAGATCGAGGTCGACGACCCGTGGGGCTACGGCCGCTCGCTGGAGTGGGCGACCTCCTGCCCGCCGCCGCGGCACAACTTCCTCACCCTGCCCCGGATCCGCTCCGAATCCCCGGCCTTCGACCTCCACTACCCGGAGATCGCCGCGCTGGACTACCTGGAGAACCACGGCGAGCCGGCCAAGCACCTCGCCGGTGTGACCCCGGCGAAGTACGACGCGCCGCAGCTGGGCAAGGGCAAGAAGGAGGGTGACGTCTGATGAAGGAACAGGGCAAGATCTTCCTGGGCCTGTCGGTCTTCGTGCTGGCCATGGCGATCACCTACGGCCTGTGGACCAACAGCTCCGACCACGGCATCGAGGCGGCCGGCACCACCGCGCTGTTCCTCGCCTTCGGTCTGTGCGCCTTCATCGGCTACTACCTCGCCTTCACCGCCCGCCGGGTGGACAGCGGCGCGGGTGACAACCCCGAGGCCGAGGTCGCGGACGACTCCGGCGAGCTGGGCTTCTTCGCCCCGCACAGCTGGCAGCCGCTCTCGCTCGCGATCGGCGGCGCGCTCGCCTTCCTCGGCGTGATCTTCGGCTGGTGGCTGATGTTCTGGTCGCTCCCGATCATCCTGATCGGCCTGTTCGGCTGGGTCTTCGAGTTCTACCGGGGCGAGAACCAGAACCAGTAGGCACTGGCTCCCCCTCGCACAGGGCCGGGCATCCCGCACGGGATGCCCGGCCCTGTTGCGTCCCCGGAGTGACGGCCTCACCCTGCCGGCCCAACGGCGCCCCGTTCGGATGTCGCTCCGCCGGAGGCGGTTCCTACGATCTGACCAATCGTGCGAAACCCCGGGAGGCGGTCATGGCCGACAGACGCGCAGTCGCGGGTCTCGGTGGCATCACCCTGGCCCTCGCCGTACTGGTCCCGCTGGCGGGCTGCACCGCCGGCGGTGGCGAGGACGTCGCCGAGGCGGTCCGCAAGGTCGACGCCGCCGCGCTGGTGCACCTGTCCGCCACCGACCGGGCGGACCCCTCCCAGCCGGTCACGGTGACCGCCGAGGCGGGCAGCCGGCTGACCGACGTCACCGTGGTCGGCCCGGACGGGCGGGTGGTCGCCGGGCGGCTCTCGGACGACCAGCGCAGCTGGCAGACCACCGGCCGGCTCAAGGCCGGCACCTCCTACAGCGTGCGGATCGCCGCCGACGACGGCCGCGGCGGCCGCGGCGAGACCACCGCAGGCTTCTCCACCCTGGCCGCCCAGCACCTGCTGACCGCCAAGCTCGGCCCGGACTCCTCCGGCAGCGGCGTCTACGGCGTGGGCCAGCCGCTCACCGTCCAGCTCTCCGAGGCCGTCAAGGACCCGCAGGCCCGCCAGGAGGTGGAGCGCGCGCTGACGGTGACCTCGCAGCCCGCCGTCACCGGCGGCTGGTACTGGGTGGACGACAAGAACCTGCACTTCCGCCCCGAGGAGTACTGGCCCACCGGCACCACCGTCAGCCTGGCCTTCGAGGGCACCGGCAGCCGGATCTCCGACGGCCTGTACGGCGGCGACCGCGCCGCCCTGGCGCTGCGGATCGGCGAGCGGGTCGAGACCGTGGTGGACGCCGCCGCGCACGAACTCACCCTCAAGCGGGACGGCCGGCCGGTGCGGACGATCCCGGTGACCACCGGCAAGCCCGGCTTCGACACCCGCAACGGCGTCAAGGTGGTGCTCGGCCAGGAGCGCAAGGTCCGGATGAGCGGCGAGACCATCGGCATAGCGGCCGGCAGCCAGGAGTCCTACGACCTCGACGTCGAGTGGGCCACCCGGGTCACCTGGAGCGGCGAGTACGTGCACGCCGCGCCCTGGTCGGTGGGCTCCCAGGGGGTGGAGAACGTCAGCCACGGCTGTACCGGGATGAGCACCGAGAACGCCCACTGGTTCTACCAGAACACCAGGGTGGGGGACCTGGTGACGGTGGTGAACAGCGCGGGCAAGTCGATGGAGCCGTTCGGCAACGGCTTCGGCGACTGGAACATCGCCTGGACCGACTGGGCCAAGCACAGCGCCCTCGGCGGACCCGTCAGCACCACCGCCCCGGTCACCCGGGCGCCCGCCACCGGGATGATCGCCCCGCAGCTCTGAGCGGCCCGCTCAGCCCGCCGCGGCGTCGTCCCCGTACGCCACCCGCAGCGCGCCGTCCACGGCGCCCAGGGCGTCCGCCAGCGGCAGTCCGAGCCGCCGGACCCGCTCGGCGTACTCGGCGGCCGCCGCTGCGGCCAGTCGGTGCGCGGAGTCGCCGACCGCGGCGATCAGGGTGCCGCGCCGGCCGTGCGTCTCCACCACCCCGTCGGCCTCCAGCTCGCGGTAGGCGCGGGCGACCGTCCCGGCGGCCAGCCCGAGCCGCTCGGCCAGCGCGCGGACGGTGGGCAGCCGCAGACCGGTGGCCAGCTCGCCGCCGCGGGCCTGCTCGGCGATCTGGGCGCGGATCTGCTCGTACGGGGGAGTGGCGGAGGCGGGGTCGACGGACAGCTGCACGGTGGACTCCTGGCGTTCGCTGCGGACGGGGGACACGGATGCGGGGGGACGCGGGTACGGCAAAGCCCGAGGGCCGCCGACCAGAAGAACTCTGGTCAGCGGCCCTCGGGTGCGACGCGGCGACGCGTACGGGATCAGTGGTGGCCGTGGCCGCTGGTGATCTCGTGGTGCTCCTCGGCGGTCGGCTTGGGGATCTGGCTGCCCTCGCCGTAGAAGCCGCGGGCGAGCTTCGCCCGGGTCCGGCTGACGACGCCGGCCTTGCGGGCCACGCCGTTCTCGTCGGTCTCGGCCGGCAGCTCGTACGGCTGCACCTGCTCGTGAGCGGTGAGCTTGTGCAGGTCCTTCTGCGGCAGCTGGGCGTGCACCTCGATGAACTCGCCGTGCGGCAGGCGCTTGATGACGCCGGTCTCGCGGCCGTGCAGCACCTTCTCCTTGTCGCGGCGCTGGAGGCCGAGGCACCAGCGCTTGGTGACGATGAAGGTCACGACCGGGACGACGAAGAAGCCGACGCGGACGAAGTAGGTGACCGAGTTGATCGACAGGTGCAGGTGGGTGGCGAACAGGTCGTTGCCACCGGCCACCAGGAGGAGCAGGTAGAGGCTGATCCAGGCGGCACCCAGGGCGGTGCGGACCGGGGCGTTGCGCGGGCGGTCCAGGATGTGGTGCTCGCGCTTGTCGCCGGTGATCCAGCCCTCGATGAAGGGGTAGAGCGCGATCGAGACCAGCACCAGCGGGAAGATCGCCAGCGGGACCATGACACCCAGGTTCAGGGTGTGGCCCCAGAGGCCGATCTCCCAGCCCGGCATGACACGGATCAGACCCTCGGAGAAGCCCATGTACCAGTCGGGCTGGGCGTCCGTGGACACCTGGTCCGGGCGGTACGGGCCGACCGACCAGATCGGGTTGATCGTGGCGAGCGCCGAGATGGCGGCGATCAGGCCGAACACCAGGAAGAAGAAGCCACCGGCCTTGGCCATGTAGACCGGCATCAGCGGCATGCCGACGACGTTCTTCTCGGTCTTGCCCGGGCCCGCCCACTGGGTGTGCTTGTGGTAGAAGACCAGGATCAGGTGCGCCACCAGCAGGCCGAGCATGATGCCCGGGATCAGCAGCACGTGGATCGTGAAGAACCGCGGCACGATGTCGGTGCCGGGGAACTCGCCCCCGAACAGGAACATCTGGATGTAGGTGCCGACCAGCGGGACGGCGAGGATCGCGCCTTCCATGAACCGGATACCGGTGCCGGAGAGCAGGTCGTCGGGCAGCGAGTAGCCGAAGAAGCCGTCGAACATGCCGAGGACCAGCAGCAGGAAGCCGAAGACCCAGTTGATCTCGCGCGGCTTGCGGAACGCGCCCGTGAAGAAGACGCGCAGCATGTGCACGAGCATCGCCGCGACGAAGACCAGGGCGGCCCAGTGGTGGATCTGGCGGACCAGCAGACCGCCGCGCACCTCGAAGCTGATGTCGACGGTCGAGGCGTAGGCCTCGGACATCGGGAGGCCCTTGAGCGGCACGTACGAGCCGTC
The DNA here is from genome assembly GCF_042800875.1 of Kitasatospora sp. NPDC057595. Lineage (NCBI taxonomy): Bacteria > Bacillati > Actinomycetota > Actinomycetes > Kitasatosporales > Streptomycetaceae > Kitasatospora > Kitasatospora sp. NPDC057595. Next base: position 50,892 of record NZ_JBHVGL010000015.1, on the reverse strand, counting down.
GTAGATGACCTCGCCCATCGAGGGCTTGAAGAACAGCGTCAGGTAGACGCCGGTCAGGATGATGATGATGAAGGTGTAGAGGCAGATCTCGCCCAGCATGAAGGACCAGTGGTCCGGGAAGATCTTCCGCAGGTTGGCCTTGGCGAGGGAGTAGATCCCCAGCCGGCCGTCCGTCCAGTCCGCGGCCTGCTCCCACTTGTTCGCGGGCTTGGCGCGGGTGCTGGCGGGCTTGGCGGCGCCGGAGGTGGTGCTGCTCGCACTGCTCATCGAGCACGCTCCCAGAAGCTCGGGCCGACGGCTTCGTCGAAGTCGCCGTGGGCGACCAGGAAGCCCTTCTCGTCAGTGGTGATCTTCAGCTGCGGCAGCGGGTGGCCGGCCGGGCCGAAGATGACGCGCGCGCCGTCCGCCAGGTCGAAGGTCGACTGGTGGCAGGGGCAGAGCGCGTGGTGGGTCTGCTGCTCGTACAGGCTGATCGGGCAGCCGACGTGGGTGCAGATCTTGGAGTAGGCGAGGATGCCCTCGAAACCCTTCTCCTTGGACTTCTCGTCCTTGATGTCCTCCGGCGCGATGCGCACCAGCATGAGGGCGTCCTTCGCGATGCGAACCTGGAAGTCCTCGGAGTGCGTGGTCAGGCCCTCGGGCATCGCGAAGGTCAGCGACCCCTGAACGATGTCCTCGGCCTTCATCGGCAGGTTGGTGTTCATGTTGATCAGCTGGAGCGGCTTGGCGTCGGTGGCCTCGTCCCAGCCGGTGTGCTGCAGCTTGTCCTCGGGCAGCGGGCCCAGGTCGCGGAGCAGGACCACGCCGGAGAGCGGGACCAGCGCCATCGAACCGATGAGGGTGTTGCGGATCATCTTGCGGCGGCCGAAGCCGGACTCCGCGGCACCGGTCTTGAACTGCTCGATGACGTCCGCGCGGACCTCGTCGTCGGCCTCGATCGGGTGACGCTCGGCCGGGATCTCGTGGTCCGACATCAGGGTGCGGGCCCAGTGGACCGCGCCCGCGCCGATGAGGAACAGCGCCGCGCCCAGGGTCATGCCGAGCGCGAAGTTCAGCGCGCTGACGTGGCCCAGCGGCCAGATGTAGACGATCTTGTCCGGGTCGATGGCCACGTACGAGGCGATGAAGCCGATGGTGGCGAGCATCGAGAGGACGAACATCAGCGACACCTGACGCTCGGCCCGCTTGGCGGCCCGCTCGTCGATGTCGGTGCGGCGCGGCTCGTGGGCCGGCAGACCGGGGTCGGCGAACGGATCGCCGTGGGCAGCCACCTCGTGGTGCCCGGCGGAGCCGTGCGACTCCGGCAGGTTCTCTTCTGACATGTCGTGGCTCATGACTTCTTGGCCTTGGTGGTGTGGGCGGCGACCCAGATCGCGACCAGGATGAGCGCACCGAGACCGAAGATCCAGCCGAACAGGCCCTCGGTCACCGGACCGAGGCTGCCGAGCGTGAGACCGCCGGGGTTGGGCTCATCGTTGGTGGTGTGGCGGACGAAGGCCACGATCTGCTTCTTCTGCTCCTCGGGCATGGTGCTGTCCGGGAACGACGGCATGTTCTGCGGGCCGGTCTGCATGGCCTCGTAGATGTGCTTGGCGTCCACGCCCTCCAGCGACGGGGCGTACTTGCCCTGGGTCAGGGCACCGCCCTGGCCGGAGAAGTTGTGGCACTGGGCGCAGTTGGTGCGGAACAGCTCGCCACCCTTGGACAGATCCTCGGGGTTGGTCGAGGTGTACTGCTCCTCGGTCGGCGTCACCGGACCGGGGCCGAGCGAGGCGACGAAGGCGGCGAGCTGGTCGATCTCCGCCTGCGAGTAGATGTTCGGCTTGCGCGGCACCTGGGCGCCGGGCTGCTGGGCCGGCATGCGGCCGGTGCCCACCTGGAAGTCCACCGCGGCGGAGCCGACGCCGACGAGGCTCGGACCGTCACTGGAACCCTGGCCGTTCAGGCCGTGGCAGGAGGAGCAGCCCACGGCGAAGAGCTTCTTGCCCTCGTCGATCGCGAGCGACTGCGCGGCGACGTCGGCCTGCGCCTTGTCGGCGGGCGCGAACGCGGCGTACAGCCCCCCGGTTGCCGCCAGGGCGAGAAGTAGGACGACCAGCGCCGCCAGTGGGTGGCGCCGTCGTGCGGAGAGCTTTTTCACGGAATAACCCCGGTGTCAGGATCTGGTCGACTGGTGGGTGCACCCGGCGGCCGGTCTGGCCGGCACGAGGCTGCCTGTCTAGGGCTGCGCGCGCGGTCGGTCGGTGGGAGCGTCGGCACCGGCGAAATCGGGCCGTCGCCGGTGAGGGCGGGACCCGAGGCCGGTGGCCAGCGACCTGATCAGCTGGTTACTTGATCAGGTAGATGGTCGCGAACAGGCCGATCCACACGACGTCGACGAAGTGCCAGTAGTACGACACCACGATCGCGGCGGTGGCCTGCTCGTGAGTGAAGCGCTTGGCTGCGTACGTCCGTCCCAGGACCAGCAGGAAGGCGATCAGACCACCCGTCACGTGCAGACCGTGGAAGCCGGTGGTCAGGTAGAACACCGTGCCGTACGGGTCGGAGGACAGCGAGAGGCCGTCCTTCTTGACCAGCTCGGTGTACTCGAAGATCTGGCCGCCGATGAAGATCGCGCCCATCACGAAGGTCAGGGTGAACCACGAGCGGAGCTTCTTCACGTCACCGCGCTCGGCAGCGAAGACGCCGAGCTGGCAGGTGAGCGAGGAGAGCACCAGGATCGTGGTGTTGACCGAGGAGAAGGGCACGTTGAGGGCGTGCGCCTTCTCGGTCCAGAACTCCGGCCCCTTGACGGAGCGGAGCGTGAAGTACATCGCGAAGAGGGCCGCGAAGAACATCAACTCGGAACTGAGCCAGACGATCGTTCCGACGCTGACCATGTTCGGCCGGTTGACCGATCCGTGCGCGTGCCCGGTTTCTACTGCTGTTGCTGTCGCCACGACGGACATTATGTCGGTCCCTTATTCCGTCTTCACGCCGGGGGGTCTCCCTCGGAGTGTCCGGTGCGTGCGGTATGCCCCCCTGGCACCCCGCAGACCGCACCCACCCGTGCTGAGCAGCGGCGTGTCCCTTTTCTGACGGTTCCTCGAAGGCCCTTCCGGGGGCTCTGGCGGCGTGTCGCGGCGCTCCTGCGGGGCCGTCGGTAGTAAGGGGAGAGACCACCCGTCCGCCGTACGGGTGGTCCGTGCGGGCGGGGGTGACGCGCCGTGCTCCGCCCGGACCAGTGGCGGGCGGCGGCGGTTCGAGGAGGATCTCGCGGGAAGGGCTCGGCGGCGGGTGATCGGGAGTAGCATCCGGGGAGAGGCGAACGTGGTCCGGATCACACGTGAGGGAGCAGGCCCATGGCGTACACGACCGACGAGACGCTGACCGTTCTCGTCTACAGCCACGACCGCACCACCCGCGAGCAGGTGCTGACCGCTCTCGGTCGGCGGCCCGCGGAGGACCTGCCGGAGCTGGACTACCTGGAGTGCGCGACCACTCCCGCGGTGCTCAAGGCGCTGGAGAAGGGCGGCATCGACCTCTGCGTCCTGGACGGCGAGGCGGTGCCGGCCGGCGGGCTCGGGCTCGCCAGGCAGCTGAAGGACGAGATCTACGGCTGCCCGCCGCTGCTGGTGCTGATCGGCCGGCCGCAGGACTCCTGGCTGGCCGCCTGGAGCCGGGCCGACGCGGCGATCTCCCAGCCGGTGGACCCGGTGGCGCTGGCCGAGGCCGTCGCCGCCCTGCTGCGGGCGCGGCTGGCCAAGCGGGCGCCCGCCTCGCGGTAGCCGGGCCCGGCCGGGCCCGGCCGTCCGGTCCGGCCGTCCGGGGCGGTGCTCCGGGGCGGCCGTCTCACCTCGCGTCTCAGTACAAGAGAAGAAGGGTGAACGGCGGAGCCCCGGCACCCGCCGCTCGATAGGCTGACTCCGTCCCTACGTCCTTCCCCGTCCGCGGGGAGCGAGAGCTGGAGTCAGCCATGGTGAACGTGCACCCTGCGAACGGCGGTAGCGAGCCCGCGCAGGTGGTCCGCACCTGGCCGGACATCCTGTCGGCGCTGCTGAGGGGGGAGGACCTCGACCGCGCGGCCACCGCGTGGGCGATGGACCGGATCATGAGCGGGGAGGCCTCCCCGGTGCAGATCGCCGGCTTCATGGTGGCGCTGCGGGCCAAGGGCGAGACGGTCGACGAGATCTCCGGCCTGGTGGACTCTATGTACTCGCACGCCGAGCCGCTGTCCATCCCCGGTCCGGCGGTGGACATCGTCGGCACCGGCGGCGACCGGGCCAAGACCGTCAACATCTCCACCATGTCGGCGATCGTCGCCGCGGCGGCCGGCGCCAAGGTGGTCAAGCACGGCAACCGGGCCGCCTCCTCGGCGAGCGGCTCCTCGGACGTGCTGGAGAAGCTGGGCATCAGCCTGAACCTGCGCCCGCGCCGGGTCGCCGAGATCGCCGAGGAGGTCGGGCTCACCTTCTGCTTCGCGGCCACCTTCCACCCCTCGATGCGGTACGCCGGTCCGGCCCGCAGCGAACTCGGGGTGCCGACCGCCTTCAACATCCTCGGCCCGCTCACCAACCCGGCCCGGGTGACCTCGCACGCCATCGGCTGTTTCGACACCCGCCTCGCCGGGCTGATCGCCGGGGTGCTGGCGCAGCGCGGTGCCGGCGCGCTGGTCTTCCGGGGCGACGACGGGCTGGACGAACTCACCATCACCACCACCTCGCGGGTCTGGATCGTCCGGGACGGCGCCGTCACCGAGACCACCTTCGACCCGCGCGAGGTCGGCATCGAGCCGGTCGGCATCGAGGCGCTGCGCGGCGGGGACCCGTCGTACAACGCGGAGGTCGCGCGCCGGCTGCTGGCCGGGGAGCACGGGCCGGTGCGCGACGCGGTGCTGCTGAACTCGGCGGCCGCGCTGGTGGCACTGGAGCTGACCGGCGCGCCGCTCGCCGAGCAGCTCGGGACGGCCATGCGGCGCACCGCCGCGGCCATCGACTCCGGCGCGGCGGGCGATCTGCTGAAGCACTGGTCGGAGGCCACCGCCCGGCCGTGACGCGGTGGTCGGGGCCCGGGGGAGCAGCCTCCCCCGGGCCCCTCCGGCTGTCCGGGATGCGGACTCCTGTTTGACCGCGGGACGGACGCGACCTAGAGTCTTCGCCAGGTCATGAGCGACAGCGTCAAGCCCCAGCTGGCTGTCCGGCAACCCTCCGTCCGTGGCGGGGTGCCCTGGGTGAGGACCGGGTCACGTGGCGCATCGTCCGCGTGGCAAGCGCGGACGCCGGACCGACAGCACTCCCGGGGTCCCTGACCCGTACAGGAGTGCATCCTCATGTCCATCGGCACCTCTCTCTGCGCCCCCCTCGCCGTCCTCGGCCACGACGTCCAGGTCCCGCTCGCCAACGGTGACAAGGTCGGCTACGCGGCGCTCGACTACGCGGCCAGCTCCCCGGCGCTCCAGCGGGTCTGGGACGACGTCGCCGCCTACGCCCCGTACTACGGCAGCGTGCACCGCGGCGCCGGCTACCTGTCGCAGCTCTCCACCGACCTGTTCGAGCAGAGCCGCCGCACCGTCACCGAGTTCCTCGACCTGCGCGAGGGCGACCAGGTGGTCTTCACCCGCGCCACCACCGACTCGCTCAACCTGCTGGCCGGCGCCGTCCCGGCGGGGACGCAGGTGTTCGCCTTCGAGACCGAGCACCACGCCTCGCTGCTGCCCTGGGCGCACGCCGGTCTGCCCGTCACCTACCTGCGCGCCCCCCGCTCGCACGCCGAGGCGGTCGAGGCCTTCGACGCCGCGCTGGCCGCCTCGCCCGAGGGCCCGAAGCTGCTCTGCGTCACCGGCGCCTCCAACGTCACCGGTGAGCTCTGGCCGGTCGCCGAGCTGACCCGCACCGCCCACCGGCACGGTGCCCGGGTGGTGCTGGACGCCGCGCAGCTGGCCCCGCACCACCGGGTCTCGGTGCGCGAGCTGGACGTCGACTGGATCGCCTTCTCCGGCCACAAGCTGTACGCGCCGTTCGGCGCCGGGGTGCTGGCCGGCCGGGCCGACTGGCTGGACGCGGCCGACCCGTACCTGGCCGGGGGCGGCGCCACCCGCACGGTGGCCCGGGAGGCCGACGGCTCGGTGGCCGTGCAGTGGCACACCGGCCCGGCCCGGCACGAGGCCGGCTCGCCCAACGTCATCGGCGCCTACGCCATCGCCTCGGCCTGCCGGGCGCTCACCGAGGCCGGGTTCGACGCGCTGGAGGCCCGTGAGCGCGCGCTGGTCGCGCGGCTGAAGGCCGGGCTGGCCGAGATCCCCGAGGTCCGGGTGCTGAACCTGTTCGGCGCGGACTCGGACCGGGTGGGCGTGCTCTCCTTCGTCGTCCGGGGCTGGAACAGCTCGCACTTCTCGGCCGCGCTGTCCGCCGAGTACGGCATCGGGGTGCGCGACGGCCTGTTCTGCGCCCACCCGCTGGTCCGCACGCTGCTCGGCGACGAGGAGGCCGCGCCCTCGGAGTGCGGCGCGCCGGAGCCCTCGCTGCCCGGCGAGCGCAGCCTGAACGCGATCCGGGTGAGCTTCGGCGCGGGCACCCCGGACGAGCACGTGGACCGGTTCCTGACCGCCGTCCGCGAGCTGGTCACGGACGGCGCGGCCTGGACCTACCGCAACGAGGGCGGCCGCTGCGTCGCGGACACCCGCCGGGAGGGCTGAGGCCCCGCCGACGGCGCTACTCGTCCAGACCGATCGAGAAGGCCGCTTCCAGGTCGTGCTGGGAGTAGGTGCGGAAGGCGATCTGGGTCTCGGTGTGGGCGACGCCCGGGACCTTGTTGAGCCGGCCGGGGATCACCTCGGCGAGGTCGTCGTGCCGGCCCACCCGCACCATCGCGACCAGGTCGTAGCCACCGGTCACGGAGTAGACCTCGCTGACGCCCTCGATGGCGGCGATCGCCTCGGCGATCTCCGGGATGCGGTCGACGCTGGTCTTGATCAGGACGATGGCGGTGATCACGGTGGCGTACTCCTTTGTGAGGTGCCGCCAGCGTATCGGGCGGCGGCGGCACCGTCGCGGGGGCGGGTGGCCCGGGGCCGGCGCCCGGTCAGGGTGCAGGCGTAGAGGAACCCGGCCGCGAAACCGATCACGTGCACCACGTACGCCACACCGGGCCCGGCGGAATGCACCGACCACCACTGGAGGGCGAACCAGAGCCCGAGCACCAGCCAGGCCGGGAAGCGCAGCGGGAGGAAGAGCAGCAGCGGGACGAGCGTGGTGACCCGGGCCCGCGGGTGGAAGCGCAGGTAGGCGCCGAGCACGGCGGAGATCGCCCCGGAGGCGCCGATCAGCACCCGGGTCGCGTCCGGCGAGTGCGCCTCGGCCAGCGCGAAGCCGTAGGTGGTCAGCGCACCGGACGCCAGATAGAAGAGGAGGAACCGGGGGCGACCCAGCCGCCGCTCCACGGTGGGGCCGAAGACGTGCAGGAAGAGCAGGTTGCCCAGCAGGTGCAGCCAGCCGCCGTGCAGGAAGAGCGCGCTGAGCACGGAGAGCGCCGGGTGCTTGCCCGGGGTGGGCGCGGCCGGGCAGCCGGGCACCGGGTCGGGGGCCTCGGCGAGCTGGCCGGCGGTCAGCGGGCGACCGGTCAGCAGTTCGGCGGGGACGGCCCCCCAGCGCTGCTCGTAGCGCTGCTCCGCGCAGACCCGGGTCCGGCCGTGGCCGTAGAGCGGGTTGAGCCCGGCCGCCGGTCCGAGCAGGAAGACCGCGGTGTTGAGCGCGATCAGCGCGTAGCAGACGGCCGGTGCGGCGGCGGCCGGCCGGCCGCGGCGCACGCCGGTGCGGTCGGGGAGGACCGGGAGGGCCATGGGCCCCAGCATCCCTCCGGCACGCGGCGGGCACCGCGCGGTTACGGCAGGTGGGCTACCCGCCGCGGGCCGGTCGGCCGGTGGCCGTGAAGGTTGCCCCAGGCAATAGGCTTGGGGCGGGCAATCCCGCCTCCCGCCGCCGACGCCGGGGCTCCGGGGGGAGCGCCTGAGCCCACCCAGGGACCACCCGAGAGGACCCCCGATGACCGTCCCCGCCCTGACCGCCGAGACGCGCTGGCGCTGCACGCTCTGCGGCAACCTGACCCGCTTCGACGTGACCCGGACCGCCCGGGTGACCGAGTTCCTCCACTTCGACCTGGCCGGCGAGTCGAAGATCGAGGAGACCCAGGTGCTCAGCGAGACCGTCGAGTCGGTGCGCTGCCGCTGGTGCAACGCGGTGGACCAGGTCGAACTGGTCGCCCGCCCGGGCGCGGCCGACGGCGCCGAGGGCTCCGAGCAGGCCTGATCGCCTGATCCGTGCGGCGGGCGGTGCGGGGCATGGCCGACCGCCGCACGGGACAATACAGAGAGAACGCACGGAGTGTGACGGGGACGGCGGCCGGGGGCCGTACCCCGCTGGACCAGGATCGGAGCCGAGGACGTGGTGGACGCAGCGAAGGAGCCCGGCGGGCCGCAGGGGCGGCAGCCCGCTGCGGACGCGCGGACGCCGGACGCGGCAGGGGCCGCCCCCTCCGGCACCGACGCCCCGGCCGAGGCGGCCGCCGGCGAGGAGTCGGGCGGCGGTGACGAGCCGGCGGCAGCCGTCGACGGGTCGGACCGGGACGTCCCGGGCAGCGCGACGGGCGGCGCCGAGACCCTGGACCGGCCGCTGCCCGAGGGCGTGCGCCGGCGCGTGGTGGGCCTCGCCTCCGACGCGCTCGGCGGGCTGCCGCTCGCGGAACTGCCCCAGTCGCTGCGCCAGTACGCCAAGTTCACCCCCGCGCGCCGGGCCAAGTACGCGGCGACCGCGCTGGCGGCGGCGCTGGAGGCGGAGCCGGCCTTCCGGTCGCGGATAGCGGAGCGGCTGCGGCTGGGCCAGCCGGACCTGGTCAGGGCCCTGGAGTCGGGCACCGTGCCGGGCGCCGCGGACCCGATGGACGTCGCGGCGGCCGCCTACCTGGTGCGCTCCGCCGGATGGAGCCGGCTGGTGGCCGAGGCCGGCGAGGAGGCCGAGCGGGCGGGCGCCGAGGGCGCGGCGGCCGAGGCGGCGCGGCTGGTGGAGAAGCTGCAGGCCGAGCTGGCCGAGGTGCGCTCGGCGGCGCGCGCCGACCTGGACCGGCAGCGGGCCGAGTCGGAGGACGTCCGCCGGGAGGCGGACTCGCTGCGCCGCCGGCTGCGGTCGCTGGAGAGCGACACCCGGAGGGCGCAGGCGGAGACCCGCAAGGTGGCCGCCGAGCTGGAGGCGGTCAGGGCGCAGGCGGCGGCCGAGCGGAACACGGCGGAGAGCGAGGCACGCCGGCTGCGGCACCGGGTCACGGAGCTGGAGAACGTCGCGGAGCAGGGGCGCCGGTCGGCCCGCGAGGGGCGCAGCGTCGAGGACATGCGGCTGCGGCTGCTGCTGGACACCGTGCTGCAGTCGGCGCAGGGGCTCCAGCGGGAGCTGGCGCTGCCGGTGTCCCAGATCCGCCCGGCGGACCTGGTGGAGGCGGTGGAGCCGGGCTCGGCCTCGCCGCACGACGTGGCGCGGCGCGGCCTGGCCGAGGACGATCCGGCGCTGCTGGACCAGCTGCTGGCGATCCCGCAGGTCCATCTGGTGGTGGACGGCTACAACGTGACCAAGACGGGCTATCCGACGCTGCCGCTGGAGCAGCAGCGGATCCGGCTGCTGGGCGGGCTGGCGATGCTGGCGCAGCGCACCCAGGCGGAGGTCACCTGCGTGTTCGACGGCCAGGACCTGGACGTGCCGGTGATCATGGCGCCGCCGCGCGGGGTGCGGGTGCGGTTCAGCCGGACCGGGGAGACGGCGGACGAGCTGATCCGCCGACTGGTCCGGGCGGAGCCGCAGGGGCGCCCGGTGGTGGTGGTCTCCACCGACCGGGAGGTCGCGGAGGGCGTGCGGAAGGCCGGCGCGCGCCCCGTCGCATCGGTGCTGCTGCTGAACCGGTTGGCCAGGCCGTAACCGCTCCCGGCTGCGAGCCGGTCGGTATGACGGCTGGTCAGCGCCGTGATGGCGATGGTGTGCGAGTTCTGTGAAGTCAGATCGGCGGCGCGGGTTCACGCGATCGGGGGAGTGGCGCGAAGCGTGGATCTTCACTAGGGTCTGGCGTCAAACCTATTTTCCGGATTCTCACCCCTTCGGGTGAGGCCATTGGAAGAAGGAGCCGGTCCCTTTGGCCTCCCACCGCCGTCCCAAGCAGCCGAGCCGCGCGCGGGTCTCCGTGCTCACCGCTGCCGCTGCGACCGCGGTCGCTCTCTCCGCCCAGGTCGCCGCCCACGCCGCGCCCAGCCCGTCGCCCAAGAAGGACGACGTCAAGGCGCAGATCGACCAGCTGCAGGAGGAGGCCGAGCAGGCCACCGAGCGGTACAACGGCGCCAAGGAGCGCGCCGACCAGCTGCGCAAGCAGGCCGACCAGCTGCAGGACCAGGTGGCCCGCGGCCAGGAGCAGATGACCCAGCTCCAGGCCGGGCTGTCCGAGGTGGCGGGCGAGCAGTACCGCACCGGCGGCATCGACCCGTCCGTCCAGCTGATGCTCTCCTCGGACCCGTCCGGCTACCTGGACAAGGCCTCCAGCGTGCAGCAGGCCAGCTCCAGCCAGGCCGAGGCGCTCAAGGGCCTGCAGGACCAGCAGCGCCGGCTCGACCAGCAGAAGACCGAGGCGGCCGCCGTACTGGCCTCGCTGGACACCACCACCAAGGACCTGAACCAGTCCAAGGCCGAGGTCAACAAGAAGCTCAAGGAAGCCCAGGACCTGCTGAACTCGCTGAGCGCCGCCGACCGCGCCGCGCTGAAGGCGGCGCAGCAGCAGGCCGACCGCGCCTCGCGCGGCAACGAGCGCACCGACCTGGGCAGCCTGCCGCAGGCCAGCGGCATGGCCGGCGCCGCGGTCTCCAACGCGATGGGCAAGCAGGGCTCGCCGTACGTCTGGGGCGCCACCGGCCCGAGCACCTTCGACTGCTCCGGTCTGATGGTCTGGGCGTACGGGAAGGCCGGCGTCTCGCTGCCGCGCACCTCGCAGGCCCAGGGCAACTACGGCACCCGGGTGCCGTCGCTGGCCGAGGCCCAGCCGGGCGACCTGATCATCTACCGCAGCGACCGCAGCCACGTCGGCATGTACATCGGCAACGGCATGGTGGTGCACGCGCCGCACACCGGTGACGTGGTGAAGGTGATGAAGGCCGACGCCATGCCGATCAACACGATCCGCCGGGTCTGACGGACCGGCACGACACGCCCGGGCGGCCCGCCGAGGGCTCCTGTGATCAGCGCCACCTCCGCACGGGGGTGGCGTTGGCGTTTCGCCCGCCCGTTCGACCGTCTGACGGAAAATGATCAGCCGGACGTGGATGGTTGGTCACGGTCGGTCATATTCACAAAAGAACTTGGGCATTCTTCCGGCTTTTTTCTGACAAGGATTTGAACGGATCACGGATCTGTTACTAGGGTCGTGACTCGAACCACGCACAGTCGATCACCCAGCCTGGGTGGCGGCGGGGTTCGCCGCCGAGTTCGCGAAGCAGTGGGACGGGGCCTTCGGGTCGCCCGTTCGAGTGAGGACCCAGTAGTCGGGGGCCCGCTGTGGAGCGGAGCCGGGGAACCACGTTCCTCCGGGGTGAATCGGCGCCAGGCCGGCCGCGCGAGCGGCGGGTGAGGCGTCGTAGGGCACGCTTCCGCCCGAACCCGTCAGCTCACCCGGTAGGCGGATGAGGAAGAAGGAGTCCGCCTTCGTGGCGTCCCATCGTCGTCCCAAGCCCGCCGGCCGCGCCCGTGTCTCGATCCTGACCGGGGTGGCCGCCGCTGCCGTCGCCCTCTCCGCGCAGTCCGGCGCCCACGCCGACCCGACGCCGACCAAGGATCAGGTCAAGGAGCAGGTCGACCAGCTCAACGAGCAGGCCGAGGTCGCCACCGAGAAGTACAACGGCGCCCAGGCCAAGCAGCAGGAGCTGCAGAAGCAGGTCGCCGAGCTGCAGGACAAGGTGGCCCGTCAGCAGGCCTCGGTGATCGAGGCGCAGGGTGGTCTCTCCGAGATCGCCGGCGAGCAGTACCGCACGGGCGGCATCTCGCAGACCGTCCAGCTGATGCTCTCCGCCAGCCCGGACAACTTCCTCAGCCAGGCCGACGCCCTGAACCAGGCCGGCTCCACCCAGTCCGGCGCGCTGAAGGAGCTCCAGGAGCAGCAGCGCAGGCTCGACCAGGACCGCACCGAGACCCAGGCCAAGCTCGGCGAGCTGGAGGCCACCACCCAGCAGCTGAAGTCCTCCAAGGAGGAGGTCCAGGGCAAGCTGCAGAAGGCCCAGGACCTGCTCAACACGCTCACCGAGCAGGAGCGTCAGGCCATCCGCGCGGCCGAGGAGAAGGCCGCCGCCGAGGCCAAGGCGAAGGCGGACGCCGCCAAGGCCGAGGCCGCCAAGGCCGCCAAGGAGAAGGCCGACGCCGAGCGCGCCTCCCGGGACAACAACCGCAGCAACCTGAGCGCGCCGTCCTCGGGCTCGTCGAGCTCCTCCGGCTCGTCGAGCTCCTCGACCGCGTCGGCCCCGGCCGCCGAGGCCACCAAGCCGGCCGCGCCCGCCGCCAACGGCTCGCGCGCCGCCGCCGCGATCGCCGCCGCCGAGAGCAAGCTCGGCTCGCCGTACGTCTACGGCGCCACCGGCCCCAACTCCTTCGACTGCTCGGGCCTCACCGGCTGGGCGTACGCCCAGGCGGGCGTGTCGCTGCCGCGCACCTCGCAGGCGCAGGCCACCGCCGGTACCCAGATCGGGTCGGACATCTCCAAGGCCCAGCCCGGCGACCTGGTGATCTTCTACGGCGACCGCCACCACGTGGGCATCTACGTGGGCGGCGGCCAGGTCATCCACGCCCCGAAGCCGGGCGCGTCGGTCCGCTACGAGTCGGCCTCCAACATGCCGGTCAACACCATCGTGCGCCTCTGACCCACGGTCGGCAGGCTCCGTCGGGCCCGGTCCCCCATGCGGGGGACCGGGCCCGCGGCGTTCCCCGGCCCGACGGGGCGCTCGGTCCGCGAACCGATCTGACGTCCGATAAGTGTCCGAATATTCGGGTTCGGAGGGGTTTGGAATCGGTTGCCCGGACTCGCTAACGTCTGCCACCGGACGCCCGCTTCGACCGCCGCCCGTCCCGGCGCGGCGGCGGGCCGGGCCCAGGATCGGAGCCGACGTCGCATGGCCGTGCACCGCCGTTCCCCGCTGTCAGGTGCGCACGCGCTCGCCCGGGCGCTGGTGTTCACCGCGGCGGCCACCACCGCGCTCGGCGTGGCGACCGCCGGCTGTGCCCAGGCCGCGCCCGGCTCGCCGGACGGCCCGGCCGACCGCAAGGACGTCAAGGCCCAGGTGGAGCAGCTCTACGACGAGGCCGAGCAGGCCTCGGAGCGGTTCAACGCCGCCCAGGAGGCCCAGCAGAAGCTCCAGAACGAGACCGGGACGCTGCAGCAGCAGATCGCCGTCGCCCAGGACGAGCTCAACCGGCTGCGCGGCGACCTCGCCACCGTGGCGGGCGCCGAGTACCGCGGCGGCGGGATGACCCGGACCGTCCAGCTGATGCTCTCCACCGACCCGGAGGGCTACCTCTCCCGGGCCCGCACCCTCGACCAGGCCGCCGAGCGGCAGAACGAGACCCTGCACGAGGTGGTGGGCCGTCAGCGGGTGCTCGACCAGCGCCGGGCCGAGGCCACCGCCAAGCTCGCCGAGCTGGAGCAGACCCGCAAGGCGCTGGCCGAGAGCAAGCAGCAGATCCAGCAGCGGCTCGCCACGGCGCAGCGGCTGCTCAACAGCCTCGGCACCGCCGAGCGCGCCCGGCTCGCCGCCCAGGACGCCCGGGACGCCGAGCAGCGCGTCACCCGCGGCACCGACCGGCTGGACCTCGGCAGCACCCCGCCCGCCTCCGAACGCGGCGCCGCCGCGCTGGCCGCCGCGGTGCGGATGATCGGTTCGCCCTACGTCTACGGATCCACCGGGCCCAAGGCGTTCGACTGCTCCGGTCTGATGTACTGGAGCTGGCGGCAGGCCGGAGTGACCCTGCCGCGCACCTCGCAGGCCCAGGCGTACGCCGGGCAGCGGGTCAGCCTCTCCGAAGCGCGGCCGGGAGACCTGGTGATCTTCTACCGGGACATGCACCACGTCGGGATGTACGCCGGCGGCGGGGTGATCGTGCACGCCCCCTACCCGGGCGCCAGGGTCCGCTACGAGAGCGTCAGCACGATGCCGGTCGCGGGGGTGATCCGGCTCTGAGCCGCCCGGATCCCGCCGTCGGCCGCCTGCCGTCGCGGCGCACCGCCCTGCTGCTCGCGGCCGGCGGGCTGGCCCAGCTCTCGCTGCCCGGGGCCGGTCCGGCGCGGCCCGCCGCCGCGGCCTCGGACGCGCACGCCGACGTCCTGGCGCTGCTCGACGGGCGGGCCCGGGCGCTGACCGCGGGACCGCCGGAGCTGCCGCTGCGGGCGGGGTACCGGAACCTGCTGCTCGGCCCGGTGGACCCGGCCGGCCGGTGCACCGCCACCGCCGAGCTGACCGTCGAGGTGACCGGGTACGACCGTCTTCCGGTGGTCCACCCGCGCCGGCTGGTCCTGGCCCGGTCCGCCGCCGGCTGGCGGGTCGAACGCGAGGAGGGCGCGGGCGGGCCGCCGCCGCTGTGGGACCTCGGCGCCGTGCGGGCCGGGGCCGGCGCCCGCTGTCTGGTGCTCGGCGTGCTCGGGGCGGACGCTTCGGACGCCTCGGGCGCGCCCGCCCTCGCCGGGCTCGCCGCCGTCGGCGACCGCGCGGTGACCGCCGTGGAGGCCCTCTGGGGCACCGCCTGGGCCGGCCGGCTGCTGCTGGAACTGCCCGCCACCGGTGAGCAGTTCACCCGGCTGCTGGCGGAGGAGCGGTCCGGCTGGTCGGGCATGGCCGCGGTCACCGTGGCCGCGCCCGGCGCGCCGCTGAACGCCCCGGCCGACCGGGTCCTGGTCAATCCGGACGGCTACCCGAACCTGAGCGACTTCGGCCGCCAGGTGGTGGTCACCCACGAGGCGGTGCACGTGGCGACCCGGGCCGACACCAGCGCCTGGACGCCGCTCTGGCTCTCCGAGGGCGTCGCCGACTGGACCGGCTACCACGACGCGGGCCGCCCGGCCCGGCAGCTCGCCCCGGAGCTGGCCCGGGACGTCGCCGCCGGGCGGCTGCCCGCCGCGCTGCCCGAGGACGCCGCCTTCACGGCCGGTGGCGAGGGCCTCGCGCAGGTCTACGAGCAGGCCTGGCTGGCCTGCGACCTGATCGCCCGTCGGTACGGGCCGCGGCGGCTGGTGGAGCTCTACCGGGCGGTCGGCGCGGCGGGCCCGGGCGCGGACCGGCGGGCCTGGCTGGACGGGCTGCTCCGGGACCGGCTCGGCCTCGGCCTGGCCGAGTTCACCGGCCTCTGGCAGGCCGAGCTCCGGGCACTCGCGGCCTGGTGAGCCCGGCTAGGGCCGGGCGCCCTGGCGCCGCTCGCGGGGCGCGGCGGCCGGCCGGTCGATGCCGTCCAGCAGGTCCTGCTCGTACGCGATGCCCGGGCGGACCGAGAACGCGGCCGCCGGCACCGGCTCCGGGCGGGTCATCACCACGGTCTCCGGGAGCGGCTCGCCGCGCCGGGTGGAGCGCCACAGCCGCACGCAGGACAGCCCGGTGGCGGCCAGCAGCAGCAGGTTGCGCGCGGTCAGCACGGCGATCGCGCCCGGCCGGCTGGCGACCACGTCGCCGAAGACCAGCGGGAACTCCACCAGGGTCAGCGGGGTCGCCGCCAGGATCAGCAGCGCCACCGGCCGCTGGCTGGTGCCGCGCACGGTCAGGCAGACCGCCGCCGCGCCGACCAGCCAGACCAGGTACTGCGGGCTGATCACCCGGCTGGTCACGGTGAAGATCAGCAGCGCGGCGAGCGCCGCGTCGTACATGGTGGCCGCGTTGCGCCGGCGGGCGGTGAAGCGCCACAGCAGCAGCCAGCCGAAGCCGAGCACGGTGCCGGCCAGCATCACCTTGCTGACCACCTCGACCCACGGCCCGAGCATCTCCACCGAGCCGTAGTTCATCATCACCTTGCCGTCCCAGGCGCCGGCGATGCGGGCGAAGTGGATCGGCAGCGCGCCGACCGACTCCACCTCGATGCCGCGGTCCTTCTGGAACGTCAGGAACTCGAACGCGCCGTTCATCCCGGCCGCCAGCAGGAAGCCGATCGCGGCGGTCGCGGCGGCCGCGGCCGTCCAGGAGCGGCGGGTGCGCCGCCCGGACGGGGTGCCGATGAGGCCGAGCAGCGGCCAGATCTTGACGATGCCGCCGAGACCCAGCAGCAGGCCGCCGATCGCCGGGCGGCGGACCAGCGCCAGCAGACCGGCCACCGCGATCGCGGTGACGATCACGTCGTAGCGGTTGTAGATCATCGGGCCGAGCAGCGGGACGCCGGCCACCCAGACCCAGGCGCCGGTCAGCGCCCGGCCCTTGCGCAGCCCGGTGCGCACCAGCAGGGCCATCGCGGCCGCGTCGGCGATCCCGCAGATCACCCAGAACGACACCAGGTACGACCAGGGCAGCAGGCCCGGCAGCAGGATCACCAGGGCGGCGCCGGGCGGGTACTGCCAGGTGACGTCGTCGAGCGGGAAGGTGCCGGTCTGCAGCACGCCGTACCAGCCGTGGTAGATCAGCCAGACGTCGGCGGTGATGTCCCCGCCGGGCATCCGCAGCACGCCGGTCACCAGCAGCAGCAGGAGCGTCCGGGTGGCCACCCAGGTCGCGCCGAGCGCCAGCAGCGCGCCCGAACGGCCGGAGGGGCGCGTGGAGCCCTGCACCGGCTCGCGGCGGACGGCGAGCGCCGTGCCGGAGCCCTCGGCGCCGCTGGATGTACCGGACTCGGTGGCCGGGGCCAACTCCACTGCGCTCCCTCGTTCGTCTCGGACGTCCCGCCGGCGGCGCCGCGCGACGGGTGCCCGGGCGGTCCGGGCGGGTCGGCGCCGGGCCGCGGTCACGGGCCGGACCGGCCGCGCCGACCACCCCGGTACTAGGACAGACCCGGGGGTGGAACGGTTGCCGTGCGCGGATCCGTTCCCGGCGGGCCATGGTGTTGACCTATCGTACGGATCACTGAGCGGTACACCGAGCACCCCCCGACCGAGCGAGCCGTGGCCTGATGCACAAGACCTTGATCGTGACCAACGACTTCCCGCCGAGGCCCGGCGGCATCCAGGCCTTCGTCCACAACATGGCCGTCCGTCAGCCCGCAGGAAGCGTCGTGGTGTACGCCTCCACCTGGCGCGACGGCACCGAGGTGGCGCGCTTCGACGCCGAACAGCCGTTCCCGGTGATCCGCGACCGGACGAAGGTGATGGTTCCCACACCGCGGGTCACCCGGCGGGCCGCCGAGATCCTGCGCGCCGAGCGCTGCGACTCGGTCTGGTTCGGCGCCGCCGCTCCGCTCGGGCTGATGGCCCCCGCGCTGCGCCGGGCCGGCGCCGGGCGGCTGCTCGGCATGACCCACGGCCACGAGGCCGCCTGGGCCCAGCTTCCGGCGGCCCGGCAGCTGCTGCGCCGGATCGGCACCGGCACCGACGTGCTGACCTACCTCGGCGAGTACACCCGCTCCCGGATCGCCGCCGCCGTCGGCCCGCAGGCCGCCGCCCGGATGGTGCAGCTGCCGCCCGGCGTGGACGAGCGGACCTTCCACCCGGATTCCGGTGGCGCCGCGGTGCGCGAGCGGCTCGGGCTGGCCGACCGGCCGGTGGTGGTCTGCGTCTCCCGGCTGGTGCCGCGCAAGGGCCAGGACACCCTCATCGAGGCGATGCCGCAGATCCTCGCCGACGTGCCGGACGCCGTGCTGCTGATCGTCGGCGGCGGCCCCTACCGGGCGGACCTGGAGAAGCTGGTGGACGCCCGCGGGGTGCGCTCCGCCGTCCGGTTCACCGGTTCGGTCCCGTGGGAGGAGCTGCCCGCGCACTACGGCGCCGGGGACGTCTTCGCCATGCCCTGCCGCACCCGGCGCGGCGGGCTGGACGTCGAGGGGCTCGGCATCGTGTACCTGGAGGCCTCGGCGACCGGCCTGCCGGTGGTGGCCGGGGACTCCGGCGGCGCGCCGGACGCGGTGCTGGAGGGCGAGACCGGCTACGTGGTGCCGGGCGGCACGCCCGCGGCGGCGGCCGAGCGGATCGTCCGGCTGCTGAAGGACGAGGAGCTGCGCCGGCGGATGGGCGAGGCCGGGCGGCGCTGGGTGGACCGCTCCTGGCGCTGGGACCTGCTGGCCGGGCGGCTGACCTCGCTGCTGGCGGGCTGAGCGCACACGCCGGTGCGGCCCGCCCCGAACGGCGGGGCGGGCCGCACCTGCGGGCGCGGGGGAGCGGCTACTTCCGGTAGATCGCCTCGACGTCGGCCGCGAAGTCCTTGAGCACGACGTTGCGCTTGAGCTTGAGCGAGGGCGTCAGATGGCCGCTCTCCTCGGAGAAGACGGTGTCGAGCAGGCGGAACTTCTTCACCGCCTCGGCGTGCGAGACGGCCGCGTTGCCGTCGTCCACCGCCGTCTGCAGGGCGGCCAGCAGGTCCGGGTCCTCGCGCAGGTCGGCCACCGTGGCGCCGACCGGCTTGCCGTTCAGCTCCTTCCACTTGGGGAAGAAGTCCTCGTCGACCGTGATCAGGCAGGCGACGAAGGGCTTGCGGTCGCCGACCACCATGACCTCGCCGACCAGGGCGTGCGCCCGGATCCGGTCCTCGATCACCGCCGGGGCGACGTTCTTGCCGCCCGCGGTGACGATGATCTCCTTCTTGCGGCCGGTGATGGTGAGGTAGCCCTCGTCGTCCAGCGAGCCGAGGTCGCCGGTGGCGATCCAGCCGTCCTTGAGGGTGTCCGCGGTGGCCTGCGGGTTGTTCCAGTAGCCGGTGAAGACGTGCGGGCCCTTGAAGAAGACCTCGCCGTCCTCGGCGATCCGCACGGAGGAGCCGGGCACCGGCTGGCCGACCGTGCCGATCTTCTGCTTGTCCCACGGGTTGAAGGCGGTGGCCGCGCAGGTCTCGGTCAGGCCGTAGCCCTCCAGCACGGTGAAGCCGATGCCCCGGTAGAAGTGGCCGAGCCGCTCGCCGAGCGGGGCACCGCCGGAGATCGCGTGGGTGGCCCGGCCGCCGAGGGCCGCCCGCAGCTTGCTGTAGACCAGCTTGTCGAAGACGGCGTGCTTGAGCTTGAGCAGCAGCCCGGCGCCGCCCGCGTCCAGCGCCCGGCTGTAGGCGATCGCGGTGTCGGCGGCCTTGTCGAAGATCTTGCCCTTGCCGTCGGCCTGGGCCTTGGCCCGCGCCGTGTTGTAGACCTTCTCGAAGACCCGGGGCACGCCCAGGATCAGGGTCGGCCTGAAGGCGGCCAGCTCGGTGGTGACGTCCCGGACGTCGGAGACGTGGCCGAGCCTGATCGGGGCCATCGCCGGGGCGATCTCGACGATCCGGGCGAACACGTGGGCCAGCGGCAGGAAGAGCAGCACGGAGCTCTCGCCGGTGCGGAACAGCGGGGCCAGGCGCTCCACCACGTTGCCGCACTCGGCCAGGAAGTTGCCGTGCGTCAGCTGACAGCCCTTCGGGCGGCCGGTGGTGCCCGAGGTGTAGACGATGGTGGCGATCGAGTCGGGGGTGGCCGTCGAGCGGCGCTCGGTGACGGTGGCGTCGGTGACCGCGCGGCCCGACTCGGCCAGCGCGGCGAGCGCGGTGCCCTCGATCTGCCAGGTGTGCTTCAGCTCCGGCAGGCGGCCCCGGACCTCGGCGACCACCGCGCTGTGCGTCGCGGTCTCGGTGAACAGGGCGACCACCCCGGAGTCGCCGAGGATCCACTCGACCTGTTCGGCCGAGGAGGTCTCGTACACCGGCACGGTGATCGCGCCGGCCGTCCAGATCGCGAAGTCCAGCAGCGTCCACTCGTAGCGGGTGCGGGACATGATGCCCACCCGGTCGCCCGGCTCGATGCCCGCGGCGATCAGCCCCTTCGCGGCGGCCTGCACCTCGACCAGGAACTGGGCGGCGGTCAACTCCTGCCACCGGCCGTCCACCTTGCGGCTGAGCACCGCGACACCGGGGTGCCGCTCGGCGTTCTGGACCACGATGTCCGAGAGGTTACCGCCGCTCGGTACCTGGTAGAGGGCCGGAAGGCTGAAGTCGAGCAAGACTGCTCCTCGTTCGCGACGCTGCGGGACGGCAGGACGTTACTGCCCGGTAGGCGGCTTCGACCAGGGGGGTCGGCTCCGGTGTTCGAAGTGTCACACCTTGACCCGTCCGACCAGGTCGGGAACCGGGTCGTTCGAATGGCACCCTACGGCAGCCCGCCGGTACCGGCCGGTAGCCCGCCGGGGGCCGCCGTACGGGTCCCGCGCGGGCCCGTCCGCCGCCGCGGCGCCCGGTCCGGCTCCGGGGGTGCACCGAAGGACGGGCCCGGGGGCGGGGCGCGATAGCCTGCTCCGGGCGCACCCGGCCGAGCAGGCTCGGCCGGACCAGCAGCACGGGACGACGCGGAGGGCCATTCCATGGCGGAGCACACCAGGTCGAGCATCACCATCGACGCGACCCCGGCGACGGTCATGGCCGTGATCGCCGACTTCGCCGCGTACCCGGCCTGGACCGGAGAGGTCAAGGAGATCGAGGTCCTGGAGACGGGGGAGAACGGCCGCGCCTCCCAGGTCCGGCTGGTGCTCGACGCCGGCGCGATCCGCGACGAGCACGTCCTCGCCTACACCTGGGACGGCGACCGCGAGTGCGGCTGGACCCTGGTGCGCAGCCAGATGCTCCGCTCGCTCGACGGCTCCTACACCCTGGCCCCGCTCGGCGCCGACCGCACCGAGGTCACCTACCAGCTCGCGGTCGATGTCAAGATCCCGATGCTCGGCATGATCAAGCGCAAGGCCGAGAAGGTCATCATCGACCGCGCCCTGGCCGGTCTGAAGAAGCGCGTCGAGGACACCGCTGCCGGCAAGGCGCTCTGACCGGGCGCCCGGCAGGACCGACGGCACCGACGAACGGGGGCGGCACGGCATGACGGCGACACGCACCATCCTGGTCAGCGGCGACCACGCGGCGCCGGCGGTGGCCGCCGCCACCGCGCTGCACGCCGCCCGGCGGGGCCGGCGCACCCTGCTGCTGGCGGCCGACGACCCGCACCGCACCCTGGACGCCGCCCTCGGCGTCCGGCTGGAGGCCGGGCCGACGGCCTACGCGCCCGGCCTGACCGTGGCCCGCACCGACGAGCAGGCCGCCTTCCGGCGCGCCCTCGACGGGATCGGCGGCCGGCTGAAGCCCGCCCTCGACCTGCTGGGCGCCGATCCGCTCGACGCCGAGGAGCTCACCGCCCTCCCCGGCACCGCCCGGCTCGCCCTGCTGCGCGCGCTGCCCGCGGCCGACGCGGACGTCCTGGTGGTGCTCGCCCCGCCGCCCGCCGACCTCATCGCCACCCTGGCGCTGCCCGAGCAGCTGGAGCGCTACCTGGCCCGGCTGGTCCCCGAGCAGCGCCAGGCCGCCCGGGCGCTGCGCCCGCTGCTGGCCGGCCTCGCCGGGGTGCCGATGCCCGCCGACTGGCTGTACGAGGCGCGCGCCAAGGCGACCGGCGCGCTCGCCGAGGCGCGCGCCGCCATCACCGCGCCCGGCACCAGCGTCCGGCTGGTCATCGCGGCCGACGCCCACCCCTTCGACGAACTGCGCCGGATCCGCACCGGACTGGCTCTGCACGGTCACCGCCCGGACGCCGTGGTGGTGCACGGCGTGCTGCCGGACGCGGCCGCCGACTCGCCCGACCCCTGGCTGGCCGGCCTGGCCCGCCGCCGCCGCGAGGAGCTGGCCGCGCTGGCCGTCGCCTGCGACGGCGTCCCGGTGCTCACCACCGGGCCCGCCGAGACCGCCCCGGAGGCCGTCGCCGACCGCCTCTACGGCGCCGGTCCCGGCCCCGAGCCGTACCCGGCCGAGCCGTGGACCGTCGAGGACCGGCTGGCTTCGGAGGGCCTGCTGGTCTGGCACCTCGCCCTGCCCGGTGCCGAGCGCGCCGACCTCGACCTGGTGCGGCGCGGCGACGAACTGGTGGTCGGCCTCGGTGCCCACCGGCGGGTGCTCGCGCTGCCCTCGGCGCTGCGCCGCTGCACGGTCGCCGGCGCGGGCCTGCACGACGGCGTCCTCGCCGTCCGCTTCGCCCCCGACCCCGCGCTCTGGCCCCGGAGTTAGGGCCCGCTCGACGAGGGCCCGCTCGGCGTCCGGAGGGCCCGTCGTGGTCCGGTAGCGTCGGGGCGGGCGGCCGCGGGTGCGGCCGCCGCTGCTGAGGAGGCCTGCGCGATGACCACCACGGACCGGACCGAGCCCACCGCCGACCGGGACGGCGGCCCGCACCCGTTCGGCCCGGAGCTGGGCCCGCTGGTGGACGAGGTCCGCCGGTTCGCCACCGTCGTCGGGGAGAAGGCCCAGGAGGCGAGCGCCGAGACCCTGCTCTCGCTGGCCGGGCTGGCCGACCGCCTGCGCGACAAGCAGCCCGAGGTGTACGGCCACCTCGCCGCCGCCGGCACCGGTCTGGCCGCCGCCGGCACCGAACTGCTGGCCGCCTACCGGGCCGCCGTCACCGGCCACGAGCGACGCTGGACCGCCGGCGGGCCGGCCCGCCCGGAGCGGGTGGACCTGGACGACACGCCTGAGGGACCGTCCGACAAGCAGTGAACCCCTGATGCCCTGTGGGCCACGTTCTGGCTTCATCCTGGAAAGTGACCGGTGAAAATGTACGACTTTTGAACGGTCTTGAGCAGGTTGCCGCAAGAATGTCTTCGGTTAATGTAGGCGGCGGTGTGTACGGGGGCATGGTTGGGCGGTAGCGTTCCGTCCAGCGGGAACGAGTGAATAGCTGAGGGACACATGGCTCTGACCATCGGCGTCGACGTCGGCGGGACCAAGATCGCGGCAGGTGTGGTCGACGAGGCGGGAGAGATCCTCGCCCGGACCAGGGTGCCCACCCCGGCCGACCCGCAGTGGGCGGTCGACGCGATCGCGCAGGCCGTGCGCGAGCTCAAGGAGCAGTACCCCGGCGTGACCGCGGCGGGCATCGGCGCCCCCGGCTTCGTCGACCGCAGCCGCTCGACGGTGATCTTCGCCCCCAACATCGACTGGGAGGACGAGCCCCTGCGCGGCCGGATCGAGGAGCTCACCGGCCTGCCCGCGGTCATCGAGAACGACGCCAACTGCGCCGCCTGGGCCGAGTACCGGTTCGGCGCCGGCGCCGGCCACGAGGACATGGTGCTGATCACCGTCGGCACCGGCATCGGCGGCGGCCTCGTCCTGGACGGCCGGCTGCACCGCGGCCGGTTCGGCGTGGCCGGCGAGATCGGCCACCTCAACATGGTCCCGGACGGCCTGCCCTGCGGCTGCGGCGGCAAGGGCTGCTGGGAGCAGTACGGCTCGGGCCGGGCGCTGCGCCGCTACGGCCGCGAGCGCGCCGCCGCCGACCCGGTGCGCGGCCGGCGGATGCTGGAGCTCAACGACGGCGTCGCCGAGACGATCCGCGGCATCCACATCACCCAGGCCGCCGAGGAGGGCGACCCGCTCGCCCTGGAGTGCTACGCCGAGCTGGCCGACTGGCTGGGCCGGGGGATGGCCGACCTCGCGGCGCTCTTCGACCCGGGCGTCTTCGTGCTCGGCGGCGGGGTCTCCGACTCCGGCCGGCTGCTGCTCGACCCGGTCGCCAAGGCCTTCGAGCACTACCTGACCGGCGGGGTGCACCGCCCGCGCGCCGAGGTGGTGCTCGCCTCCACCGGCTCGGCCGCCGGCATCGCCGGCGCGGCCGACCTGGCCCGCACGGTCTGACCGGCAGGCCCCCGACGCGCACGGCGTGACCCGCGCACCGCGGCCCGTCCCTCCGCCCGGAGGGACGGGCCGCGCCGTGTCGGTGTTCACCCCTCGACGCCCCCGTCCTGCCGTACGGTCGTCACCGAGGACGCCCAGGGGAGGAACCGCGATGACCACCGCACCGGCCGCACCTGCCGAACCGGCCGAACTGCCGCCGCCCGCAGCGGGCCGGCTGCGGCTGCTCAGCTACAACGTCCGCTCGCTGCGCGACGACCGGCGCGCCCTGGTCCGGGTGATCCGGGCCTGCGCGCCCGACCTCGTCTGCGTCCAGGAGTCACCGCGCTACTGGCGTCCCCGGGGGCAGGCGGCCTGGCTCGCCCGGCGGACCGGCACCGCGGTGCTCGCCGGCGGCGGCCGGGCCGCCGCCGGGCCGCTGCTGCTCGGCCGGCCCGGCGTCCGGGTGGCGGCCGTCCACGACCGGCTGCTGCCGAAGACCCGCGGACTGCACGCGCGCGGCTTCGCGACCGCGCTGGTCGAGGTGCCCGGCGGCGCGCCGTTCACCGTCACCAGCTGCCACCTCAGCCTGGACGCGGACGAGCGGCGGCGCCAGTTCGAGCTGCTCATTGGGCAGCTGAGGTACGCCGAACTCGGCGTGATCGCGGGGGACTTCAACGAGCACCCGGACGGCCCGGGCTGGCGCTCGCTGGCCGCGCGGCTGCAGGACGGGCACGTGGTGGCGCCCTGGGGCGGCGAGATGACGTCCGTTCCGGAGAACCCCTACCAGCGGCTGGACGCCGTCTTCGCCACGCCGGGCGTCGAGGTGCTCGCCTGCGGCGTCCCGCACGGCCTGCCCGGCGTCACCGGCGCCGACCTGCGGGCCGCCACCGACCACCTCCCGGTGCTCGCCGTCCTGCAGCTGCCCGCCGGGTAGCCGGACGCCCGGGCCGGCCGCGGCGGTCAGACGACCGCGCCGCCGTGCGGGTCCTCGGGCTCGTCCTCGTCGCGGTCCTTCATCCGGACCACCAGGGTGGCGAAGCCGCCGAGGAAGGCGGCCACCCCGACCCAGGCGGGCCAGCCGGAGACCTCGCGCCAGACGACCGCGTCGAAGAGCAGCAGTGCGGGCCCGCCGAGCACCGCCAGCCAGGCGAACTTGGCGGTGGTGTCGGCCTCCGGCAGCGGCGGCGGCTCCGGCGGCTCGAAGTGGCCCTCGTCGGTCTCCTCGGCCAGCTCGAAGTCGCGCGGGCCGGAGCCGGCGGCCGGCATGACCGGCCGGCCGGAGCGGGGGCGCGGCTGGGGGGCCAGGTCGGAGAGGTCGCCGGGCTCGCCGGGCGGGCCGTCGGGCTCCTTGAAGCCCTTGAGCTCGCCGCGCGCCCGGAGGTTCTCGATCTCCGGCCAGTTCGGGTTGTTGAGGTCGACCGGGTCGTCGAACTGGGCGACCAGCGCGGCGAAGATCTCGTCCTGCTCGGCCTGGCTGCGCTCGGGCGCGCGCCGGGGGCGGGACTGGCCGGCCGGCGCGCCCGCGCCGGGCGTGGTGCCGGTGCCCGACGTGGTGCCGGTGCCCGACGTGGTGCCGCTGCCCGCCCCGCCCGCGTTGCCCGTGCCGCCCGTCGCGCCGCCCGTCTCCTCGCCCGCCGCCGGGGCGTCGCCGGAGCCGGCGACCGTCTCACCGGAAGGTCCGCGACCCGTCTGCTCGCCCTCCGTCCGCCCGGCACCCGGCCGCGCGCCGCCGGTGGCCGCACCCTCCTCGCGGGGCGTCTCGTCCTCGCCGCCCGCCGTGCTGCTCTCGTGCACTTCCGGCCCTTCAGCCTTGGTGGTGGTCGGATTTCACCGAGGTGGCGCCCGCCGCCTGCGCGGGGGCCAACCGTCGGATGAAGTCCTGGGCGGTCGCGAATATTTCCGCCGCGTCGTGGTCCAGCGTCGCGACGTGGTAGCTGCGCTGGCACAGCCGCTCCGTCACATCGGTCGAGGATATCCGGGCCAGCACCAGCTCGGAGTTGGCCGCCGAGACCACGTGGTCCTGCGGGCTGTGGAAGAGCAGCACCGGCTGGGTCACCTCCGGCAGCCGCGCCTGGACCTCCTTCCACAGCCGGGCCAGCGACCAGGCGGCGTGCAGCGGCGTCCGGTCGTAGCCCAGCTCGACCGCGCCGGGCCGGGCGATGTCGTTGGCTACCCCGGGCAGGCTCGGCAGGAGGTGCCGCAGCACCGGCAGAATGACACTCGCGGGGTTGTCCGAGCGCACCGACGGGTTGACCAGCACCAGCCCGGCGACCGTGCTCCCGTGCACCGCCGCGAGCCGCAGCGCCAGGCCGCCGCCCATCGACAGCCCGACGACGAACACCCGCTCGCACTCCGCCGCCAGGGCCAGCAGCTCCCGCTCGACCTCGGCGTACCAGTCCTCCCAGCGGGTCACCTGCATGTCCTGCCAGCGGGTGCCGTGGCCCGGCAGCAGCGGCAGCGAGACGGTGCACCCGGTGGCGGCGAGGTCCTCCGCCCACGGCCGCAGCGACTGCGGCGAGCCGGTGAAGCCGTGACAGAGCAGGACGCCCACCGGCCCGCCCCGGTGGCGGTACGGTTCGGCGCCGGGCAGCAGCGGCATGGCGGACTCCTTCGCGGGCGAGGACGCTGGAGGGGGCGCTGTACGGACGGGGGCGTGCGGGGCGGACCGGTGCGGGCGGCTGCGGAATTCGCATCGTCCCACGGGCCCGCCCGCTCCGTACACCCCCGCCGGGAAGCCGGCCCGACACCCCGTCACCCGGCGGCCCGGACACCCCGTCGGGGCGGGGCGGGGCACGGGCGGACACCGAGGGGCATTAGGATCGACCGGTCCGCAATACAGGAGGCCCGGGTTGTTCTACCGACTGATGAAGATGATCGTCGCGCCGCTGCTGCGGATCTTCTTCCGGCCGTGGATCGAGGGTGAGGAGAACATCCCCACCGAGGGTGCCGCGATCATCGCGAGCAACCACCTGTCCTTCTCGGACTCCTTCTTCTTCCCCGCGCTGATCAAGCGCCGGGTGACCTTCATCGCGAAGGCCGAGTACTTCACCACGCCGGGCATCAAGGGCCGGCTGACCGCCGCCTTCTTCAAGGGCGTCGGCCAGCTCCCGGTGGACCGCTCGGGCGTGCGCGGCGCCGGCGAGGCGGCGATCCGGTCGGCGATCGCCGTGCTGGACCGCGGCGAGCTGTTCGGCGTCTACCCGGAGGGCACCCGCTCGCCCGACGGCAAGCTCTACCGGGGCAAGGTCGGCGGCCTGGCCCGCGTCGCGCTGGCGACCGGCGCGCCGGTCATCCCGGTCGCGATGATCGACACCGAGAAGGTGCAGCCGCCCGGCCAGGTGGTCCCGAACTTCGGCATCCGCCCGGGCATCCGGATCGGCCGCCCGCTGGACTTCTCCCGCTACCAGGGCATGGAGAACGACCGCTTCATCCTCCGTTCGGTGACGGACGAGGTGATGTACGAGATCATGCGGCTGTCCGGCCAGGAGTACGTCGACGTCTACGCGACCGCCGCCAAGCGGCAGATCGCCGAGGACAAGAAGAAGGCCGACGCCGAGCGCAAGGCCGTCCAGAAGGCCGAGCAGGCCGCCGCCAAGGCCGAGAAGGCCGAGGAGAAGGCGGAGGCGGAGAAGGCGGCCGAGGCCGAGAAGGCCGGCCAGGAGCCGCAGAAGGGGACCGGGCCGGCCTGAGCCGGGGCCGGCCGCACGGGGGGAGGACGGCGGGCATGACGGACGGCGGCAGAACCGGGCCCGGCCCGGGCACGGTCGGCGCGGCGGTGGCGGCGGGCGGCATGTCCGTCGAACTGCCGCTCTGGCGGGCCATCTCCTTCTTCCGGGTGCTGGCGCTCTGCTACGCGCTGCTCCGGTACTTCGACTCCTACCTGCAGTTCCTGCACCCGGTCGCCGGCTGGATCTACCTCGGCGCGCTGACGCTGTGGACGCTCGCCTCCACCCGGGCCTTCTCCGGCCCGCACCGCTGCACCTGGTACGTGCTCGCCACCGATCTGGTCCTCGTCGTCACCGGCATCGTGATGAGCGGGGTGATCGACGAACCGTCCCGGATCAGCCACGGCGCGCCGACCCTGCCCACCATCTGGGCGGCCGGCACCGTGCTCGGCTTCGCCGGGCGGGGCGGCTGGCGCTGGGCGGCGGCGGCCGGCTCGGTGATCGGGGTGGCCAACATCCTCGGCCACGGCGGCCCGACCGGCGACAACATCCACAACATCGTGCTGCTGATGCTGTCCGGCTGCGCGATCGGCTACGTCATGGAGCTCGCCCGGGCCAGCGAGGCCACGCTCACCCGGGCGCTCCAGGTCGAGGCGGCCACCCGGGAGCGCGAGCGGCTCTCCCGGGACATCCACGACGGCGTGCTGCAGGTGCTCGCCCTGGTCCAGCGCCGGGGCTCCGAGGCCCCGTCCGGCGCCGGGTCCGCCGACGGCGCGGACCTCGCCGAGCTGGGCCGGCTGGCCGGCGAGCAGGAGCGCGCCCTGCGCGCGCTGATGAGCGGCGGCCCGCTGCCCGCCCCGCGCGGCGCGGAGCAGCCGGAGCCGCCGCAGGACCTGCGCGCCCTGCTCGCCCCGTACGCGGACGAGCGGGTCACCCTCTCCGCCCCCGGCACCCCGGTGCTGCTCGCGGCCCCGGCGGCCGGCGAGCTCGCCGCCGCGGTCGGCGCGGCGGTGGACAACGTCCGCCGGCACGCCGGGCCCGCCGCGCGCGCCTGGATCCTGCTGGAGGACGAGCCGCAGGCCGTCACCGTCTCGATCCGCGACGACGGCCCGGGCTTCGCCCCCGGGCGGCTCGGCGAGGCGGAGCGGGCCGGCCGGCTCGGCGTCTCCCAGTCGATCCGCGGCCGGCTGCGTGACCTCGGCGGCTCGGCCGAGCTGTACTCGGCGCCCGGCGAGGGCGTCGAGGTGGAGCTGCGGGTGCCGCGCGCCGGCTCCGGCGCCCCGGCCGCCGCGCTGTGAGAACCCCCGTGCCGACACCTCCCGCGAAAGGGCCCCGAGCATGACGACCCAGCAGCCGATCGACCAGCAGGCGCCCGCGGGGCGACCGGTGCGGGTCATGGTGGTGGACGACCACCCGATGTGGCGCGACGCCGTCTCCCGCGACCTCGCCGAGGCCGGACTGGACGTGGTGGCCACCGCCGGCGACGGCGAGGAGGCCGTGCGCCGGGCCCGCGCCTGCGCGCCGCAGGTGGTGGTGCTCGACCTCAACCTGCCCGGTCTGCCCGGCGCCGAGGTCTGCCGCCAGGTGGTCGCGCACGATCCGACGGTGCGCGTCCTCGTGCTCTCCGCGAGCGGTGAGCACGCGGACGTGCTGGAGGCGGTGAAGTCCGGCGCGACCGGCTACCTGGTCAAGTCGGCCGGGCGGGAGGAGCTGCTGGACGCGGTGCGCCGCACGGCCGTCGGCGACGCGGTGTTCACGCCGGGCCTGGCCGGCCTGGTGCTCGGCGAGTTCCGCCGGCTGGCGGCCGAGCCGCCCGCCGCGGCCGCGCCGGTCGTCCCGCAGCTGACCGCCCGGGAGACCGAGGTGCTGCGGATGGTCGCCAAGGGTCTGTCGTACAAGCAGATCGCCGATCGGCTGGTGCTCTCGCACCGCACGGTGCAGAACCACGTCCAGAACACCCTCGGCAAGCTCCAGCTGCACAACCGGGTCGAGCTGGTCCGGTACGCGATCGAGCAGGGGCTGGACGACGGGATCTGACGCCCCACCGGGCGGGGTGCGGTCCGGCACCCCGCCCGGCGCCCCGGCTCAGCGGGCGGCGGCCACCGCGCCGCGCAGCAGCCCGGCGACGATC
Organism: Kitasatospora sp. NPDC057595; assembly: GCF_042800875.1. NCBI lineage: Bacteria > Bacillati > Actinomycetota > Actinomycetes > Kitasatosporales > Streptomycetaceae > Kitasatospora > Kitasatospora sp. NPDC057595. The sequence goes on along the minus strand of NZ_JBHVGL010000015.1, from coordinate 21,347 downwards.
TCCACGCCCTCCCGGGTGAGCACCGACTCCGGGTGGAACTGCAGCCCGGCGAAGCCCGGCCCGCGCAGCGCGTGCACGTCCCCGGTCAGCGGGTCGCGGGCCACCTCGACGCCCTCGGCGGCCAGCCGGGCGGCGTCCTGGTCCGTGCAGCGGGCGGTGAAGGCGTTGTAGAAGCCGACCGTGCGCCGCGTCCCGAACAGGTCGACGTCCTCCTGCGCGCCCTGGTAGGGCACCGCCTTGCGGACCAGCGGCAGGCCGAGCGCGGCGGACAGCAGCTGGTGGCTGAGGCAGACGGCGAGCACCGGGGCGGTGCGCCGGCCGTCGCGGACGGCGGCCAGCGCGTCGGCGACGACCGGGCGCAGCACGGCCATCTTGGGGTCGTCCGCGGCGGCCGGGTCGCCCGGGCCGGGGCCGAGCACCAGCGGGCCGGGGTGGGTGGCGACCCGCTCGCGCAGGCCCGGCTCGTCGTAGCGGACCACGGTGACCCGGTGGCCGAGCGAGGTCAGCAGATGGGCGAGCATCGCGGTGAAGGTGTCCTCGCCGTCGACGACCAGGGTCTCCAGCGCCTCGGTGGCCGGGGCCGGCTGCTGCATCCGCAGCCAGAACGGGGCGAGGCCGGCCCGCCGGGCGTCCAGCGCGGCCTGGACGCGGTGGTCGTCGGCCAGCCGCGGGCCGCTCGGGCCGGCCGGCCGGGCGGGGGCCGGGCGGGCGCCGATCGCGGTGAGCACCCCGGCGGCCTTGGCGTGCGTCTCGGCGACCTCGGAGAGCGGGTCGGAGTGGCGCACCAGGGTGGCGCCGACCCGGACGGCGAGCCGGCCGGTGGCCGGGTCGATGTCGGCGGTGCGGATGCAGATCGGCGAGTCGAGCAGCTGGCCGCCGCTGGCCGAGCGGCCGATCAGGGCGAGCGCGCCGGAGTAGTAGCCGCGGCCGCCGCGCTCGTAGCGCTTGATCACCCGGGTGGCGTTCTGCACCGGGCTGCCGGTGACGGTGGCGGCGAACATCGTCTCCCGGAGCACCTCGCGGACGTCCAGCGAGGTCCGGCCGCGCAGCTCGTACTCGGTGTGCGCGAGGTGGGACATCTCCTTGAGCCGCGGGCCGAGCACCTGGCCGCCGAGGTCGCCGACGGTGCACATCATCTTGAGCTCCTCGTCGACCACCATGGTCAGTTCCTCCAGCTCCTTGGGGTCGTGGAGGAAGTCGAGCAGCGAGTCCAGTCCGGCGCCGGCGGCCGGATAGCGGTAGGTGCCGGAGATCGGGTTCATCACGACCGTCCCGCCGCTCTGCCGGACGTGCACCTCGGGGGAGGCGCCGACCAGGACGCGGTCCCCGGTGTGCACCAGGAAGGTCCAGTAGGCGCCGCGTTCCTGCTCCAGCAGCCGGCCGAACAGGGTGAGCGCGAGGGCGGGGGAGCAATGTCCGTCACCGGCTCCGCCGGGGGCCTCCAGCGTCGCGGTGAAGTCGCGGCGGATGACGAAGTTGGCGCCCTCGCCGCGGCCGATCTCCTCCTCGATCACCCGGCGCACGATCGCCGCGTACTCGGCGTCGTCGATGTCGAAGCCGCCGTCGCGCAGCGTGACCGGCAGCCGGGGGAGTGCGGCGGCGACCTCGGCGAGCGGCAGGGCGTACTGCTCGGTGACGGCCAGGGCCTGGAGCGGGGTGGCGTCGTCGTGCGCCTCGAAGCCGCGCTCGCGGATCTGCCGGTAGGGGACGAGCGCGAGCAGGTCGTGCACGGGGCCGTCGGCGGGGGCGCCGTGCCGGACCGGCAGGTCGGCCAGCCGGTCGTGGACGCCGACGGTGCCGAGCAGCACCTCGACGGTGTCCGGGGCGGTGCGCGGGGTGCGGCGGTGCAGCAGGGCGAAGGCCGGTGCGTCGGCGGCGGTGAGTCGGGCGAGCAGGTCGGCGGCACTGGTCACGGTAACGGCGTTCCTTCCGGGGTGGCTTCTGCGGCGGTGGGGATTCCGCTCCCGGGAGGGCTGTCGACCGGCTGGAGAACGCCGACGGCCGCCCCGAGGGGCGGCCGGTCGTCTGCGTCTAGGAACGCGCGGGCTGTGGGCCACCCAGGGGGTCGGCCCACCACCAGGGGAAGGTGTGCGGCGTGTTCACGGGCCCGAGCCTAGCGGATGCCGGGCCGGGAGTGAGGCCCGTCACCCGATTGTCCGCACGGTGTCTCACCCCTCGGGCGGTGGTCACAAATCGGTTGTCGCACCCCGTAGCCTTGGGCGCGTGACCGTGACGAATCTCCACACCTGGCAGACCCTGCCCGCGGCGCAGCAGCCTGAATGGCCGGACCAAGAGGCTCTGCGCAAGACCCTTGCCGAGCTCGCCTCGTATCCGCCGCTCGTCTTCGCGGGCGAGTGCGACCAGCTGCGCGCCCGGCTCGGTGCCGTGGCCCGTGGTGAGGCGTTCCTGCTGCAGGGCGGTGACTGCGCCGAGGCCTTCGACGGTGTCTCGGCGGAGCACATCCGCAACAAGCTCAAGACCCTGCTGCAGATGGCGGCCGTGCTGACGTACGCGGCCTCGGTGCCGGTCGTCAAGGTCGGCCGCATCGCCGGCCAGTACTCCAAGCCGCGCTCCAAGTCGACCGAGACCCGCGACGGCGTGACCCTGCCGGTCTACCGCGGCGACTCGGTGAACGGCTTCGAGTTCACCCCCGAGTCCCGGATCCCGGACCCGGAGCGGCTGAAGCGGATGTACAACGCGTCCGCCGCGACGCTCAACCTGGTGCGTGCCTTCACCACCGGTGGTTACGCCGACCTGCGCCAGGTGCACGCCTGGAACCAGGACTTCGTGCGCAACTCGCCGGCCGGCCAGCGCTACGAGCAGCTCGCCCGCGAGATCGACAACGCGCTGGCGTTCATGAACGCCTGTGGCGTGGCGCCGGAGGAGTTCAAGACGGTCGAGTTCTTCTCGTCCCACGAGGCGCTGATCCTGGACTACGAGACCGCGCTGACCCGCGTGGACTCGCGCACCGGCGAGCTGTACGACGTCTCCGGCCACATGGTGTGGATCGGCGAGCGCACCCGCCAGCTGGACCACGCGCACATCGAGTTCGCCTCGAAGATCCGCAACCCGATCGGCGTGAAGCTCGGCCCGACCACCTCGGTCGACGAGGCGCTGACCCTGATCGAGAAGCTGGACCCGGAGCGCGAGCCCGGCCGGCTCACCTTCATCACCCGGATGGGCGCGGGCAAGGTCCGCGAGCACCTGCCCACCCTGGTGGAGAAGGTCACCGCCTCGGGCGCGCAGCCGGTCTGGATCTGCGACCCGATGCACGGCAACACCTTCGAGGCGTCCAGCGGCCACAAGACCCGCCGCTTCGACGACGTGCTCGACGAGGTCAAGGGCTTCTTCGAGGTGCACCGCGCGCTCGGCACCCACCCGGGCGGCATCCACGTCGAGCTGACCGGTGACGACGTCACCGAGTGCGTCGGCGGCGGCGACGAGGTGCTGGTCGACGACCTGCACCAGCGCTACGAGACGGCCTGCGACCCGCGGCTCAACCGCAGCCAGTCGCTGGACCTGGCGTTCCTGGTCGCCGAGATGTACCGCGGCGGCAACTGAACGGCGATCCACGGGCGGCGCCCGAGGGTGCCGCGCATGTGACAGTACATGTGACAAAAGCCTCTCCGGCCTGGGGGTTTCCCGGGCCGGGGAGGCTTTTGCGTACTCGCTCCACCGGGGTAAGGTGAGGCTCAGTGAACTAAGGCTTGCCTTAGTCAAGATCCAGTCCGCTTCACCGCTTCACCCCCGGGAGAGACCGCGATGTACGTGTGCATGTGCCATGCGGTCACCGAGGACCAGGTGAAGCAGGCGATCGACGGCGGTGCCAACACCCCGCGCCAGATCGCCAAGGGCTGCAAGGCCGGGACCGACTGCGGCTCCTGCGTGCGGCGGATCCAGGCGCTGCTCGGCGAGCACGGCGCCCGGCCCTGCCCGACCGCCCGGCTGGCCGCCAGGCTGGGCCTGGCCGACCCGGCCGCCGCGCCCGCGGTCGTGCCCACCGCCGCGCCCGCGGTCGCGGCGCCGGTGCCCGTCGTCGCGCCGGCGCGGCTGCGCGCCGCCTGACCGCGGCCCCGGGCCGGAGCCCCGCGGTCTGCCGCGCTCAGGACTCCGGCTGCTCGATCAGCTGGGCGATGTAGAGCGCCTCCCCGAGCTTCTCCACCAGGGCGAGCTGGGTGTCGAGGTAGTCGATGTGCTCCTCCTCGTCCGCCAGGATCGACTCGAAGATGTTGGCCGAGGTGACGTCGTTCTTGGCCCGCATCACCACGATCCCGCGCTTGAGCCGGTCGATCGCCTCGACCTCGACCTGCCGATCCGCCTCGAACATCTCCTTGACCGTCTGGCCGATCCGGACGTGGAAGAGCCGCTGGTAGTTGGGCAGCCCGTCGAGGAAGAGGATCCGGTCGGTGAGCACCTCGGCGTGCTTCATCTCGTCGAAGGACTCGTGCCGGGTGTACTTGGCGAGCTTCGTCCAGCCGAAGTTCTCCTGCATCTTGGCGTGCAGGAAGTACTGGTTGATGGCGGTCAGCTCGGCGGTGAGCTGCTCGTTGAGGAACTCGATGACCTCTGCGTCGCCCTTCATGGTGTTGCCTTCCTGCTCTGCGTGCGGGATCGGGGCCGTGTGCCCGTCGGCTCCGGCTGGAGGCATCCTGGCACCGCTTTGGGGCGAAATTCCAGTAAGTTCACACTCACTAGGACATGTGTCGGAATATCCGATTTGCCCAGCGCACAGGAAAACCCTCGCCCCCGTCGTTGGCCCGTACGAGCGGGGCGCGTGGAGTGCGGAAGGGGCGCACTTCGGGTGCCGCCCGCCGTCTGTCACCATGGATCCATGGGTCAGTCCGAACAAGAACCGTCGTCGCCGTCTGACCCCGGGCTCCCGCCCGGCCAGCGCGTCCAGCGCGGCTGGCCCGCCCTGCACTACGGCCCGGTGCCCCGCTTCAAGCCGCTGACCTGGGATCTCCAGGTGTTCGGCGCGACCGCCTCGGCCGAGAAGCACAGCTGGGACTTCGAGGGCTTCAACGCCCTGCCGCGCACCACCGTCCGGGCCCACCTGCACTGCGTCACCCGCTTCTCGGTGCTCGACGGCGAGTGGACCGGGGTGGCCGCCGCGGCCCTGCTCGACCTCGCGCCGCCGGACACCGGCGTCACCCACGTCATGGTCTGGGCCGAGTACGGCTACAGCGCCAACCTGCGGCTGGAGGACTTCGCCGCCGCCGACACGCTGCTAGCCACCCACCGCGACGGCGAGGCGCTCACCGCCGAGCACGGCTTCCCGGTCCGGCTGGTCGTCCCCCGGCTGTACGCCTGGAAGGGCCCCAAGTGGGTCCGGGCGGTCGAGTACATGCGGGCCGACCGGCGCGGGTTCTGGGAGGAGCGCGGCTACCACAACCGGGCCGACCCGTGGCGGGAGCAGCGCTACTCCCACCAGGAGGAGCCGGGCGACGGCCCGCTGCGCTGAGCCGGCGGGCAGCGGACGGCGGGCAGCGGACGGCGGGTCGCGCGGGAACGCCTACAGGAACGGGAAGTTGACCGTGACCACGGTGCGCTGCGGACGGCGCTCGCCCGCCGCCGGGGACTGGCCGGTCACCTTGCCGGTGCCGAACAGGTTGACCCCGCTGCTCTGCATCGTGAACCCGGCCGCCTGGAGCGCCTTCTCGGCGGCCTCCTTGGACATCCCGGTGACGTCCGGGACCGGCACCATGCCCTTGCTGACCACCAGCGCGACCGGCGTGTTCTCCGGCACCTGCTGCCCGGCCGCCGGCGAGCTGCTGATCACCGAGCCCTCCGGGACGGTGTCGCTGTACGTCTCGGTCACCGTGGCGGCGGTCAGCTGCGCCCCGGTCAGCGTCGAGGAGGCCTGCGCGGACGGGCGGCCGACCACGTCCGGGACGGCGATCCGCTTGGGCCCGCGCGAGACGGTGAGGGTGACCGCGTCGCTCTTCCTGGTCCGGGTGCCCACCCCGGGGGCGGCGGCCATCACCTGGCCGACCGGGACGGACTCGCTGTACACCTCGGAGACCCGCCCGTGCATGCCCGCGGCGTCCAGGATCCGCTCCGCCTCGGTCCGGTCCTTGCCGAGCACGCCCGGCACCGTGCCGTACACCGCGCCGGAGATCGTGTAGGTGGCGCCGCCGACCAGCAGGACCAGGGCGGCGACCACGGCCGTCCAGATCAGCGGTCCCCGCGGCAGCCGGCGGGCGGTGGCGGACCGGGGGCGCCGGGCGCGGCGCGGCGCGCGCGGGGGCGGCGGCTCGTCGTACGGGCGGGGCTCGGTGAGCAGCTGGTCCATGAGGTCCGGCGGCACGTCCAGCACGCTGGTGCGCTCGACCGGGGGCGCGGGCAGCAGCACCGGGGTGAGCACCGAGGTCGCCTCGCCGGTCGGGTACCGCGGGCTGGGCCGGGTGGAGGCCGGCGGTTCGGCGTCCAGCTGGGCCGGGGTGAGCCCGCGGCGCACCCGCTGGAGCGCGGCGAGCAGCTCGACCGCGTCGTGCGGGCGGTTCGCGCGGTCCCGGGCGCAGGCGCCGGCCACTATGGCGTCCAGCCCGGGCGTCACGCCGGGGACGGCGGCGGACGGCGGCGGGACGTCCTCGTGCAGGTGGCGGTACATCACCTGGACGGGGTTCTCGCCGGTGTGCGGGCGGGCGCCGGTGAGCATCTCGTAGAGCAGGATGCCGGCCGCGTAGACGTCCACCCGCTGGTCGGTCTCGGCGCCCGGGCGGATCTGCTCGGGCGCGAGGTAGGAGACGGTGCCGAGCACGGTGCCGGCCGTCGCGGTGGTGGAGGTGGTGGCGCCGTCGGCGGCGTCGAGCACCCGGACCAGGCCGAAGTCGGCGACCTTGACCAGGCCGTCCTCGGTGATCAGCACGTTCTCGGGCTTGACGTCGCGGTGCACCAGTCCGGCCCGGTGGGCGGCGCCCAGGGCGGCGAGCACCGGCTCCAGGATGTCCAGGGCGGCTCGCACGGACAGCGCGCCGCGGTCGCGCAGCAGGTCGCGCAGGGTGCCGCCGGGCACGTACTCCATGGCGAGGAAGACGTGCGCGCCGTCGGCGCCCTGGTCGAAGACGTTGACCACGTTGGGGTGGGCGAGCCGGGCGACGGCCTTGGCCTCGCGGATGAAGCGGCTGGTGAACGCGGTGTCGCCGGCCAGCGAGGGGTGCATCACCTTGAGCGCCACGACCCGGTCGAGCCGGGTGTCGGTGCCCTGGTAGACGGTGGACATGCCGCCGGTGGCGATCCGCCGCTCGACCCGGTACCGGCCGTCGAGCAGGGTACCGATCAGGGGGTCGTGCAATGCCATGTCCACCCGGCGAGTCTAGGACGTGGGGGTCCGCCGGCCCCGGGAGACACCGCTCCCGGGGCCGCTCTGTGCCCGGTTTGTGACACCAGAACGATGATCGTATTGATTATCCGGAATGTCGGGTGCTCGGAACGGACGGAGCGGACCCTCAGAACGCCGGGTGCTCGCGGGTGTCCAGGTCGGCGCGGCCGGCCATCGCGGACGAGGCCTCGGCGTGGAACCGGCGCGGGATCCGGCCCGCCCGGTGGGCCAGCCGGCCCGCCTCGGCGGCGTGCCGCATCGCGTCGGCCATCAGCACCGGGTCCTGGGCGCGGGTGACGGCCGAGGCCAGCATCACCGCGGCGCAGCCCAGTTCCATCGCCAGCGCGACGTCCGAGGCGGTGCCGGCGCCGGCGTCCAGGATCACCGGGACGCCCGCGCCTTCCACGATCAGCTGGAAGTTGTGCGGGTTGCGGATGCCCAGGCCGGAGCCGATCGGCGAGCCCAGCGGCATGATCGCCGCGCAGCCGACGTCCTCCAGCTTGCGGGCCAGCACCGGGTCGTCGTTGGTGTACGGCAGCACCGTGAAGCCGTCGTCGACCAGGGTCTCGGCGGCGTCCAGCAGCTCGATCGGGTCCGGCAGCAGGGTCCGCTCGTCGGCGATCACCTCCAGCTTCACCCAGTCGGTGCCGAGCGCCTCGCGGGCCAGCCGGGCGGTCAGCACGGCCTCGCCGGCGGTGAAGCAGCCGGCCGTGTTGGGCAGTACCCGGATGCCGTTGCGGCTCAGCACGTCCAGCACCGAGCCCTGGGTGCCGGCGTTCACCCGGCGCATGGCCACGGTGGTCAGCTCGGTGCCGGACACCCGCAGCGCCTGCTCCAGGACCTCCAGGCTGGGGGCGCCGCCGGTGCCCATGATCAGCCGGGAGGAGAAGGGCGTCCCGGCGATGGTGAGAAGGTCGTCGGCCATCGGTCAGCCTCCCTGGACGGCGGTGAGGATCTCGATCCGGTCGCCCGCCGACAGCGGCGTGCGCGGCCACTCGGCGCGCGGCACCACGGCCTCGTTCAGGGCGGCGGCGACGCCGGAGTGCGCCTGGCTGAGGGTGGCGACCACCTCGGCGAGGGTGGTCGTGGCGGGCACCTCGCGGGGCTCGCCGTTGACGCTCAGGGGGATGTCGCTGGTGCGGGGGCTCATGCCGGGACCTTCGTGAATCGGGTGGGGGCGAACGGGTGGGCGAGCTCCGGCAGGGTGCCGGTGGCCAGGTAGTCGGCCAGCAGGTCGCCGGTGACGGGCGTCAGCAGGACGCCGTTGCGGTAGTGGCCGGTGGCGGCGACCAGGCCGGGCAGCGCGGTCGGGCCGAGCAGCGGCGCGTTGTCCGGCGAACCGGGGCGCAGCCCGGCGCCGGTCTCCACCAGCGGCAGCTCGGTGATGCCGGGGACCAGCTCGTGCGCGTCGCGCAGCAGCTCGTACACCCCGCCGGCGGTGACCGTGGTGTCGTGGCCCTGCTCCTCGGTGGTCGCGCCGACCACCAGCTCGCCGTTCTCGCGCGGCACCAGGTAGAGGTGGCCGCCGCGGACCACGGCGCGCACGTTGCGCGAGAGGAAGGGCCGGTACGCCTCCGGCACCCGCAGCCGCAGCACCTGCCCCTTGACCGGGCGGATCGCCGGCAGCACGCCCGGGGGCAGGCCGGGCAGCAGGTGGCTGCGCGAGCCGGCCGCGAGCACGATCCGGTCGGCGGTGACGCTCTCGCCGGTGGCCAGCCGGGCTCCGGTCGCGCGGTCGTGCTCGACCAGCAGCTCGGTGACCTCGGTGCGGTGCACCACCGCGCCGGCCCGCTCGCACGCGTGCAGCAGGGCCTCGGCCAGCCGGCGGCCGTTTACCTGGTGGTCGTCGGTGACGTGCAGGCCGCCGCGCACGCCGGGTGCGAGCATCGGCTCCAGTCGGCGGGCCTCACGGCCGGTGAGCCACTGCGAGTCCAGGCCGAGCCGCTGGTGGAAGGCGTGCAGCTCGCGCAGTTCCGCGCGGTCGTCGGCGTCGAGGGCGACGGCGAGGGTGCCGCACTGCCGGTAGCCGATGTCCCGGCCGCCGCTCGCCTCGGTGAGTTCGGCGGCGAAGGACGCGTACCGCTCGTTGGAGGCCATCCCGAGGCGCAGCAGCGGCTCCTCGCCGTACTGGAGTTCGGTGACCGGGGCGAGCATGCCCGCCGCGACCTGGGCGGCACCGTGGCCGGGCCAGGGGTCGACCAGCAGGACGCGCAGCCCGCGCTGGGCCGCCCGCCAGGCGACGACGAGGCCGATGATCCCACCGCCGATGACCAGCACCTCGGCATGGGCGCCCCGTACCAGGCGTGTCAAAGCTGCTCTCCCTTCGCCGGTATGACCCGGATCAGGTTCGGACGGTCGCGGGCCGTGCCAGCCCGCCTCTCAGCCCGGTGCGCCGGGCTCCCGTGATGGTGCCCCCACCTTAACTCCGGGGGGTGCGCCCCCTGAAGGTGCCCGGGAGCGGGGCGGGGAGGGACGGGGGAGGGGCGGCCTAGGACCTCGGACCCGGGACCGGCCTCAGTACAGTGACGGGCGTGGCTGAGCTGAACGGAACGGGACAGACGGATCGGGTCGTCGTGGTGGGCGCCGGGCTGGCCGGGGCGCAGTGCGCCGCGGTGCTGCGGCGCGACGGCTGGCAGGGGCGGATCACGCTGGTCGGCGAGGAGCCGCACGCGCCGTACGACCGGCCGCCGCTCTCCAAGGACGTCCTCCTCGGCAAGACCGACAGCACCGCCCTCGACCTCGACTTCGCCGGCCTCGGCGTCGAGCTGCTCACCGGCCGCCGCGCCACCGGACTCACCCCCGGCGGCCCCGGCGGCGCGGGCCTGCTGCACACCGACGCCGGGGACGAGCCGTACGGCGCGCTGGTGATCGCCACCGGCGCCGAGCCGCGGGCCCTGCCCGGCGCCGAGCGCGCCCATCTGCTGCACACCCTGGACGACGCGCTGGCGCTGCGCGCCCTGCTCCGCCCCGGCCTGCGCCTGGTGCTGGTCGGCGCGGGCTGGATCGGCGCCGAGGTGGCCACCGCCGCCCGGGCGGCCGGCTGCGAGGTGACCGTCGTCGAGGCCGGCCCGGCGCCCGTCCCCGGCGCGCTGCCCGCCGAGGTCGGCCGGGCGATGGCCGCCTGGTACGCCGAGGCCGGGGTGGACCTGCGCTGCGGCACCGGCGTCGCGGCCGTCGAACCGGGCGCGGTGCTGCTCGCCGACGGCTCGCACCTGCCCGCCGACGAGGTGGTGGTCGGCATCGGCGCCCGCCCGGCCACCGGCTGGCTGGCCGGCACCGGGGTCGCCCTGGACGCGGCCGGCGCCGTGCTGGTGGACGAGCGGCTGCGCACCACCGTGCCGGGTGTCCTCGCGGCCGGCGACTGCGTCAGCTACCCCTCGGTGCGCTCCGGCACCCGGCTGACCGTCCAGCACTGGGACCACGCGCTGCAGTCCGGCGAGGCCGTCGCCGCCACCCTGCTCGGAACGGACGCGCCGCCGTACGACCCGGTGCAGTACTTCTGGTCCGAGCAGTTCGGCCGGATGGCGCAGTACGCCGGACGGCACGGCGCGGGCGACGAGCTGCTGTGGCGCGGCTCGCCGTCGGACGCCGGCTGGTCGGTGCTCTGGCTGCGCGACGGCGCCCTGCGCGCGCTGCTCGCGGTCGACCGGCCGCGCGACCTGACCCAGGGACGGCGGCTGATCGAGCGAGGCGCCGTGCTCGACCCGGCCCGCGCCGCCGACCCGGCGGTCCCGCTGAAGTCGGCCCTGGCCGCCGGGTAGCGCCGGGCGGCGGACCCGGTTGGTGCGCGGCGGGCCGCCGAGGTGGCAGTCTGGTGCTTGTGAGTGAGATCGAAGCCAAGATTGAAGCCCTGGTCCCCGCGTGGCTGTACCTCCCCGACATCTCCGAGAAGTGGGGTCTGGTGGTCACCGAGGTCCGCAACATGGTCAAGAAGGGTGACCTGATCGCCGTCCGCCGCGGCCCCAACAAGTCGCTGCAGGTCCCGGCGGCGTTCATCGACGAGACCGGCCCGGTGAAGCACCTGGTCGGCACGCTGACGGTGCTGCGCGACAGCGGGTTCAGCGACGAGGAGATCCTCGAATGGATGTTCAGCGAGGACCCGTCGCTGCCCGGCACCCCCGTCCAGGCGCTCTGGGAGAACCGGGCCACCGAGGTCAAGCGCCGCGCCCAGGCGATGGCGCTGTGACGGACCGACGGGATCGGCTCGCCGACGCCCGGCTGTACCTGTGCACCGACGCCCGGCGCGAGCGCGGCGACCTCGCCGAGTTCCTGGACGCGGCGCTGGCCGGCGGCGTCGACATCGTCCAGCTCCGGGACAAGGGCCTGGAGGCCCGGCAGGAACTGGCGGCGCTGGAGGTCTTCGCCGACGCCTGCCGCCGGCACGGCAAGCTGCTCGCCGTCAACGACCGCGCCGACGTCGCCCACGCGGCCGGCCCCGACGTGCTGCACCTCGGGCAGGACGACCTTCCGGTGCCCGCCGCCCGGGCGATCATCGGCGAGGACGTGCTGATCGGGCGGTCCTGCCACGCCGAGTCCGAGGTGGCCGCGGCCGCCGCCGAGCCCGGCGTCGACTACTTCTGCACCGGTCCGGTCTGGCCGACCCCGACCAAGCCTGGACGCCCCGCGCCGGGCCTGGGCCTGGTCGAGTACGCGGCGAAGCTGGGGACCGACCGCCCGTGGTTCGCCATCGGCGGCGTCGACCTCGGCAACCTGGACGAGGTGCTGGCCGCCGGCGCCCGCCGGGTGGTCGTCGTCCGGGCCATCACCGCCGCGGACGACCCGGGGGCCGCGGCCGCCGAGTTCGCCCGCCGGCTGCGCGCCCGCTGACCGACCGGGGCCGCCGCCGTCCGCTCCGCCCCCGCGCCTGTGCGGAGGGGGTCAGTACTTGCGGACGGTGGCGGCCTCGGCGAGCGCCAGCAGCGTCCCGCGGGCCCGCGGGTCCGCCAGCGGCGCCTCGTCCAGCGCGGTCAGCGCCTGACGCAGCAGCTCCTCGATCCGCTGCTCCACCCGCTCCGGCGCGCCGCTGCGGGCCACCAGTTCGCGCAGCCCGGCGACCTCCCCGGCGGTCAGGTCCGGTGCGCCCAGCCGCTCGTCCAGGTGCCGTGCCTCGGCGGCCGGCAGGCCCCGCATGGCGTGCGCGACCAGCAGCGTCCGCTTGCCCTCGCGCAGGTCGTCGCCGGCCGGCTTGCCGGTGACCACCGGGTCGCCGAACACGCCGAGCAGGTCGTCCCGCAGCTGGAACGCCTCGCCCAGCGGCAGGCCGAACGCCCCGTAGGCCTCCACCAGCCGGGGCGGGGCCCCCGCGAGCAGGGCGCCGACCTGGAGCGGCCGCTCGATCGTGTACTTGGCCGACTTGTAGTGCAGGACGGTCTGCGCGCGGTCCAGCGCGCCCTGGTCGGTGGAGTCCCCGGCGACCGGCTCCAGTACGTCCAGGTACTGGCCGACCATCACCTCGGTGCGCATCAGGTCGAACATCGGCTTGGCGGCCAGCACCGCCGCCGGGTCCAGGCCGGAGTTCAGGAACAGCTCGTCGCACCAGATCAGCAGCAGGTCGCCGAGCAGCACCGCCGCCGAGGCGCCGTACTGCTCGCGGTCGCCGCGCCAGCCGCGCTCGCGGTGCATCGCCTCGAAGCGGCGGTGCACGGAGGGCAGGCCGCGGCGGGTGTCGCTGCGGTCCATGAGGTCGTCGTGGACGAGCGCGCTGGCCTGGAGCAGCTCCAGGGCCGCCGCCGCCCGGGTGATCCCCTCGCCCGCCGCCGGGCCGCCGGCGCCGCGCCAGCCCCAGTAGCAGAACGCCGGGCGCAGCCGCTTGCCGCCGTCCAGCAGGAAGTCACGCAGCGCCTCGGTGACCGGCTCCAGCTGCGGGGAGACCTTGCCGAGCAGGGCCGACTGGCCGTCCATGAAGCCGACGAGGGCCGCGTTGACGCGCTCGCGCACGTCCTCCACGTCAATCGGGTTGGCCGGCCGGTGGCTGGAGGAGGTCACGATGGGGCTCCGGAGGTAGCTGGGGTGCGCAGCAAGCGTATCCGGGGTGGAGGGGAACAGCCGTACGCGCGAGCTCCGGCCGGGCGCGCGGCCCGCCGTCCGTCCGCCGTCCGTCCGCCGTCCGCGCGGATCCCGCGCAGGGCCCCGGTGTCGTCCATCCGGCGTCCACCTGTCGTCCATCCGGCGTCTCAAGGGCTGGGACCGAGTTGTCCGCGCCCTTCCACCGGCGGCTAACCTGCCAGCATGGCACTCGGTATCGCTTCGACCAGACCGGACCGCGCGCAGACGGTCCGCGAACTCCTGGCAGCAGGAAAGCGGTCCTTCTCCTTCGAGTTCATGCCGCCGCGCACCGAGGTCGGCGAGCAGAAGCTCTGGGACGCCATCCGGCGGCTCGAACCGCTCGACCCCAACTTCGTCTGCATGACGTACGGCGCCGGCGGCTCCTCGCGCGAGCGCACGGTGAACATGGTCGGCCGGATCGCCACCGAGACCACGCTCACCCCGGTCGCCCACCTGACCGCCGTCGACCACTCCGTCGCCGAGCTGCGCAACATCATCGGCCAGTACGCCGACCAGGGCGTGCGCAACGTCCTCGCGGTGCGCGGCGACCCGCCCGGCGACCCGCTGGGCGAGTGGGTCAGCCACCCGGAGGGCGTCACCTACGCGTACGAGCTGGTCGAGCTGATCAAGGGCATCGGCGACTTCTGCGTCGGCGTGGCGGCCTCGCCGAACATGCACCCGCGCTCGACCAACTGGGACGACGACATCCGGCACTTCGTGGCGAAGGTCCGCTCCGGGGCCGACTACGCGATCACCCAGATGTTCTTCGAGGTGGACGACTACCTGCGGCTGCGCGACCGGGTGACGGCCGCCGGCTGCGAGACGCCGATCATCCCGGAGATCATGCCGGTCACCAACGCCAAGCAGCTGGAGCGCTTCCCGCAGCTGAGCGGTTCGGCTTTCCCGCCGGACCTGGAGGCCAGGCTGCGCGCGGTGATCGACGACCCGGCGGCGCTGCGCGCGATCGGCATGGAGCACGCCACCGCGATGTCCGAGCGGCTGCTGGCGGAGGGCGTCCCCGGGCTGCACTTCATCACGCTGAACCACTCGACGGCGACGCTGGAGATCTACCAGAACCTCGGTCTGCACCGGCGCTGAACTGCGGCGCGTCGCGTTCCTGCGGGGTTCCCGCAGGGTTCCCGCCGGGTTCCTGCGGGGGACGGGAACGCGATGCGGTACCCGGGCCGTTGAACCGGTACAGTCGCCGCACACGCGCGGCGGGCGCGGGCACGCGACTGGAGGTAGCGGGCGGGATGGGCATCGGATACCTGCTGCTGTACGTCGCGTTGGCGGTGGTGGCACTCTGGCTGGTCGCCGAGCTGCTGTTCCAGAACCGGGCCCCGCTGCACTGGCGCGGCCTCGCCCTGGCGGGCTTCCTCGCGGTGGCCGCCGGGATGGCGGCGGGCTCCGTGCCGGTGATCGGCGCGGGCGCCGCGATGTTCGCGGTCGGCCAGACCTTCGTGACGCTCTCGGTGAAGCGCGGGTACGCCTCCGGGTGGTCGCTGCGGGCGGCGGACGGCAGGCTGCCGGGGCCGCTCGCCAAGGTGCCGCTGCTCGGTGCGCTCACCGGCGGGGGCGCGGCCGTCGCCGCCGCGGCGGTCGCGGTGGAGCAGGTCGGCGAGGTGGGCGCGGTCGAGGAGGCCCCGGCCGTGGTGCCGCCGGCGGCGGAGGAGACGGCCGTCGAGCAGACCGCCGCGTTCGAGATGCAGGAGCTCGCCGCCGACGGCGTGTACGCGTCGTCCTACTACGAGCAGCAGCAGGACGCCGCCGCCTACACCGAGGCCTACCGGGCCGGCTACGACCCGGCGCAGCAGCAACAGCAGCAGTACGGCTACGACCAGCAGCAGCAGTGGCAGCAGCAGTACGGCTACGACCAGGGCTACGGCACCTACCAGCAGCAGCCCGACGCGTACGGCAACTACCAGCAGCAGCAGGCCGACCCGTACACCGGCTACCAGCAGCAGCAACAGCAGCAACAGCAGCAGTACGGCTACGACCAGCAGCAGTGGCAGCCCACCGAGCCCCAGCCGCAGCCCGAGCAGCCCATCACCGGCATCCCGCACCAGCCGCAGCAGCCCCACTACGACCAGTACGGCTACCAGCAGCAGCACCCCACCTGGCAGCAGCAGCCCTGACCCGAGCGCACCCGGGACGTCCGCGCACGCCCGCGGCCTCCGGCCGCCGGCGCGCCCTCAAGCGCACAGAAAGTCGGCGGGGCCGACTTCCCACTCCGTCCCGCCTCGCGATCTCCGGCCGCCAGCGCGGCCCCGCGTGCTCTCTATGCGCGTAGACGCGCGCCCGCACGCATGGGAAGTCGGCCCCGCCGACTTCCCATGCCGCTCGCGCGGCGCTCGCCCGAGAAGTCGGCTCCGCCGACTTTCCGCTCCATCCATCCCCGGGCGCCGGTTGCCGGCGCCCGGGGACCTCATCGGCTTCTATGCGCATACATTCGGCGTCGTGTGCACGGGAAGTCGGCGGGGTCGACTTTCCGTGCCACATGCCCCTCCTGGCCTCGGGTCGCCGGGCGGCTGTATGGGGGCTGGCGTGGAGGTGTGCATGGGAAGTCGGCCTGGCCGACTTTCTGCTCCGAGGGGCTCTGGCTGCTGGCCGCCACGCGCTCTATGCGCGTAGATGCGAGGCGCGCGCACGGGAAGTCGGCCGGGCCGACTTTCCGCGCTGTTTGCGCCGCATGCGGGGCGGCGCTGGCGGCCTCGCACGGGGTCTATGTGCGTAGGTGTGGGCGTGGGAAGTCGGTGGGGTCGACTTTCCGTGCCGGGGGTCAGGCGGGGCCGATGAGGTTGGCGACGATGCAGGCGGACATGCCGACACGGGCGAGGCCGCCGCCGGGGTGGGCGGCGCCGCCGGTGAGGTAGAGGCCGGGGTGGTCCTCGTTCGGGGCCTGGAGGAGGTCGCCGTCGAGGCCGGCCAGGGCGGGGGCCGGAACGGAGCCGAAGAAGGAGCCGGTCTCGCGCTCGGTGTGCTCGGGGGTGCGGACCACGCGCCAGAGCAGCCGCTCGCGCAGGTTCAGGCCGGCCGCGTCGACGTGGTCGAGCATCCGGTCGGCGAAGGCGTCCGCGACCCCGGGCGTGCCCCAGTCGAGGTCCAGCGACGGGGTGGTCGCCGTCAGCACCACGGCCTCGTGTCCCGCCGGGTGCAGCGACGGGTCGTCGGGCCGCAGCACCTGCACGGTCGGCCGGTCGGTCGGCGGGGTGCCCGGGGTGAAGACGCCGGCCAGTTCGGCGGCCGGGTCACCGGCGTGCACCACCGTGCGGTGCGCCGTGCCCTCCGGGCGGGCGCCGCGCAGCGCGAGCAGGACGCTCACCCGCCCCGGCACGCCGTGCAGCCGGCCGGCGGCGGCGGGCCACTCGTCCGAGCTCTCGGCCGGTCCCATCCACTGGGTGTGCAGCACCCGGGCGTCGATCGAGGAGACCACCAGGTCGGCGTCGATCCGG
This sequence comes from Kitasatospora sp. NPDC057595, assembly GCF_042800875.1. Classification (NCBI taxonomy): domain Bacteria; kingdom Bacillati; phylum Actinomycetota; class Actinomycetes; order Kitasatosporales; family Streptomycetaceae; genus Kitasatospora; species Kitasatospora sp. NPDC057595. Next base: position 4,529 of record NZ_JBHVGL010000015.1, on the reverse strand, counting down.
TCGCCCTTGGTCTGCACGCCGCAGACCCGGCCGTCGCGGACGACGACCTTGGCGACCGGCGTCTCGAAGCGGAACTCCACCTTGCGCTGCTCGCAGCGGCGGTACACCGCGTCGGCCAGTGCGCGCAGGCCGCCCTTGACGTACCAGACGCCGAAGGACTGCTCCATGTACGGCAGTACGGTGGCCCCGGCGGGGGCGGTGCGCGGGTCGAGGCCGAACCGCAGCGCGTGCTCGTGCAGCAGGGCGGTCAGTCCCGGGTGCCCGCCGAGCTGCTCGGCGGCGACGTCGGCGAGCGTCCACCGGCGCGGTGGGCGACGCCGGCCGAACAGACCGCGCCGGGCCGGGCCGGGCACGGGGTACGGGTCGGTGTGCAGCGGCGTCGGGTCGGCCGGCAGCGGCTCCTCCAGCAGCGGGCGGCGGGTGGCCTCCCAGACCGTGCGGCCGTGGTTCAGCACCTCGGCCCACCGCTCGCCCGCGCCCGGGCCGAAGGCCTCGTCGAGGGCCTGGACCACGCCGCCCCGGGAGGCGTTGGGCAGGGAGACGGCCGTCCCGTCGGGGAACAGGTGCCGGCTCTCCGGGTCGACCGGGCCGAGCTCGACCAGCTGTTCCAGCGGCTCGCGCCCGGTCTTCAGGGCGAGGTCGCGGTAGACGGCGGGCAGGGTGAGCAGTCCGGGGCCGGTGTCGAACGCGAAGCCGTCGCGCTCGTAGCGGCCGACCATGCCGCCGTAGGTGCCGCGTGCCTCGCAGACCGTCACCTTGTGCCCGAGGGTCGCCAGCCGGGAAGCCGCCGCGAGCCCGCTCATACCTGCGCCGATGATGACGATCCGTGCCATGGTGACGATCCTAGGACCGCCGGACGGATCCCCCGGTCACGGGCTGCCCGGCCCGGTGGCCCCGACGGTCCCGGGGGCATCGACGGTCCCGGCGGTCCCGGCCGCGCGGGCGGCACGGCGTTCGCGACGGCGGGCGCGGAAGGCGCGGATCCGGTTGATCGCGAACAACACCAGCAGGACGCCGGCCAGCAGCAGGACGGCGGCGATCGAGGCGGCCAGCCACGGGTGGAAGATCGCCAGCGTGACCAGCCCGGCCACCGAGACGTCCTCGGCCAGCGAGACCGCGATGTTGCTGGCCGGCTCGGGCGAGGTGTTGACCGCCATCCGCAGCGAGGCCTTCACGAGGTGGCTGACCAGCGCCGTCGTGCCGCCCATCGCGCCCGCCGCGACCTCGCTCAGCGACCCCGGGTCGGTGGAGGCGATCAGCGCGCCGACGGTGGCGCCCGCGATCGGCCGGATCACCGTGTGGGCGACGTCCCAGACGCTGTCCACGTACGGGATCTTGTCGGCCACCGCCTCCAGCAGGAACAGCGCGGCGGCCGCGAGCAGCACGTCGGTGCGCTCCAGGGCGGCCGGCACCGAGTCGGCCCCGGCGAACCGGCCCAGCAGGCCGAGCAGCAGCGCCACCGCGTAGGCGTTGATCCCGCTCGCCAGTCCGCTGGTGAAGATCAGCGGGACGATCGTCATCCGTTTCCCCGTCCGTTCCTGCTCGCAGTCCCCGCCGGGATCCGCCCGACTCGCCGTACCGTACCGGGACGCCGCCGCGCCGACCGGTGGTTCCCGTGCCGACCGTCTGAGTACGGATACTCAGACGGCCGATTGAGTACCTGCACGGATGGCCTTTGACCTGCGCGGACGTCACAGTGGTGGCACCGGGACGGCGGCGCGTCGGGCGCCCCGCCCCGGAGGAGCGGACGGCCGGTGCGATCGCACGGACCCGTCCGCACCGGAGCCGGCCGGAGGCCGCGCACCGCCGACACGGGGCGGCGGTGCGGGCCACGGGGGAGCCGGTGCCCGGGGGGACCGGGAAGTGCCGAAGCGCCGTCCGTGGGGGGACGGCGCTTCGGTGGCCGGCCGGGCCGGTCACCGGGGGGCCCGATTGTCAGTGGTGCCGTTCACCATGGAGGGGCACGGGCCACCCGGCCCGGGCGCTGCCTCGGAACGGGGGAGACCATGACCATCAGCCACCCTGAGCCCGTCACCGCCCGCCTCCACTCCGCCGCCTACCGACCGGGGAGCGCGCCGCGCTCCTCCGCCCACCGGCCGTCCGCCGGTGCCGATGTGCACCCGGTGCTGCGCCGGGCCGCCGCCCCGCCCGCCGCGCTCGACCTGCTCGCCGAGGCCCACCGCACCCTCGCCCGGGCCCGCGGCCTGGAGGACCCGCTGGAGCGGTACGCCGCCGCGCACCTCGCGGCGCTGCGCACCGTGGCGGCGGTGCTCGCCGTGCGCGGGCGCCCGGAGAAGAGTGAGCGGCGCCGCCGGGCGATCCGCAGCGCCTGGGAGGTGCTGCCCGAGGTGGCGCCCGAACTCGCCGAGTGGGCGCCGTACTTCGCGGCGGGCGCGCGCCGCCGGGCGGCCGCCGAGGCGGGCATCCGGGGCTCGGCCTCGGTCCGGGACGCGGACGACCTGGTCCGCAACTCGGCCCTGTTCCTGCGCCTGGTCGAGCGCCTGCTCGGCCTGCACGCCGCCCCGCCCGCCCCGCGGCTGCCACTGGACGACCTCGACGGGCAGCGGGCGGACGGGCGGCGGACCGACGGGCGGCGGACCGACGGACCGGGGGAGGCGGAGGTGCGCGAGGCCGGGTGAGCGAAGGGGCGGCCGAACGGGGCGCCGGGACGGGAGGGCCTAAGGTGGAGACAACCTGATCGACACTGCACGTGCCAAGGAGCCTCGCCTTGTACCCGACGCGTCCCCGCAGCGCCCTGCGTACCGCCGTGGTGTGGGAGGTGGTGCGCGCCGCCCTGGAGAAGCGGGTGGCCGAGCTGGACCAGCCGGTGCTCGACGTGGTCGACACCGGCGGCGGCACCGGCAACTTCGCCGTGCCGGTGGCCCGGCTCGGTCACCGGGTCACCGTCGTCGACCCGAGCCCGGACGCGCTGTTCGCGCTGGAGCGGCGAGCCGCCGAGGCCGGCGTGACCGACCTGGTCCGCGCCGTGCAGGGTGACACCCAGACGCTGCCCGAGCTGGTCGCGCCCGGCACCGTCGACGCGGTGCTCTGCCACGGCGTGCTGGAGGTCGTCGACGACCCGGCCGAGGCGCTCGCGAGCCTGGCCGGCACCCTGCGCCGGGGCGGTTTCGTGAGCCTGCTGGCCGCCAACCGCAACGGTGCCGTGCTCGCCCGCGCGCTCGGCGGCCACTTCGACGACGCCCGCGCGGTGCTGGGCGCCGCCGACGGCCGCTGGGGCGCGAACGACCCGATGCCGCGCCGCTTCACCGGCGAGGAGCTGGACCGGCTGGCGGCCGGCGCCGGGCTGCGGGTGGAGTCGGTGCACGGTGTGCGGGTCTTCGCCGACCTGGTGCCGGGCGTCCTGGTGGACACCGAGCCGGGCGCGCTGGACGCGCTGCTGAAGCTGGAGGAGGCCGCCGCCGGGCAGCCGGCCTTCCACGCGGTGGCGACCCAGCTCCACCTGCTGGCCACCCTGGGCTGACCGGCCGGCCCGCCGCCGGCCCGCCGCCGGTCCACTGTCGGCCCACCGCCGTTCGCCGACGGACTTCCCACCGTTCGCCGGCCCACCATCGGTGTGCCTTCCACCTCGTCTCCCCGCCCTCTCCTCGGGATCTCCCCAGGTCCGGGCCGATTCCAATGGATCGGGCACTTGTCCGCACCCTTCCGCGTTGAGGAGGGTGCGGCGAGGAGCCGCCGAAGTGGCCGGGCCCACGCGTGGTCGACCACTCCGCGACGGGCCCGTGGACCGTATGATCTGGGTAAAGCCGGAAAGCATGACCGCCGGATGCTCGGGGCATATGGACGACACGGGCCCGGGCCCCCGTACAGGCGTCCGACCGCGTGTTCTGAAGGCTGATTGGACTTGCCACCCCGACCGGGGCGGCGGACCGGTCGCACCCGCGACCGACGAGTAGGAGGACTCCGTGCCGCTCTCGGAGCACGAGCAGCGACTGCTCGACCAGATGGAGCGAGCGCTGTATGCCGAAGATCCCAAATTCGCTTCGGCGCTTGAGGGAACCGGCCTGCGCACCTACACCCGCCGGCGGGTGTATCTGGCCATCGGCGGCTTCGTGGTCGGCATCGGCCTCCTGATGGGCGGCATGGTCGTCGACCAGATCTGGGTCAGTGTGGTGGGCTTCCTGGTGATGCTCGGGTGCGCGGTCTTCGCCGTGACGGGCTGGCGCCGCGGGCCCGCGGGCCAGGCGCAGCGCTCCGGCGGTCAGGCCGCCGCGCCCCGCCGCAAGGCCGGGATGATGGACCGGGTCGAGCAGCGCTGGCAGCGTCGGCGCGACGAGCAGACCGGCGGCTTCTGAGCGACGGACTCCGAGAGACCGCACCGCCCCTACCGGCGGACGGTACGGACGCGACAGCAACGGCAAGCACTGGCAAAAGCAGCAGCAACAGCACGGACGTGGGGGGGGGGGGGCGGGGCCCCCCCCCCCCCCCCCCGCCCCGGGCGTCCCCGCGGGGGCGCCAAGCCGCCGCCCCCCCCGGGCGGCCGGCGCCGGGCCCCGCCCCCCGCGGCCGGG
>NZ_JBHVGL010000014.1:114705-243064 GCF_042800875.1 Kitasatospora sp. NPDC057595 | reverse complement strand
TGGGTGTGGGTGTGGGGGTTTTTGTGTTTGTGGTGGGGGGGGGGGGGGGGGGGGGGGGGGGGGGCGGGGGGCCCGGGGGGGGGGCGCCGAGCCGGCCGGGGGCTCAGTGCTCCAGGGCGGAGCGCAGGTCCCACAGGGTGCGCCAGGTGGCGGCGCCCTGTTCGGCGCGGCGGCGGACCGGGCCGTCCCAGTAGCCGAGCAGCCGGGCGGCGTCGGCGGGGTCGTCCTTGCGCACCACGCCGATGAGCTGACCGGGAAGGCGGCCGAGCAGGTCGCCGCCGTCGGGCAGGTAGGCGGCGGTGACGCCGAGGGCGGTGGCCACCGACACGGCCTCGGCGGTGCTCATCACGGTGGAGGGGCGCTCGACGTCCCAGCCCTCGGTGGAGCGGCCGGTGCGCAGGTCGCGGAAGGCCGTGACCAGGGCCTCCAGCACCGCGTCGTCCACCGCGTAGGCGGCGCCGGCACGGGCCACGGCGGCGGTGGACTGACGGCGGACCAGCTCCACCTCGGCGGCGAGGCTGCCGATCGGGCCGACCGTCTCGAAGTTGAACCGTCGCTTGAGGGCGGCGGACATCTCGCTGACGCCCTTGTCGCGCAGGTTGGCCGTGGCGATCAGGGTGAAACCGGGGACGGCGTGCAGCTGGCCATCGGGGGTGCCGGCGAGTTCGGGGACGGCGATCCGCCGCTCGGAGAGCAGCGAGACCAGGGCGTCCTGGACCTCGGGCAGGCACCGGGTGACCTCCTCGACCCGGGCGACCGCGCCGGTGGTCATCGCGGTGAGCACCGGGGAGGGCACCAGAGCGTCGCGACTGGGACCCTTGGCGAGCAGCAGGGCGTAGTTCCAGCCGTACTTGAGCTGGTCCTCGGTGGTGCCGGCGGTGCCCTGGACGGTGAGCGCGCTGGTGCCGCAGACGGCGGCGGCGAGGAGTTCGGAGAGCATCGACTTCGCGGTGCCGGGCTCGCCGACGAGCAGCAGGCCGCGCTCGCCGGCGAGGGTGACGACGCAGCGTTCGACCAGGGCCCGCTCACCGACGAACTTCTGCTCGATCGCCAGGCTCTTCCGGCCTGCCTTGAGCTTCTCGCCGCCGCTGCCCATCACGAAGGTGACCACGGCGCGCGGGGTGAGCCGCCAGCCGGGCGGGCGCGGGCCCGAGTCGTGTGCGGCGAGGAAGTCCAGCTCGGCGGCGTACTTCTCCTCCGGCAGGACGATCTGCCGGGCGGTGGACCCGGCCGGAGCCGCGACGGCGGCGGTGGTGGTGGCGGTGGCGGTGGTGGTCATCGGCGGGCCTTCCTGCGCTTGCCGGTCTGGAGCTCTTCGAAGCCGGGGGCATCCCCGTCGGTGACGCGCTGCCAGGCCCGGGTGAACAGCTCCGGGACGGACAGCTGCGGCAGCGCGGCGTGGTGGGTGGGCAGGGCGTAGAGGCCGGCCTTCCAGGTCTCGACGGGCAGACCGGGGGCCTTGGCCTCCTGCCAGCCGCAGGGGAGGAAGAGGCTGCGCCCGGCGCGGGCCCGCTTGGCCTCCACGACCAGCCCGGAGGCGAGGAGTTCGGCGCGCGCCTTCTTCAGCCGGACCGGCTTCCAGCCCGTCCAGCGGGCGACGTTGCGGTCGGTCGGGTCGGGCAGGGCGAGCAGCTGGAGGTAGACCACGGCGGCGTCCTCCCCCAGCTCGTGGGTCTTGGCGACCTCGGTGACCAGCTCCGGCACCGTGAGCAGCGGGTGGTGGGGCCAGACCTCGGCCTCGGCCGTGGCGCCGGCCTTGGTGCCGGCCTTGGTGCCCGCGTCCGCGTCGGCCGTGCCGGGGAGGTCCGGCAGGGCGACCAGGCGGTCCAGGGTGCCGTCCAGGAGGGCGGCGAGAACGGTCCGCTGGCGGGCGAGCCAGTAGCTCTCGGCCAGGCCGGCGAGCAGCTCCAGCGTCGGGTCCTGCGGCCCGCTCACGCCCGCCGGGCGCCACCAGATGTGCTCCGCCCCGCCGTGGGAGGGCGACAGCACCACGACCTCGCCGCAGCGCACCAGTCCGTCGGCGTCGGCACCGCCCTCGGCGGGCAGGCCGAAGCGGGTGCGCAGGACGGCGGCCAGCGGTTCGCCCTTGCTGTTGCGGCGCAGGTCGAAGGCGAGCATCAGCCCGGGGTCGGCCAGGCGGGTGCGCAGCGCCTGGACGGCCGGGGCGAGCAGCGCGCGCAGCGGGCTGTTCCAGGGCAGCCGGTAGGCGAGCCAGGCGAGGGCGTCGACGAACTCCGACGGGTCGCTGTAGTCCGGCAGGGCGTCCGCGTCGTCGGGCAGCAGGCCGACCGTGCCCGCCTCCCCCTCGGCGCGCAGCCGCTGACGGGTGGTGCGGCTGAGCCACGGGGTGACCGCGTGGTTCAGGACCTCCTCGACGTTCTGGATGCTGGTGCCGCTGACGGCGGCCTGGTCCTCGTCGGACAGGGTGACGATCCGGCCGAGGCGCTGCGTCCAGCGGGCGGCGCCGGCGGCGCTGTCCGGGCCGGTGGTCCAGAGGTCCTGCGGGTCCGCGGGCAGCAGGGCCGCCCAGACCTCGCCGAGGACGGACCGCTCGCGCCCGCGCAGCCAGTCGCGGGCGGCCTTGGCCTCGGCGGACTTGAGGCCGTACTCCTTGAGCGCGGTGGCGGGCAGCGGCGCGCCGTACCACTGGAAGAGGGTGCTGGTGGGGCTCAGCAGCAGGGTGGAGCGGACGGCGCCGATGCCGGTGCGCTCACCGAAGTCGGCGGCGCGCTCGGCGCGATGGGTGATGGCACCGTGCAGGGCGAGCTGCGCGGTGAACTCGCTGAGCCACGTGCCGGTGACGCTCTCCTCGGTGCCGCGCTCCCTGGCGGTACCGAAGTGGGCGACCGGACCGAAGGCGCCGCTCGGGTCGTGGTCGACGGCGAGCCAGACCACCTTGTCGTCCTGGTGGTGGCGGCAGCCGAGGATGACGACGGTGCGCCCGCCGTGCCGCCAGACCTGGCCGGCCCGCGGTGCGTGCTTGCCCTCGTCGGCGTTCGGATCGGTGAGCGGCTCGGTGAGGAGCAGCTCGCGCAGGGTGGCGCCGCGGTCGGCGAGCGGCCCGCTGGTGAACTCGGAGAGCAGCACGCCGAGCGAGGCCCGGTGCCCGATCGTGGTGAGCGGGGCGGCGGCCGCGTAGGCGAGGGCGCCGAGGTTGCCGAGCACGTGCAGCCAGCCGTGGTGGGTGTCGTCGCCGTGCAGCCGGACCTGGTGCGGGGTGCTCCAGCCGTCGCCGTCGGCCGCGGGGGGATCGGCGAGGACGGCGGTGACCGTACGGAGGTTGTTGAGGACGCGGTAGTTGGCGCTGCGGTCCCAGGAGCGGCCGAAGCCGCCGGTGCCGGGCAGCAGCAGGGTGACCGCCTCGCTGAGCTCGTAGTCGGTGCCGTGCTCGGGCCGGTGGGCGAACTCGGGGGCGCTCGTGGAGGCGGTGGCGCGGCCGTCGTTCTCGGGCTGCGGCAGGTAGCGGGCGATCGAGTCGAGCAGCTTGGCGGCGGTGCGGGCGAGGCCGGCGACGCCGGCCACCAGCTGCCGGTGGCCGATCCCCGGCAGGACCTGCGCGACGGCGTCGAGCGGGAGCTCCTCGACGGCCTTGCCGCTGCTGACGACGGGGCGGCGCACGCCCTGGACGGTGATCCAGCGCTGCTGCGCGGCGGGCACCGGCTGGGCGTCGGCCGGCCAGGCGGCGTCGACGAGGCGGGCGGCCTGTTCGTCGGTGACGGCGCGCAGCACCGTCGAGCCCTGCTCGTCACGCGGGCGCAGGGCGTGCCAGAAGGCGAGCGGAAGCACGACGGGGGTGCCCGCGGCGTCCAGGCCGCCGGGGCGGCCGGGTTCGTAGTCGGCGGTGTAGCCGGTCGGGTCGGCGGTGACGGTGCCGTCCGCCGCGGAGTGCGCGGCGGGCAGGGCGAGGGCGAGGTGGCGGCCGACGCCGGACTGGACGACCGGCCGGCCGCCGCCGGGCAGGGCGATCCGGCCGAGCGGGTACGTCGGCTTCTGCTGCCCGGAGTTGTCGGCGACGAGCGTGGTGCCGTCGGCGGTGCCGGTGGTGACCTTGAGGTTCTCGGTCCGCGGCCAGCTGCCGAGCACGGTGCCGTCGGTGCCGAGCGGGGTGGCCTCCAGGCCCGGCAGGAGCGGCAGCAGCCGGGTGCGGCCGAGGTCGAGGCGGCCCGCGGCGGCGCCCGCGGCGATCCGCGGCGGCTCGGACGCGCGGCCCAGGGTGCCGGTGGCGGCGTCGAGTTCGTGCAGCACGTTGCCGCCGCGGCCCCAGCGGGCGGTCCAGTGGCCGGTGCCGTCGGTCAGGACGTGGTCCTGATCGGACACCTGGGTGTCGCCGACGTGCAGCGGACGGTGGCCGCCGGTGCGACCGCCGCCGGGCAGCGGCAGGCTCGGCATCTCGGTCTCGTCGCTGCCGCCGTAGTAGCGGGCGATGCTCTCCCCACCGAGGACGAAGGTCTCGGCGGGCCGGCCGGACCAGTAGGCCCGCTGCTTGCCGTCGTGGAACCAGACGACCAGCAGTTCGCCGTCGGCGAAGCGGAAGTACGGGTGCTGGTGGCTCTCCAGCTTGTCGGGGATGCGCAGGGTGTGTTCGAGCACGATGCCCTGCGGCCCGGCGACGACGACCTGGTTGCCGCGTGCGAGCACCAGGTTCGGCCAGGCCTCCTGCAGCACCAGCCCCTTGGGGTGGGCGCGTCCGGCGCCGTAGCCGGGGGACTCGCCGTACTCGGCGCCGAGCTTGTCGAGCGCCTCCTCCAGGGCCGGCCAGGCGAGTTCGTCGAGGATGCCGCCGCGCAGGGCGCCGGCGAGCAACCCGGCCACGTCGAGGTCGGCGACGCGCCGGGCGGCGGCCGGGTTCTCGTCGCGGATGCCGGTGCGGTGGGCGCTGAGCTCGCGCACCGCCTCCGTCGCGCTCTCCAGGCCGCGGACGGCCACCAGTTCGTCGACGCGGGCGTCGGACCACTCGACGAACAGCTCGCGCAGCACCGGCCGGGCGGCCAGGCCGCGGCTGTCGACGGCGTCCCAGACCGCGGGGACGGCGGCGCGCAGCGCGGGCCGGAAGCGGGGGTCGGCGGCGACGGCCGCCAGGGTGCGGCCGTCCGCCGAGGAGGAGGCGACCCACGGCTGGAGGAGGAAGCTGTAGCCGTCGTCCGGGTCGGCGACCGGGACGCCCTGCGCGAGCAGCAGGTCGAGGAGTTCGATCTGGGTGGCGCTGCGGCGCACCCCGGTGAGGAGGTCGACCGGCACGGCCTCGGCGCGCAGCCGCTCCAGCATGCGGTCGACCAGGCCGAGGGTCCCGGTGTTCAGGCCCCGGTCGCGCCAGCCGCGGCCGAGGTGGTTGGTCCAGCGCTGCAGCCAGGCGGCGGCCGGCTCGGGGGCGGCGGCCGGCTCGGGGGCGGCGGCGCCGTCGGCGGCGGGCGCGGCGGGCGGGTCGGTGAGCAGCCGCTCGGCGCCGCTCTCGGCGAGCAGGGCGAGCCAGGCGGCGTCCTGGACGTCGGCGTCGTTGTTGCCGGGCGGGTCGGGCAGCAGCTCCAGCAGCCGGACGCGGACCGTGTCGTCGCGCTGCCCGAGGGCGACGATCGCGCCGTGCCAGACCTTCCAGAAGGCGCCGGGGGCCCGGTTGACGGCGGGTGAGGCCAGCAGTTCGGCGATCAGCTCCCGCTCGTGCTCGTCGCGGTCCAGCTCGGCGGCCTTGAGCAGGGCGCGGGCGTCCTCGGCGACCCCGGCGTAGGGGGCCATCCCGGCGGCGGAGCGCTCGGTGCACAGCTGGCGGAACCGCTGCCAGGCGGTCAGCGGGTCGAGCCGGCCGCTCAGTTCCTTGACGTACTGGCGCAGCGCCTTGACGCTGAGCGCGCCGGCCAGCGCGAACTCCAGGAAGACGGCGCGCAGCCGCTCCTCGTCGACGGCGAGGTTGTGGGTGCGCTCGGCCTCGCGGGCCTTGCCGAAGAAGGTGCTGGCATAGCTCTGGTTGCCCTGTTCGAGGAAGATCCGGCCGACCTGCTCGCAGTAGGTGGGCAGGAAGTGCGGGACGGCGCGGCCGAGCCGCACGGCCAGCGCGTCGAACCCGTCCTTGGCGTTGCCGGGCTTGGACTTGGCCTGGCGGGCGAGCCGCTCCATCTCCTTGACCAGGGCGAGCGCGTGGTGGCCGTTGGCCGGGTCGTTGACGAGCGCCCAGGCGGGGAAGCCGAGCGCCTCCTGGCGGACCTGGCCGACCTCGGCCGGCTCGCCGGCGGGGACGAGTCCGAGGAAGTCGACGGCGGCGTCCTCGGCGGGGCCGAGCGCGCCGGGCACCAGGCGCACGACCCGGCGCTCGCCCAGGGCGGGGTGGGCGTAGCCGCGGGCGGTGAGGACGTCGGCGGCGCTGTCGGGGGTGCCGACGTCGGCCAGGGTGCCGGGGGCGAGGATCGCCCCCGCCTCCAGCAGCCGCTCGTGGCGGGCGGCGTCGCCGCCGGGCGCACCGGTGGTGCGGTCGGGTCCGGTGGTGGTGCTCATGCGGCTTCCTCCCCTTCGATCGTGCGGCCGGCGTACAGTGCGGCGGCCATCCGCATCCCCTCGGACCAGGCGACCGGTCCGACCTCGGCCAGCGGCAGGACCTTGCCGTCCGGGCCGGTCCAGCTGAGCGCGCCCGTCTCGCACTCGTCGTACTCGTAGTAGTCGCCGACCCAGACCCGGGCCTCCAGGGCGAGGCCGTCCTCGACGACGGGCAGCACGGCGTGTCCGCCGCGGACCCGGTAGCCGAGCCGGGCGCAGCGGCCGAGCAGGTCGCGCAGCGCGGCGTAGTGGCCGCCGGCGTAGGTGCCGACCTCGGTGCCGGCGGTGTCGCCGGGCCGGTGCCAGACCTCCCGGTACAGCTGCTGGACCTGCTGGGAGACGCCGAGTTCGACGGCGAACTCGCGCAGCTCGTCGAGGTCCTCCAGCAGGACCGGGTGGGGTATGCGCAGTTCGCCGTCGGTCAGGCGGACGGTGTCCCCGTCGAGGTCGACCAGGCCGAGGCCGCGCTCGGCGTCGGCGCCGCGCAGGAAGCCGGCGACGGCGCCGTCCGGCCCGGTGACCACCAGGTCGCGCAGGACCTCCTGCCAGGCCTCGTCCGCCCAGACGGCGGTGACGACGGCGGCGGGCACGGGCAGCGAGCGGACCATCCACCGCTCGACGGTGTCCAGGCAGCCGCGCCGGTGCGCCTCCAGCCACTCGGTGAGCTGCTTGAGGCCGACGACCACCGGGTCGTCGTTCAGCTTCGGCGGGACGGCCTTCAGCAGGCGGCCGGCCGCGTTGCGGCAGACCACCTTGCCCTCCTCGTCGAAGGCGACTTGGTAGCCGCCCGTTCCCGTTTCCACCCACGCCACGGCCGCTCTCCTCCCAGCTGGTCAGTGATGGAAGGAACGTAACGGGACACACTGACAACACGGCCCGCGGGGAGGGGTACCGAGCGGTAGGAAGGCCGGGCGGCGGTTCTGGGCCGACCTCAAACCGCTCGAACGGGTGATCCAATGCCGGTCGGGATCACGTCCGATTGACGGTCAGCCGCAGGATCCGGTCGTCGCCGGGACGCGGATCGCCGCGGCCGTCGGTGTTGTCGGTGAGCAGCAGCAGGGTGCCGTCCCGGTCGGCCACCACGGCGCGCAGGCGGCCGTACGCGCCGGAGAGGAAGTCCATGGGCGGGGCGGCGAGCCGGTCGCCGTCCAGCGGGACGCGCCAGAGCCGCTCGCCGTGCAGGGCGGCCATCCAGACGCCCCCGGCGGCGTGGGCGATGCCGCTCGGGGAGGCGTCGGCGGGGTGCCACTGGGCGACCGGGTCGACGAGGCCCGGCCGGCCGGCGGCGCCCTCGACGGTCGGCCAGCCGTAGTTGCCGCCGGGGGTGATCAGGTTCAGCTCGTCCCAGGTGTCCTGGCCGAACTCCGAGGCCCAGAGCCGACCTTGCGGATCCCAGGCCAGTCCCTGGACGTTGCGGTGGCCGAGCGACCAGACCGGCGAGCCCGGGAACGGGTTGCCGGGAGCGGGAGCGCCGTCCGGGCTGAGGCGCAGGACCTTGCCGCCGAGGGAGTCGCGGTCCTGGGCGAGCGGGGGTTCGCTCGCGTCGCCGGTGCCGGCGTACAGCAGACCGTCGGGGCCGAAGGCGATCCGTCCGCCGTTGTGCCGGCCCCCGTGCGGGATCCCGGTCAACAGCGCCACCGGCTCGCCGAGTTGGGATCCGGCCGGGCGGGCGGGGTCGTAGTCGAGGCGGGCGATGCGGTTGTCGGAGGCGGTGGAGTAGAAGGCGTAGACCCGGTGGTCGGAGGCGAAACCGGGTGACAGGGCGAGGCCGAGCAGGCCGCCCTCGCCGCCGGCGGTGACGCCGGGGACCGTGCCGGCCACGGTCTTCGTGCCGTCCTTCGCCGAGACGCGCAGGATCCGGGCGTCGTCGCGTTCGGAGACCAGCAGGTCGCCGTCCGGCAGGACGGCCAGGCCCCACGGGGAGGCCAGGCCGTCGGTGACGGTGCCCGAGACGTCCACCGAGACGGCGGCACCCGGGGTCGGGGACGGCGTCGGGGACGGGGTCGCTGCGGTGGGCGCGGGTTCGGCGGCCGAGGTGGGCGAGGCGGGCGAGGTGGGCGCCGAGGCCGGGGTGGACGGCGCGCCACCGGGCTCGGGGGCGGCGGCCGAGGAGCAGCCGACGGTGACGGCCGGGCCGAGCACGAGGGCGAGGGCGGCGAACAGCGCGGCGGAACGACGGGGCATCGGTGACCTCTCCCGGGGCACGGCGGGGGCGGACGCGGCGGCGGAACGGACGTCCGGCGGACGCCCGTCCAGCAGACCACACCCGGCCCGGCGCCGGTCGCAACCCGCCGCGCCCGCACGACCGTTCGAGGGACCCCGGCACGCCCGCGAGGGGCGCGCCTCAGCCGGTCGGCGAGGCCGTCGACCCGGCTGCCGACCCCGCCGCCGAGCGGACCGCCGAGCGGGTCCCCGCGCGCGGCACGATCACCGGCGCGCCGTCCCCGGGGGCCGCGAGCACATCGCTGTCCACGTCGTACAGCGCCCGCACCAGCGGTGCGTCCACCACCTCGCGCGGCGCACCGCAGGCGATCACCTCGCCGCCGCGCATCGCCACCACCACATCGGCGTAGCGGGCCGCCGCCGCGAGGTCGTGCAGCACCATGACGACGGTGCGCCCGCCCGCCGCGACCTCGCGGACCAGCTCCAGCACCTCCACCGCGTGGCCGAGGTCGAGGGCGCTGGTCGGCTCGTCGAGCAGCACGACGGGGGCGTCCTGGGCGAGCACCATGGCCAGCCAGCAGCGCTGCCGCTGGCCGCCGGAGAGCCGGTCGAGCCGGCGGTCGGCGAACTCCTCGACGCCAGTGGCCCGCAGCGCCTCGGCGGTCAGCCGCTCGTCGTCGGCCGACCACTGCCGGAACAGCCCTTGGTGCGGATGGCGGCCGTAGCGGACCAGCCCGGCGACGGTGACCGCCTCCGGGGCCTGCGGGCTCTGCGGCAGCAGCGCGACCCGGTGGGCGGCCTGGCGGGGCCGCAGCTTCCAGACGTCCTCTCCGCCGACCAGCACCCGCCCGGAGTCGGGCCGGTGGAGGCGGGCGATCGAGCGCAGCAGGGTGGACTTGCCGCAGCCGTTGGGGCCGACGATCGCCACCACCTGCCCGCCGGGCACGGTGAGGTCCACGCCGCCCAGCACCGGACGCCCGGGGCCGTACCCGGCCGTGAGGCCCTCGACCGTCAACTCCATCGCGGTTTCCTTCGATTGGGAGGGGAACGCGGACCGGGCGGCGGACGCCCCGCACGGAGGGGCGCCCGCCGCCGGCGGTCACTTGGCGCCGAGCGCCTTGGCGATGTCGCCGATCACCACGTCCGCCGCCAGCGGGCCGCCGCGGGTGGACCAGACCGAGCCGTCGACGGTCACGGTGTGGTTGTTCTTCACCGCGTTCAGCTCCTGGTAGGCGGGCTTGGACTGGACGTCCTTCAGCGCGGCCTTGCCGTCGTCGGTCAGGGTGGAGAGGAACAGCCAGTCGCCGTCGATCTCGTTGATCTTCTCCAGGCTCAGCGCCGGGGTGTGGGCGTTGCCGTCCTTGTCCTGGGCCTGCGGGCGGGTCAGACCCATGTCGAGGGCGACACCACTGGCGAACTGCTTCTTCTCCATCCAGCTGGGGCCGGTCGGGTTCCAGCGGACGATGGAGACGGCCTTGCCCTTGTTCTCGCCGAGCTCGCCGCCCGTCCTGGCGGCCTTGGCGTCGTAGTCGGCGATCACCTTGTTGGCCTGGTCGAGCTTGTTGACGGCGTTTCCGATGCCGCGGAAGGAGAGCTTCCAGTCGTCGGTCGGGGCCATCGTGACCAGGGTGGCCGGGGTGATCTCGCGCAGCTGCTTGAGCACCTGCTGGTCCTGCATGTCGCCGGCCAGGATCAGGTCGGGCTTGGCGGCGATCACCTTGTCCATGACGGGCTGCAGCAGGTTGCCGACCACCGGGACGCCCTGGACCTTGTCCTTCAGGTACGCCGGCGGCTCGTTGAGGCCCTGTCCGTTGGTGATGCCGGCCGGCTTGAGGCCGAGGGCGAGCACCGCGTCGAGGTCCTCCTGGGTGAGGGTGACGATGCGCTTGGGCTCGGCGGGGATCTCGACGGCCGTACCGGTGGCGTCCTTGACGGTCCGCTTGCCGCCGGCCGCGTCGGCGGCCGGGCCGCCCGCGGCGGCGGACGGCGAGCCCTGCTCCGAGGGGGAGCCGGTGCTGGAGGAGCCGGCGCCGGAGGAACCCTTGTCGGAGGAGCCCGACGAGCCGCAGCCGACGAGCAGGAGCGTGGCCGCCCCGGTGGCGGCCAGCACCTGGACCGCACGGCGGCGGGCGAGGTCGAACGGGCTCTGGGGGGTCGACGGGGTCGACATGGGGGCCTCCGGGCAGGGGTGTTGCAGACGGGCGGTGCGGACGGTGGAGCGGTGGAACTGCGCTGCGGCGCCGTGCACCTGGACGATCCGGACGGATCCGACGCGGCGTCGGACACCCGTCCGACCGCGATCACCATTAGGTTAGCCTTACCTTATGACATTGTCGCAAGTGGGTACCGCCGAGGCGGCCGACGCGGGTCCCCCCGCCCCCGCCCCCGCCCCGCCGGCGGCCGAACGGTCGCGCCGCACCTCCTGGGCCGCCGTCGGCGGCATCCTCGCCGCCCTGCTCGCGCTCACCGCGCTCTCGCTGTCCGTCGGCGCCGGCGAGGTCGGCCCCGGCCGGGTGCTGGACTACCTGCTCGACACCGACGGCGCCCGCGCCGACGGCCGGCTCGCCCTGGTCGTCGGCGACCTGCGCCTGCCCCGCACCCTGACCGCGCTGCTGGTCGGCGGCGCCCTCGGCGTGGCCGGCGCGCAACTGCAGGCCGTCACCCGCAACCCGCTCGCCGAGACCGGCCTGCTCGGCGTCAACGCCGGCGCCTCGCTCGGGGTCGTGCTCGGCATCGCCGTCCTCGGCGTACAGACCTCCTACGGCTACCTCGCCTTCGCCTTCGGCGGCGCCGTGCTCGCCAGCGGACTGGTCCTGGCCATCGCCGGCAGCCGGGGCGGCGGCTCCCCGATGCGGCTCGTGCTCGGCGGCTCCGCCGTCGGCGCCACCTTCGGCGGCCTGACCGGCGTGCTGATCGTCAACTCCCCCGAGGCGTACGACCGCTACCGGGTCTGGGTGCTCGGCTCGCTGGCCGGCGTGGAGGGCTGGACGACGCTGCGCCAGCTCGCCCCGGCGCTCGGCGTCGGCTTCGTGGTCGCCCTGCTCACCACCCGGCCGCTGTCCGCGCTCGCGCTCGGCGACGACCTCGCCCGCGGCCTCGGCCACCGCCCCGGCGCGACCCGGGCCGCCGTCGCCCTCGCCGTCACCCTGCTCACCGCCTCCGCCGTCGCCCTCGCCGGGCCGATCTCCTTCCTCGGCCTGCTCGCCGGCTTCCTGGCCCGCGCCGTCGCCGGGCCCCGGGTCGGCCGGCTCACCCTGCTCGCCGGGCTCGTCGGCGCCGCCGTACTGACCGGCGCCGACGTGCTCGCCCGGGTGGTGGCCCGGCCGTTCGAGGCCCCGGTGTCGGTGATCGTCGCGCTGATCGGCGCGCCCGCCCTGATCGCCATCGTCCGCTCCCGCAGGACCGCCGCGCTCGGCATGACCGACACCGCGCCCGCCGAATCCTCCGGCCGCCACGGCCACACCGAGGAGAAGCCGCCCCGGCCCGACCTGGTGATCCGGCGCGGCGCGCTGTCGGTGCTGCTCCCCCGCCGCTCCACGGCGGCCGCGCTCGGCCTGTCCGCCGCGCTGCTGGCCGCCGTGGTGGTCTCCGCGCACGCCGGGCAGAGCGAACTCGGCCTCGGCCGCACCTTCCAGGCCGTCTTCGGCCACGGGGAGCGCCTGGACGTACTGCTGGTGCAGAAGTTCCGGCTCGGACGGATCGTCGCGGGCCTCGCCGCCGGAGCCGCGCTCGGCCTGGCCGGCTGCCTCACCCAGACGCTGGCCCGCAACCGGCTCGCCACCCCCGAACTGCTCGGCGTCAACGACGGCGCCACCGCCGCCGTGCTGATCTCGGTCACCGCCTCCGGCGCGTTCGGCGCCTGGTGGGCCGGGCCGATCGGCGCGCTGGCCGCCGTCGCCGTGGTCACCCTGGTCTCCGGCGGGCTCGGCGCGCGCGGCTACCGGGTGCTGGTGGTGGGCCTGGCCATGTCGGCGCTCGCCTCCGCCGTCATCCAGGTGGCGATGGCCCGGCGCTCGCTCAGCTCGGCCACCTCGCTGTACGTCTGGACCTCCGGCAGCCTCAACGGCCGGGACTACGCGGTGGCCACGCCGGTGCTGATCGGGCTCGCCGTGCTGGTGCCGCTCGCCCTGGTGGTGGCCCGCCGACTGGCCGTGCTGCGGTTCGACGACGACGTCGCCTCCTCGCTGGGCGTCGACCCCGGCCGGGTCCGGCTCGTCTGCCTGCTGCTCGCGGTGGCCCTGGCCGGCCTCGCCGTCGGCGTCTGCGGGCCGGTCGGCTTCGTCGCACTGGCCGCGCCGGTGGTCGCCGGACGGCTGGCCGGCCCGGCCCGGGTGCCGGTGCTCGGCTCGGCGCTGGTCGGCGCGGTGCTGATCGTGCTGGCCGACACGCTCGGCCGGGTGCTGATCTCCGGTGTCGAGATCCCGGTGGGCATCGTCACCACGGTGCTCGGCGGCCCCTTCCTGCTCTGGGTGTTGCTCAGCCGCAAGGGCAACCCCGCCTGACCGTTGAGGAGTTCTTCCCGTGCCGACCGAACGGACCACGATGGGTGACGAGTTCTGGGACCGGGTGGCCGCCGAGGGCGCGCCGCTGGTCGACCCCGACCCGGACGACCCGGCCTACCGGCAGGTGACCTTCGTGCTGCGCGACGAGCCGGACGGGCCGCCGTACGACGGCGTGCTCGCGCTCGTCCACACCGTCACCGACAAGGACCGGCACGCCGGCGACCTCACCCCGCACCTGATGGAACGCCGGGCCGGCGGCTGGTCGCGCACCTACCGGCTGCGCGCCGACCACCGGGCGTCCTACCAGCTGTACCCGGTGCGCGGCGCCGTCCCCGGCACCCGGCGGGCCGACTGGCTGCGGGTCCTGGACGGCGCCCGCCCCGATCCGCGGGGCACCGGGGAACTGCTGCCCGCCCGCGACGGGCGCCGCCCCTCCTCGGTGCTCGCCCTGCCGGAGGCACCCGCCCAGCCGTACGCGGCGCGGCGCGCCGACGTGCCCCGCGGCCGCACCGTACGCGCCGAGGTGGCCGGGCGGCGGATCGACGTGCACCTGCCCGCCGGGCACCGCGCCGACGCCGGACCGTACCCGGTGCTGGTCCTGCTGGACGGCGAGATGTGGGGCGAGGTGCTGTCCTTCGGCGACACCCTGGACAACCTGACGGCCGAGGGCCTCGTCCCGCCGACCGTCGCCCTGCTCGTCCACACCATGGGCCCCGGCCGGCCGGACGACCTCAGCTGCAACCCGGACTTCGTCGACCTGCTCGCCGACCGGATCCTGCCCTGGGCCGCCGCCGAGCACCGCGCCACCGCCGACCCGGCCCGGACCGTGATCGCCGGACAGAGCGCGGGCGGCCTGACCGCGGCCTTCGCCGCCTTCCGCCGCCCGGCCCGGTTCGGCAACGCGCTCTCGCAGTCCGGCTCGTTCTGGTGGCCGGACGGCACCGAGTTCGACGGCGGCAGCGAGTGGCTGACCAGGCAGTTCGCCGCCACCGAACAGGGCGGCGCCCGGTTCTGGGTGGAGGTCGGACTCCAGGAGTGGATGCTGCTCACCCAGAATCGCCATCTGCGCGACGTGCTGACCGCGCGTGGCTACGACCTCGCCTACCGCGAGTTCAACGGCGGCCACGACTACGCCTGTTGGCGCGGCGGTCTGGCCGACGGCCTGGTGCACCTGCTGGGCACGGCCGCGCCGCAGGGACGCTGAGGAGCGGGGCCCGGGAGCGGCGCCGACCGCACCCGGGCCCGCCGGTCAGAGCACGACCTCCTTGAGGAGCCCGGTCGCGACGTCGAAGACGAAGCCGCGCACCGAGGTCCGGTGCGGGACGAAGGGGCTGGTGCGGATCCGGGCGGCCGACTGCCGGACGTCCGTCTCCACGTCGGCGAAGGCCTCCGCGGCCCACGGAGGCTTGACGCCGGTCTCCTCCCGGATCGACTCGCGGAAGGCGTCGTCGCCGAAGGTGAGCATGCCGCAGTCGGTGTGGTGGATGAGGATGATCTCCCGTGTGCCGAGCAGCCGCTGGCTGATCGCCAACGAGCGGATCGCGTCGTCGGTCGCCACGCCGCCGGCGTTGCGGATCACGTGCGAGTCGCCCTCGGCGAGGCCGAGCGCGCCGTAGACGTTGAGCCGGGCGTCCATGCAGGCCAGGACGGCCGTGCGGCGGGCCGGCGGGAGCGGGAGCGGCCCGTCGAAGGCCGTGGCGTAGTCGGCGTTGTTGCGCAGGTAGTGGTCGGTGGCGGTGTCGGTCATGGTGGACGGCTGTCCCTTCGGGGCGGTCGGATCGTGGTCGGCCGGGGTGCGCGCGGGCCTGCGGGTGCGCGGAGGGGCGAGCCTCTTGGGTGTGCGCACGCGTCGACGGCGTTCCCCGGCGGGGCGGACGACGGCCGCGGCGGCGCCCCGTGTGGCGGCGCGGCCGGACGGGCCGGGCGATCGAACGATCAGACGATGACCGGACAGCCGGTGGAGTGGATGCGGCCGAAGTCGATGTGACGACGGCGGACGAGCACGGTCATGCGGGCACCGTACTGCCCGCCGCGCCCGGCCGCCGGGGATTCGGGCTTTCACCACCCCGTCGAGTGACCGTTCCGGGACGACGGGTGCTTCCGGAAAAAGCCCGGCGGGGCCGACCGTGGGTCAGTACCGTGTCACATGTGATGGACTCAGCCCTCGGCGGTCGCCGGTGATCCGCCCGTTCCTGCCCGCCGTCGACTACCCCGCGTTGGCCGAGCTGCTGTCGGCCGACGGACCCGCGCCCGTGACGGCGACCGAACTCCGGGAGCGGGACGCGGCGTTGCCGGACACGGACGCGTTCTCCACCGACCACCGGGGGCGGCTCACCGGGCACGGGCGGGTGCGGCTGGTGCACCCCGGACCGTCCGGGGACCTGCTCGCCTTCGCCACCGCCTGGCGCGCGCCCTGGACGCCGCCCGGTGACCTCGCCTCGCTCACCGTCAGCGCGCCCGGCCGTGCGCCGGCCTGGCTGCTGCCGCTCTACGACGGGCTGGAGCGCTGGGCGCGCGGGGCCGGCGCCTCCCGGCTGCTCGGCGAGTTCCCGGACGGGCACGGGGCGTCGGGGCACAGCCACGGGACGTGCCCGTCCGACCTGGCCGCCCTGCTGCTCGGCCGGGGCTACCGGATGGACGCGCACATCCGCTCGGCCGTGGCCGCCGTCGGACCGCACCTGCCCGCCCCGCAGGCACCGCCCGGCATGGTGCTCGACACGCTCGCCACCACCACCGCGCCCGAGCCCGAACGGCAGCTCCACCACCTCTACCGGGAGACCCTGCGGGACAACCCGGGATTCGTCGACGCCCTCCCGGAGTTCGAGCAGTGGCGTGCCGATGCCCTGGGCGCGCCCGGCGGCCGGCCCGACTGGGTGTTCACCGTCGAGTGCACGGGCCGCATCGTCGGCGTCACCGTCGTGCACGCCGTCCCGGACCCGCACGCCTGCCACATCGACTACACCGGCGTGCTGCGCGCCTGGCGGGGCCGGGGGCTGGCGCGGGCCCTCAAACTGCACGCCGCCCGCCACCTCGCCTACCACGGTGTGCGGACGGTACGCACCGAGGTCGAGGCCGGGAACGTGCCGATGGTCGCGGTGAACACGGCGCTCGGATACCGGTGGGGGCCGGGGCACCGGCGGCTGGTCAAGGAGTTCTGAGCGCGGGGCCGGGGGCGGGACGGCGGGACGGCGCGGCGGTGGGGTGGCGGGGTGTCGGGACGACGGGACGGCGGGGTGACAGGACGGCCCGCCGGGTTGCGGAGCCTGGCGGGCCGTCGGTCATGCGGAGTCGTCAGTCCAGCGGCGGGGGCCCCGGGGCCTCCTTGGGGAGGCGCGCCGCGACCAGGGCGCCGAGGGCGACCGCGGCGGCCGTGGCCAGCAGGGCGATCCGGTAGGGGCCGGGGTCGGTGGCGTGGGTGCCGTCCTCGGACAGGGCGCCGATGAGGGCCGCCGCGCCCGCGATGCCGAAGGCGCCGCCGAGGGTGCGGACGATGGTGAACAGGCCCATCGCGCGGCCCATCGCGGGCGGCGGCACGTCGGCGAACCCGGCGATCTGCACGGTCAGCACGGCGGTGCCCAGGATCAGGCCGACACCGAACATCAGCGCCCGCACCGCCCAGGCGTTCTCGCCGACGCCGGGCACCGCCAGCGCGGCCAGCACCAGCGCCGCCAGCAGCAGGGCGGGCAGTGCGAGCAGGCGCGGGCCCAGCTTCGGCAGCAGCCGGTCGACCACCTGCGAGGCGGCCATCAGGCCGATCGCCTCGGGGAAGACGCTCAGGCCCGCGTCCAGCGCCGAGGCGCCGAACGCCGCCTGGTGGAGCAGCGGGAAGGCGAACAGCGCGCCCATCAGGCCGGCGGCGGTCAGCAGTGCCAGGCAACTGGCCGCGCCGAAGGACCGGTCGGCGAGCAGCCGAAGGTCCACCAGCGGCTCCCCGGCGCGGAGTTGGTGTCGGGCGGCGAGGCCGAGCAGCAGCACACCGAGGACCCCAGACGCCGCCACCGCCGGGGAGCCCCAACCGTGCGCGGGGCCGAAGCCGAGCGCGTAGGTGAGCAGGCCGAGGCCGGGGGTGGCGAGCAGGAAGCCGGTGGTGTCGAAGCGGCCGGCCGGCGGCTCCTCCCGGTCGCGCAGGCCGAACAGGCCGGTGAGCACGGCCGCCACCCCGATCGGCACGTTGACCAGGAACAGCCAGTGCCAGGAGAGGTGTTCGGTGAGGAGGCCGCCGAGCGGCGGGCCGAGTGCCGGCATCAGCGCGGTCGGCACGATCAGCACCTTGCCGAGGCCCGCCCGCTCGTGCGGCTCGAACGCCCGGAACAGCAGGGTCATGCCGACCGGGGTGAGCAGACCGCCCGCCACGCCCTGCACGGCGCGGGCGGCGGTGAGCGCGCCGAGGCCGGGCGCGGCCGCGCACAGCGCGCTGGCCAGGGTGAAGACGGCGAGCGAGCCGAGGAAGACCCGGCGCACGCCGAACCGGTCTCCGAGCCAGCCGGCCACCGGGAGGCCGACGGCGAGGCCGACCAGGAAGGCGGTCTCCACGGCGTTGGCGGCGGAGACGGGGCGGCCGAAGTCACCGGCGATGGTGAACAGGGCCGGGTTGACGATCGTCGAGTCCAGGCCGTTCATGCACATCGCGGCCGTGTAGACCAGCACCACGGCGAGGCGCCCGGCGAACAGCGGGCGCGGCGCCGGGCCATCGGCGGCCCCTGGGGACGGGCCGTCGGCGGGCCCTGGGGGCGGGGCGGGGTCCGGACCAGGGGCCGGGGCGGGGGCGGGGCCGGGGGCGGGGGCGGGCTGGGTGTCCGGCCGGCTCATCGGGCCGGGTCGAGGTCGGTCCAGTGGGCGGTGATCCAGTCGAGGGCGGCGGCGCGCTCGCACGGCCCGTGGGCGACGGCCCAGCCGGCCGGGACGGCGGCGAAGGCCGGCCAGAGCGAGTGCTGGCCCTCGTCGTTGACGAGCGCGAGGAACTCGCCGTCGCCGTCGAAGGGGTTGGCGGGGGCGTCGCTCATGGGGTGGGTTCTCCAGACGGGGTGGTCGGTGGGCGGGCTGACGGATGACAGCTGACAGATTTCAAAATCTGTCAGCTGTCATCCGTTATCTGTTATCTGTTATCTGTCAGTTGTCAGTTGTCAGGCGCGGGAGTCGAGGGCGGCGAGGTGCTCCGCGACGACGCCCGCGATGTGCGCGATCGGCTCGGGCAGCGTCATGTCCTTGTGCGAGCAGGCGACGTCCGTGTTGGCGATCCGCCCGGCCACGTAAGGCGTCCACAGCTCGGGCACCAGGGTCTCGTCGATGGTGTCGACGGTGGCGCGGAAGAACAGCACGTCGCCCCGGAGGCGGCGGTGGTCGTAGCCGCGCACCAGGTGGTTGATGTGGAGGTAGATCCGGTTGAGCGCCTCGACGGTGGCGTCGTCCAGGCCGGCCAGCGGGCTGCCCTCGCGGCGCAGCAGCTCGGTGACGTGGCCGAGTTCGAGCGGCCGCCCGTCGAGGTCCTCCGGACCGTAGCCGCCCATGGTGAGCAGCGCCTCCAGGGCCTCGGCCTGGTCCGGGACGGGCAGGTCGCGGAAGCCCTCGGCCGGGTAGGCGTCGAGCACGGCCAACAGCTCGACCGCGCAGCCCAGTTCCTCCAGCCGGGCGGCCATGGCGTGAGCGATGATGCCGCCGGTGGACCAGCCGAGCAGCCGGTAGGGGCCCTCGGGCTGGACCTCCCGCAGCCGGTCGACGTAGTGCGCCGCCAGTTCCTCCATCGTGGCGGGCAGCGGCTCGCCCGCGGTGGCGGCGCCGACACCCTGTGCCTGGAGGCCGTAGATCGGCACGTCGGCCGGGAGGTTGCGGATCAGGCCGGTGTAACACCAGCTGAGGCCGCCGGCCGGGTGGACGGCGAACAGCGGGTTGCGCCGGCCGGGGGCGGTTGGCCGCAGCGGCAGCAGGACGTCCAGCGCGTCGGCGCCGGGGGTGTCGGCGGCGAGCGCGGCGTCCAGGGCGGCGACGGTGGGTGCCTGGAACAGCGTGCCGATGCCGACCTCCAGGCCGAGCACGGCGCGGATCCGGCCGGCGAGCCGGACGACCAGCAGCGAGTGGCCGCCGAGGGCGAAGAAGTCGTCCTCGACGCCGACCGCCGGGACGCCCAGGACCTCGGCGAACAGCTCGCAGAGCTGCTGCTCGCGCGGGTTGCGCGGGGGCCGCCCGCTGCCGGCCTCGGGGGCGTCGGGGGCGGGCAGCGCGCGCCGGTCGAGCTTGCCGTTGGCGGTGAGCGGAAGGCGGTCCAGCAGCACCACGGCGGACGGGACCATGTGGACCGGCAGGTCGGCGGCGGTCCGGGCGCGCAGTTCCTCCGCGCCGGCCGGCTCCGCGCCGGGGGCGAGGACGGCGTAGCCGACCAGGCGCTTGTCGCCGGGCACGTCTTCGCGCACGATCACGGCGGCGTCGGCGACGGCCGGGTGAGAAGCCAGCACGGCCTCGATCTCGCCGAGTTCGATCCGGAAGCCGCGGATCTTGACCTGCTGATCGGCGCGGCCGAAGTACTCCAGGACGCCGTCGGCGCGGCGGCGGGCGAGGTCACCGGAGCGGTACATCCGGGTGCCGCGCTCGCCGAACAGTTCGGCGTACGGGTCGGCGACGAAGCGCTCGGAGCTGAGCGCCGGGCGGCCGAGGTAGCCGCGGGCGAGGCCGGCCCCGGCGACGTACATCTCGCCGGTGACGCCGGGCGGCACGGGCCGCAGGTACGGGTCGAGGACGTAGACGCGCAGGTCGGGGATGTTGACGCCGATGGTGCTGCCGGTGCCGGCGGCGGCGCTCGCGCGGTCGAGGGCCAGGTAGGAGACGTGCACGGTGGTCTCGGTGATGCCGTACATGTTGACCAGGGTGGGCGCGTCCTCGGCGTGCCGCTCGTACCAGTCGTCGAGGCGGCCGAGTTCGAGTGCCTCGCCGCCGAACACCACGTAGCGCAGGGCGAGTTCGCTGCCGGGGCGTTCCCGGTCGGCGGCGCTGAGCTGGTAGAAGGCGGACGGCGTCTGGTTGAGGACGGTCACCCGCTCGCGGGCGAGCAGGTCGAGGAAGGCCGCCGGGTCGCGGCTGACCAGGTGCGGGACGACGACGAGCCGGCCGCCGTGCAGCAGGGCGCCCCACAGCTCCCAGACCGAGAAGTCGAAGGCGTAGGAGTGGAAGAGCGTCCAGACGTCCTCGGCGCCGAAGCCGAACCAGTGGTCGGTGGCGGAGAACAGCCGGACGACGTTGTGGTGGGTGATCGGCACGCCCTTGGGACGGCCGGTGGAGCCGGAGGTGTAGATCACATAGGCGGTGTCCTCCGCGCGCAGCGGCCGGGTGCGCTCGTGCTGGGCGAGCGGGACGGCCGGGTAGCGGTCCGACTCGCCGCCGTCGACCAGGAGTTGCGGGACGTGGTGCTCGGGCATCCGGGGCGCGGTGGCGCGATCGGTGATCAGCGCGGCCGGGGCGGCGTCGGAGAGCATGTAGGCGAGCCGGTCGGCCGGGTACTCAGGGTCGAGCGGCAGGTAGGCGGCGCCGGCCTTGGCGACCGCGAGCAGGCCGACGACCAGGTCCAGGGAGCGCGGCAGGGCGAGCGCGACGATGGTGCCGGGGCCGATGCCGCGGGCGGCCAGCAGACGGGCCAACCGGTCGGCGCGGGCGCCGAGTTCGGCGTATTCGAGCGATTCGCCGTCGCAACTGGCGGCGATCGCCACAGGGTGGGCGAGGGCCGCGGCCTCGAAGAGCTCGGGCAGGGTGGCGCCGGCCCTTGCCGCATCGGGCGGTGAGGCGACGGGGGTGCCGTTCCACTCGACCAGGGCGCGGTGGTGCTCCTGCGCACTGATTTGCGGGAGGAGGCCGACGGCGGTGTCGGGGTCGGTGGCGGCGGCGGTGAGCAGCCGGGCCAGGCGTTCGGCCAGCGCCTGGACGGTGGCCTCGTCGAAGAGGTCGGTGCGGTACTCCAGGAAGCCCGCGATGCCGCCCTCGCGCAGTTCGCCCGCGTTGAGGGTGAGGTCGAACTTGGCGGTGCTGGAGGGGATCGCGGCGATGGTGGCGGTGAGGCCTCCGCCGAGCTCGAACTCCCGGTCGGGGACGGACTGCCAGGCGAGCATGACCTGGAACAGCGGGTGCCGGGCGAGCGAGCGGGGCGGGTTGAGCTCCTCGACCAGGCGGTCGAAGGGCAGGTCGGCGTGGTCGTGGGCGGCGAGGACGGCGGTGCGGGCGCGGCCGAGCAGCTCGCGGAAGGTCGGCTCGCCGGACGTCTCCGTGCGCAGCACCACGGAGTTGACGAAGTAGCCGACCAGGGCGGCGGTTTCGTCGGATTCGCGGCCCGCGACGGGCGTGCCGATCGGGATGTCGGTGCCGCAGCCGTGCCGGCTGAGCAGCGCGGCGAGGCCGGCCTGGACGGCGGTGAACACGCTGGTGCCGGTGGTGCGGGCGAGTGCGGCCAGGGCGGCGTGGGCGTCGGCGTCGAGGCGGAACGGCACGGTGGCGCCGCGGTGGGAGGCGACGGCGGGCCGGGGGCGGTCGGTGGGCAGGTCGAGCTGGTCGGGCAGGCCGGCCAGGGCCTTGCGCCAGTGGTCGAGTTGGCGCACGGCGAGCGGGCCGGGTGCTTCGGCGGTCCCGAGCAGCCGTGCCTGCCAGGCCACGTGGTCGGCGAACTGGATGTCGAGGGGCGGAAGTTCGGGGGATCGGCCGGCGAGGCGGGCGGCGTAGGCAGCGGCGAGGTCGCGGGCCAGCGGGGTGGTGGAGGCACCGTCGGCGGCGATGTGGTGGAGCAGCAACAGAAGGGTTCGGGTGCCGTCGGAGTTGTCGAACAGGCTTGCACGCAGCGGCGGTTCGGCGCCGAGGTCGAAGGCGTAACGGACGGCGTCGGCGAGCGGGCCGGTGCCGTGGTGCAGCTCGACGGGGGCGGGCGGCAGGATCCGCTGGTACGGCTCGCCGTCGGCGGACTCGCCGTAGACCGTGCGCAGGGTCTCGTGCCGGGCCGCGAGGTCGGTCACGGCGAGCGCGAGGGCGTCGCGGTCGAGCGGTCCGGCGAGGGTGAGGGCGAGCGGGATGTTGTAGGTGGGGCTGGGACCTTCGAGCCGGTAGTGGAACCAGAGACCCCGCTGGGCCGGGGAGAGCGGCAGGTGCCCGGTGCGCTCGACGGGGACCAGGGCGGGGCGCGGCTCGGGGGCGGAGCGCTCGCGCAGCAGGGCGGCGAGGGC
Organism: Kitasatospora sp. NPDC057595; assembly: GCF_042800875.1. Taxonomy (NCBI): domain Bacteria; kingdom Bacillati; phylum Actinomycetota; class Actinomycetes; order Kitasatosporales; family Streptomycetaceae; genus Kitasatospora; species Kitasatospora sp. NPDC057595. The sequence goes on along the minus strand of NZ_JBHVGL010000014.1, from coordinate 220,689 downwards.
GACCGGGGTGGGGTTGCGGAACACGTCGGCGAAGCCGACGGCCACCCCGAGGGCCTCGCGCAGCCGGGCGGCGAGCCGTCCGGCGAGCAGGGAGTGACCACCGAGGTCGAAGAAGTCGGCTTCACGGGAGGGCAGTCCGGGCCGCTCCAGGAGGTCGGCGAACAGCCCGCAGATGATCTCCTCCGGCGGGGTGGCGGGCGCGGCGCCGCCAAGGGTCTCGGTGGTGGACTCGGGCTCGGGCAGGGCGCGGTGGTCGAGCTTGTCGTTGCCGGTGCGCGGCAGGCTGTCGAGGACGAGGACGGCGGCGGGCACCATGTGCTCGGGCAGCCGGGCGGCGAGGGCGGAGCGCAGCGCGGCCGCGTCGAGGACGGCGCCGGCGGCGGGGACGGCGTAGCCGAGCAGGCGCTTGCCGCTGGGGCCGGGGCGGGCGATCACCACGGCCCGGTCGACGCCGGGGAGTTCGCCCAGGACGGCGGCGATCTCGCCGGGCTCGATCCGGAAGCCGCGGATCTTCACCTGGTCGTCGACGCGGCCGAGGAATTCGAGGGTGCCGTCGGGGCGGCGGCGGGCGAGGTCTCCGGTGCGGTACATCCGGGCGCCGGGCGGGCCGTAGGGGTCGGCGAGGAAGCGTTCGGCGGTGAGGTCGGGGCGGCCGAGGTAGCCGTGGGCCAGGCAGGCGCCGGCCACGTACAGCTCGCCGGTGGCACCGTCGGGGGCGGGGCGCAGCGAGCCGTCGAGGACGTAGGCGCGCGAGCCGCGCACGACGCGGCCGACGGGGGTGCCGTCCGGTCCCGGGGTCCAGGAGTAGGCGTCGACGGTGGTCTCGGTGGGGCCGTAGAGGTTGACGGGGGTGAGGCCGTCGACGGCGGCGAGGCGGCGCCAGAGCGGTTCGGGGGTGGCCTCGCCGCCGACCGCGATCACGGCGGGGCGGTGCCGGTCCTCGGCCAGCAGGCCCTCGGCGAGCAGGACTTCGAGGTAGGAGGGGGTGACGTCGAGGTAGTCGATCCGCTCGTGGTGGACGTGGGCGGCGAGGGCGGCCGGGTCGCGGTAGGTGTCGTCGTCGAGCAGGTGGAGTTCGTGGCCGTGGAGCATCCACAGCACCGGGTCCCAGGAGGCGTCGAAGGCGAAGGAGGCGCTGTGGGCGATGCGCAGGCGCTCGCGGCCGGTGCGGGCGACGGCGGGGGCGATGTGGTCCTCGCCGTGGCCGGCGTGCAGGTTGGCGAGCGAGGCGTGGGTGACGACGACGCCCTTGGGGCGGCCGGTGGAGCCGGAGGTGTGCAGCAGGTAGGCGGTGTGCGCGGGGTCGGGGGCGGGCAGCGGTCCGATGGGGAGCGCCGCTGCGGGCGGCGCGGCGAGGTCGGCGCGCACGGCCGGGTCGTCGAGGGCGACGGCGGGGCGTCCGGCGGCGCCGGGGAGGGCGGCGAGGGCCTCGGCGGTGCCGACGGCGCAGACCGGGCGGGTGTCGTCGAGGATGTCGGCGATCCGCTGCCAGGGGTGGGCGAGGTCGAGTGAGAGGCAGGCCCCGCCGGCCCTGAGCACGGCGAACATGGCGACCAGGGTGTCGGCGCCGCGCGGCATGGCGAGGGCGACGGGGGTGCCCGGACCGGTGCCGAGGGCGGTGAGGCGGTGCGCCAGGCGGCTCGCGGCGGCGTCGAGTTGGGCGAAGGTGAGGGTGGTGGCGCCGCAGCGCAGGGCGACCGCGTCCGGGGTGCGGGCGGCCTGCTCGGCGAGCAGTTCGGGCACGGTGCGGGTGGCGGGGGGCTCGGTTCGGCCGACGGTGGCCCGGCGCAGCGCGTCCTCGTCGAGCAGGTCGATCCTGGCGATCGGCGTGTGCGGGTCGTCGAGCAGCAGCGTGGCGAGGCCGTCGAGGTAGCGCAGCAGGCCGTCGAGGTGGGCGGCCAGGGTGTCGGCGGCGTAGCGGTCGGGGTGGGCTTCGAGGCCGATCCGCAGGGCGCCGCCGGGGCCGGGCGAGACGGCGAGGGCGAGGTCGTCGACGGGGCCGGCGGCGAGGTTGCGGACGGTGCCGGGCAGGCCGGCGAGGTCGAGGTCGCCCTCAAAGGCCTTGATGTTGACCATCGGTCCGAACAGGGCGCGGCGGGTGCCGGTGAGGGCGAGGTCGCGGCGCAGGTCCTCCAGCGGGTAGCGCTGGTGGCGGCGGACGTCTCGGACTTCCAGGACGACGCGGCGCAGCAGTTCGGCGGCGCTGTCGCCGGGGTGGACGGCGAGGCGCAGCGGCAGCACGTTGGCGGTGGCGATCGGGGTGCGCAGGGCGGCGGGGCCGCGGCGGTTGGCGAGCGGCAGGCCGAGCACGACGTCCTCGGTGCCGGCGAGGCGGTGCAGGTAGCCGGCGGTGGCGGCGATGACGAGTTCGGCCCAGGTGGCGCGGGCGGCCCTGGCGGCGGCCTCCAGGCGGGGCAGGGTGCCGGCGGGCAGTTCGGCGGTGAGGCGGGGTGGGGCCGTGGGGGTGGCGGTGGGGGTGGCCGTGGGGGTGCCGGTGGGGGTGCTGCCGCCGGGGAGGGTGGCGGGGGCGTCGGCGCCGGCCAGTCGGGTGCGCCAGAACTCCCGGTCGGCGGCGTGGTCCGGGCTCGTCCGGTAGGCGGCCTCCTCGGCGGCGGCCTCCGCGGGAGTGGCGAAGGTGCGGTCGCTGGGGCGGGCGCCGGTGGCGAGCGCGGTGTAGAGCTCGGCGACCCGGCCGGCGAGGAGGGTGAGCGCGTAGGCGTCGACGGCGAGGTGGTGGACGCGCTGGTACCACCAGTGGCGCCGGTCGTCGAGGCGGATGAGGGCCTGGGTGAACAGCGGGCCCTCGGCGAGGTCGACGGGGCGGGCGAGGTCGGCGCGCATCCAGGTCTCGGCGGTGGCCTCGGGGTCGGCGTGGGTGCGCAGGTCGAGGTGGTGCAGGGGCCAGGGGCGGCCGGGGACCAGGCGCTGGTGCGGGGCCTCGCCGGCGGCGCCGTCGGTGACGACGACGGCGCCGAGCGCGTCGGCCTCGTCGACGGTCCGGCGCAGGGCGGTCTCGAAGAGTTCGGCGTCGAGCGGGCCGGTGATCTCGACGGCGTCGCCGGTGTTGTAGACCGGGCTGTCGGGGTCGAGCGCCTGGGCGTACCAGATCGCCGCCTGGGTGGCGAGCAGCGGCACGTCGGCTGCGGCGGGGACGGCGACGGGGTCGGACGCGGCCTGGTGGCGACGCATGGTTCTGAGAGCTCCTCGGGTCCGGCGCAACGGAACGCCTACTGCCTACTTAGGTTAGCCTAAGCTATCTACATATCGTCTGGTCAACAGCCCGCCGGGAGGCGGGCCCTGACGCCCCCGGAGGCGCCGATGTCCCCACTGAACGCGAGCGAGCCGGCCGTGGCCGACCCGGGAGTGAAGGAGGCGGTGCGCGAGCGCGTCCTCGCCCACCGGGACGAACTGCTCGCGCTCAGCCGCCGCATCCACGCCCACCCGGAGACCGCGTTCGAGGAGCACCGGGCCGCCGAGTGGTGCGCCGAACTGCTGCGCGCCCACGGGTACTCCGTCGCGCCCGGCGCGTACGGCCTGCCCACCGCCTTCGACGCGCGCCTCGGGTCCGGTCCGGTCACCGTCGCCGTGGTCTGCGAGTACGACGCGCTGCCCGGGCTCGGCCACGCCTGCGGCCACAACCTCATCGCCGCCGCCGGCCTCGGCGCCGCACTCGGTCTCGCCCCGTACGCGGACCGGCTCGGGCTCACCGTGCGGGTGATCGGCGCCCCGGCCGAGGAGCGCGGGGCGGGCAAGGCGCTGCTGCTGGACGCGGGCGCCTTCGACGGCGTGGACGCCGCGATGATGGTCCACCCCTGTCCGGTGGAGGTCGCCGACTTCCACTCCTTCGCGCTCGGCACCCTCTCCGTGCGCTACACCGGCCGCGCCGCCCACCCGAGCCTCGATCCGCACGAGGGGCGCAACGCCGCCGACGCGCTCACCGTCGCGCAGGTCGCCCTCGGGCTGCTGCGCCAGCAGCTGCCGTCGCACTGGCGGGTGCACGGCATCACCACGGCCGCCGGGACTGCGCCCAACCTCATCCCCGACAGCGCCGCGGCCGAGTACGAGATCCGCGCCTCGGTGGCCGAGGACCTCGCCGAGCTGCGCACCCGGGTCGAGGACTGCTTCCGGGCGGGCGCGCTGGCCACCGGGTGCGAGGTCGAGCTGACCCGGCCCGAGCCGGACTACCTGGACTTCCGCAGCGACGCCGGGCTGCTCGGCCTGTGGCGGGCCAACGCGGCGGCGGTCGGGCGTCCGAAGCCGGTCGAGAGCGGACCGTTCGCCTGCACCGACATGGGCAACGTCTCGCACGTGCTGCCGGCCATCCACCCGGTGCTGGACATCACCGGCGGAGCCTGCGGCCCGCACGAGGCGGCGTTCGCCGAAGCCGCCGTCTCACCGGCGGCGGACCGGGCGATCGTGGGGGGCGCCGTCGCCATGGCGTGGACGGCGGCGGACTTCGCGGCGGGGCGGCGGTGACGGCGGTGGCGGCGGTGCGCTGACGGCTGACAGATAACAGCTGACAGATTTCAGAATCCGTCAGCTGTTATCTGTCATCTGAAATCTGTCAGTTGTCAGCCGTCAGCTGTCAGTCGTCAGCCGCGCTCCGGAACGAGGTGCACCGGTCCCGGCTCGGGCAGTGGCTCTCCGAACACCGAGGGCGCGGCCCGCAGGGCCGTCACGCCGGCGTCCCGGACCAGCTCCCCCACCTCGCCCGGTCGGTCCGGATCGGCCAGCACCAGCGCCGCCCCGGTCCGCAGCGGCCACAGGAACTCCCACAGCGGCAGCCCCAGTTGCAGCACCCGGTCGCCCGGCCCGAGCCCGTACGCGGCCTGCAGCTCGCGCACCCGGCGGTCCACCTCGGCGTGCGTCGTCCACACCCCCGCCGGCCGCCCGCCCGGGCCGTACGCCCGACAGAGCGGATGCTGCGGGGCGAGTGCCCGGGGCGGGTCGGTGACCGCCCGGCCGGCCAGTTCGGCGGCGGCCGGCCGTTCCGCGTCCCGCACCCCCTCCCCCAGTACACAGACCGGCGACGCGTCCGCCAGCAGCCAGGCCAGCCGCCCCGGCGCGTCGTCCGGGTCCAGCGCCAGATACGCCGCCCCCGACTTGGCCACCGCCAGCAGCGCCGGCACGAGGTCGGCCGGGCGGGTGAGCGCGAGGCCGACGACCGTACCGGGGCGGGCGCCGCGCTCCGCCAGGAAGCGCGCCGTCCGGTTCGCCGCCGCGTTCAACGCGCCGTAGCTCACCGGCGGCGCACCGGCCGGCAGCAGCGCCGGGGCGTCCGGCGTCCGGGCGGCCTGCGCCTCGAAGGGGCCGATCGCCGTGGTCGCCGGCCACCGCCGCACCCCGGCGGGCCGGGGCGCCCCCGGGCCGGGCTCCATCAGGACGCGCCGAGCAGCTCGGCCCAGGCCTCGACGGCCGGGCGCTCGGCCAACTGCAGAAAGGCCACCTCGGCGCCCTCGGCCCGCCAGCGCTCGGCCAGCGCCATCAGCCGCACCGAGTCCAGGCCCCAGTCGGCCAGGTTCTCGTCCAGCGGGATGTCCGCCGGGTCCTCGCCGAGCAGGTCGGCGACCTCGGCCCGGATCCGCTCCACGGTGAAGGCCATGCCCGTCACTTCCCTTCCAGTACGGCATCGGTGGCGGTGACCACGCCGCAGCGTCCGGCCACCCAGGTGAGCGCGGCGCGGTGCTCGTCCGCGCCGAAGTCGGCGACCGCGTCGGCCACCACGAACGCCCGGACGTCGCGCATCCACGCGTCGCAGGCGGTGGCCTGCACCCCGATGTGGGCGTAGACGCCGGTGATCACCAGTTCGTCGCGCCCGTGCTCGCGCAGCAGCTCGTCCAGGTCGGTGCGGACGAAGGCGCTGTACTTCCACTTGGTGAGCAGCCGGTCGCCCTCGGCCGGGGCGACGGCGTCGGCGATGGCCGCCGCCCGCGGGTCGTCCGGGATGCCCGGGCCCCAGAAGTCCTGCTGCAGGCCGCGCTGTTCGGGGGTCTGGCCGCCCGGCTGCGCCGAGTAGACGACCGGGACGCCGTGTTCGGCCGCCCAGGCCCGCAGCCGGTTGATGTTGGCGAACAGTTCGGTGACCGGCGCGGCCGTCGTGTCGAAGGCGCTCAGGAAGTGGTTCTGCAGGTCGTGCACCAGCAGCACGGCCCGGGACGGGTCGACCGTCCAGTCGACCCGGTTGACCGGCAGGTCGGTGGCGGCGGGCATCGGATAGGAGGGGATGCGGGGCAGGCCCACGGCGGTGCTTCCTTAGCTGTGTCGGGGAGTTCAGGTACTTCGGGGACTTCGGGTACGTCGCGGACGTCGCGGACGTCGGGCGTTCAGCCGGTCGCGAGGCCGGCGGCGATGGCGGCGCGCAGGTCCTTCTTGCTGACCTTGCCGATGCCGGTGGCGGGGAAGGCGTCGACGAACTCGACGCGGTCCGGGACCTTGAAGTCGGCCAGCCCGCGCTGCCGCACGAAGCGCTTCAGCTCGACGGACTTCGGCGGGCGCGCGCGGTGTTCCTCGCGCAGCACGACGTAGGCACAGGTGCGCTCGCCGAGGTAGGGGTCGGGCATCGAGACCACCGCGGCGTCGTGCACGGCCGGATGGGCCAGCAGGTGGTTCTCGATCTCCTCGGCGGCGACCTTCTCGCCGCCCCGGTTGATCTGGTCCTTGGCCCGTCCCTCGACCACCAGGTGGCCGGTGGCGGTGCGTCGGACCAGGTCACCGGTTCGGTAGAAGCCGTCCGTGGTGAAGGAGTTGGCGTTGTGCTCAGGCGCGTTCCAGTAGCCGCGGATGGTGTAGGGGCCGCGGGTGAGCAGGTGGCCGGTGGTGCCGTCGGGCAGCTCACGGTCCTGGTCGTCGACCACCCGCACCTCGTCGTCCGGGGAGATCGGGCGTCCCTGGGTGGTGACGATGACCTCCTCCGGATCGTCCAGCCGGGTGTAGTTGACCAGGCCCTCGGCCATCCCGAACACCTGCTGGAGGGTGCAGCCCAGCACCGGGCGCACCCGCCGGGCGGCCTCCTCGCTGAACTTGGCACCGCCGACCAGCAGCACTTCCAGGCTCTCCAGCCCGGTCGGCGCCCCGGCCGCCCGGCGCCGCTCGGCGGCCTCCAGCCAGAGCAGCGCCAGCGGCGGCACCAGGCCGGTGATGGTCACGCCCTCGCGCTCGATGAGTGGGAACGCCGTCTCGGGGCTCGGCTGCGGGCAGAGCACCACCCGGCCGCCCGCGTACAGGGTGCCGAGCGAACCCGGCGAGCTGAGCGGGAAGTTGTGCGCGGCGGGCAGCACCACGAGGTAGACGCTGTTCTCGTCCTGGCCGCAGAGCTCGACCGAGCCCCGCAGCGAGTAGATGTAGTCGTCGTGGGTGCGCGGGATGAGCTTGGGCACCCCGGTGCTGCCGCCGGACAGCTGGAGGAAGGCGACGTCGCCCGGCCCCGGTTCGGGCTGCGGCTCCTCCCCGTCGCCGGCCGGGTCCACCGGGACGGCGGCCAGCGGCGTGTGCGCGCCCGCGTCGCCGCCCGCCACCAGGACGTGCCGCAAGGACGGCGTCTCCGCCCTTACCCGGGTGGCGAGTTCGCGGTAGTCGAAGCCGCCCTCGACGGCCGGGACGACGTAGCCGACGGCGCCGGTGAAGGCGCAGAAGTAGGAGATCTCGGTGTACCGGTGCGCGGGCAGCGCGAAGACCGGCAGCGCGCCGATCCGGAACAGCCCGAAGACCACCTCGAAGAACTCGGCGATGTTGGGGAGCTGGACCACCACACGGTCGCCGCGGCCGATGCCCAGGGCGCGCAGCCCGGCGGCCATCCGGTCCGCCCGCCGGTCGAGTTCGGCGTACGTCCAGCGGCGGGTCGGGTCCTCGCCCTCGCCGCCGACCGGGTCGACGACGGCGATCCGGTCGGGGTGAGCGGCGGCGCGCTCGCGCAGCATCGAGCCGAAGGTCTCGCCGCGCCAGTGTCCGGCGGCCCGGTAGCGCTCCGCGAACTCCGCCGGACAGGGGGTGAATCCGGCGAGCACCCGCCGCATCGGATCCTCCGCGTGGTCCAGCTGGTCCACCGGGCCCGCCGGATCGAGGTCGAGCGGTTCGGTCACGGAGTCCCCCGGGGTGGTCGGATCGCTCACCGCGGTACCCCCGCGGCGTCCAGGAAGGTACGGAACTTGGCGCTGGTCTCGGCGAGTTCGGCCTCCGGCCGGGACTCGGCGACGACGCCCGCGCCGGCGAACACCCGCAGCGTCCGCTCGTCGGCCTCGGCGCAGCGCAGGGTGACCACCCACTCGCCGTCGCCGTCCGCGTCGCCCCAGCCGACCATGCCCGCGTACAGGCCCCGGTCGAACGGCTCGATCTCGCGGATCGCCGCGCGGGCGAGCGGGGTCGGACTGCCGCAGACCGCCGGGGTCGGGTGCAGGGCGACGGCCAGCTCCAGGGCCGAGACCGCCGGGTCCGCCAGTTCGGCGGTGATGGTGGTGGCCAGGTGCCACATCGCGGCCGTGCGCACCAGGGTGGGCCGTTCCGGCACGTCCAGGGTGCGGCAGTACGGGGCGAGCGCGGCGCGGATGGCCTCCACCACGAAGGCGTGCTCGTGCAGGTCCTTGGGCGATTCCAGCAGCGCGGCGGCGCGCCGGACGTCCTCGCCGAGGTCGGCGCTGCGCGGCACGGAGCCGGCCAGCGGATTGGCGACGACGGCGGCGCCGTGGCGTGAGAGCAGCAGTTCGGGGCTGGCGCCGATGAGGGTGCGCCCGCCGCCGGCCGGAACGCCGAAGGTGTAGCCGCCGGGGTCGCGGCGGGCGAGGCGCTGGAGGATCGCGGGCAGGTCGAGCGGGCGGTCGGCTTGCAGCTCCAGGGTGCGGGCGAGCACCACCTTGCTCAACTCGCCCTCCTGGAGCCGGTTCACGGCCTCGGCGACGCCGGCGCCGTACGCCTCGGGGGCGGGCACCGGGCGGACGTTCCAGTCGATCCGGTCGGCGGCCGGGGCGGGCAGGGCGATCAGCGGGTCGTCGCGCAGCGCGCCGCAGCCGCGCAGCCGGGCGGGAACGGCGAGTTCGGCCCGGCCGTCGTGGTCGAACGCCACCGCGCCCACCACCAGCGGGTGTTCGATGCCGTCCCGGCGGGCCCGGGCGAGGGTGTCGGCGACCCGTTCGGCCAGCGGACGCCCGTCCTGGGGCACCCGGGCGTGCACGCCCTCGGCGAGCAGCGTGCGGGTCGGGGAGGCGAAGAACGCCTCGTCGGGCGCGGCCCGATACTGGCCCAGCAGCCCGCTGGCCGCGCCGATGACGGTGTGGTCCGTCCCGGCGGGGGCGTGGTGCACGGTGGTCACCTGGATTCTCCCAGTCTGCGAGTGGTCGCCGGGCGTCGCTGTTCGCGGCGGTCGGCGGGTGGTGTGGTTCGGGGCGCGCCCCGGTGGGGTGCGGCCCCCGGTGGGGTGCGGCCCCCGGCGGGGCGGCGGGTCCGGGCGCCGCTCGTCCCGGGTCGCGGTCCGCGCGGCGGTCCGGGCCACCGGGTGCCCGGGCGTCCGGCTGCCCGGGCGGCACGGCCCGGGCGGCACGGTGTTCGGACTGCCGGGGTGTCAGGCGCGCAGGGTGGCGCCGCCGTCCACGTAGAGGTCGTGCATGGTGATGTGGCGGGCCCGGTCGGAGACCAGGAAGGCCACCGCCTCGGCGACGTCGGCGGGTTGGGCGATCCGGCCGAGCGGGATGCCCACCCGGTAGCCGGACAGGTCGCCGTCGATGACGCGCTGTTCGGCGGCCGCAGCGTCGTCGCGCCAGAGCGCGCGCTGCATCTCGGTGTCGGTGGAGCCGGGCGAGACGATGTTGCAGCGCACCCCCGAGCGGCCGAGTTCCAGGCCGAGACAGCGGGTGAACATGGTGGCCGCCGCTTTGGAGGCCGCGTAGGCGGCCATCCCGGTGCGCGGCACGCCGGCGGCGTTGGAGCCGACGGTGACGATGACACCGCCGCCGCGCCCGGCCATCCGTCGCCCGACCGCGCGCGAGGCGTGGAAGACCCCGGTCGTGTTGACCGCGAAGGTGTCGGCCCAGTCCTGGTCGCTCAGCTCGGTCACCGGCGCGGCGCGCAGGATCCCCGCGACGTTCACCAGGATCCCGACCGGGCCGAGTTGACGCTCGACCAGGGCGACGGTGGACTCGACGGCGGCCGCGTCGGTGACGTCCAGCAGGTAGGGGTGAACGGGGCCGCCGGTGGCCGGGTCGCTCGCGCCCGGGGCGCCCGGCCGTTCCGCGAGTTCGTCCGCGAGGGCGGCGAGCGGGCCGGGGTTGCGGTCGGCTGCGGCGACGACGGCGCCGGCGGCGACGAGCGCGCGCGTCACGGCCGCGCCGATGCCCTGCCCGGCGCCGGTCACGATCGCGACGGCGCCGGCGAGTTCGGACTGTTGCACAGGAAAATCCCCTCCGACCAGCAACATTAGGCAAGCCTAACCTAACACAGTTGTTCGGAGCCGCCGAGAGGCCGCGCGCGGCCCGGCGACCCCTGCGGGGGCGTCAACTGCGGTCGGTGGCGCGGGCGGAGCGCCGGGGCCGGGCGGTCGAGGAATCTAGACGCAACGTTGCGTCCAGTGCTACGGTCGCGGCGTCGAATCGAGACGCAACGTTTCGTCCACTTTTGGCGCTCCGAGCCTCCACGCTCTGTGCCTCCGCACGTCTGCGCCTTCGCATCTTCACGTCTTCACTCCTTCCGAGCCATCCCCGTCTCCCCACCCGAGGAACACCCATGCACTCCGCCCCGCCCCGACGCCCCGGCGGTCGCCTCGCCCCGGCCGCCGTCGCCCTCGCCTTCTGGGTCACCATGGCCGGCACCACCGTCCCCACCCCGCTCTACCCCCTCTACCAACAGGGCTTCGGCTTCTCGACGTTCACCGTCACGGTGGTCTTCGCCGTCTACGCGCTCGGCGTGGTCGCCGGACTGCTCGCCCTCGGCCGGCTCTCCGACCAGATCGGCCGCCGGCCCGTCCTGCTGGCGGCCCTGCTGCTCGCCGCGGCCGCCGCCGGGCTGTTCGAGGCCGCCGACTCACTGCCCTGGCTGCTCGCCGCCCGCGTGCTGTCCGGCTTCGGCGCCGCCCTGGTCACCGGCGCCGCCACCGCCGCCCTGCTCGACCTCGCCCCGCCGGAGCGCCGACTGCGCGCCCAGACCCTGGCGCTCGCCGCCAACATGGGCGGCCTGGCCGGCGGCACCCTGCTCGCCGGCGGCCTCGCCGAATGGGCCGGCTCGCCGCTGCGGCTCCCCTGGACGGTCACGCTCGTCCTCACCGGCGCCGCCCTGCTCGGCCTGCTCGCCGTCCCCGAGACGGTGCCCGCCGAGCTGCGCGCCGCGTCCCGGTTCCGGCTGCGCCTCCAGCCGCTGCGCGTCCCGCCCGCGATCCGCGCCGACTTCCTGCGCGCCGCGCTCGCCGGCGGCGCCGGATTCGCCGTCACCGGTGTGCTGACGGCGGTCAGCGGGCTCTTCCTGGCCACCGTGCTCCACCTGCACCACCACGCGCTGACCGGGCTCGTCGTCGCGCTGGCCTTCCTCTCCACCGCCGTCGGACAGCTCCTCGTCCGGATCCTGCCGCCGGCCCGCGCGCTTCCGCTGGCCTGCGCCGGGCTGGTGCTGGCCGCCGGACTGGTCGCCGGAGCACTGCTCGGCGGCACACTGGCCCCGCTGTTGCTCGGCGCCTGCGTCAACGGCCTCGCCACCGGCACGGCCATCGGCACCGGACTGGGCACCATCAACGGCGGGGTGGCGCCGCAGCAGCGCGGCGAGACGGTGTCCGCCTTCTTCGCGGTGCTGTTCACCATGCTCTCGCTGCCGGTGATCGGCGTCGGCGTGCTGGTGCGGGTGACCGACCTGCGGACCGGCGGGGTCGCCTTCAGCGCCGTGGTCGCCCTGCTGGCACTGGTGATCGCGGCGGGGCTGGTGCGTCGGCCGCGCGGAGCCCGACAGGCGCCGACCACCCGTCCCGAGCGGGCGTGAGAGGATGGCCGTGCCCACCGCCACCGGCCCGCAGCGGCCCCCGGACAAGGACCGACCCGCCATCGCCGCCCAGCCCCGCCCCGCCACCGGAAGCCGCGCCGTCGGCGGCCGGGCGAGCGCCGCCACCCCGGCGGGGAGCGGAAGCGGCACCGGAGCCGTTGGCGGTACCGGCAGCGGACGGCGCAGCGAGGCCGCGCGCCTGGCGGTGCTGAACGCCGCCGACGACCTCCTGGTGGAGGTGGGCTTCGAGGGCCTCACCATCGAGGGCATCGCCGCCGCCGCCGGGGTCGCCAAGCAGACGATCTACCGGTGGTGGAAGTCGAAGGTCGACATCCTCTTCGACAACCTCGTCCTCGACGCGGCCACCGCCCTGGCCTGGCCGTCCGACACGCCTTCCGGTCCGGCCGACCTGCGCGCCTACGTCCACCGGTTCGCGGCCTTCCTCGGCACGGAACCGGCCGGCCAGGTCCTCCAGGCGCTCCTCGGCCACGCCCAACTGGACGCCCGGACCGCCGAGTTGCTGCACGGCGGGTTCCTGGACGAGCTGCGCGCCCGGGACATCGCGCACACCCGCGCCTGCCTCGGAATCGGCACAGGCGCGGGCGCGGAGTCGGAATCGGGCTCGGCTACGGACGCAGGTGCGGGTTCGGGAACGCGTGCCGACGAGATCGGTGCCGACGAGGCCGCCGTCCTGCTGGACACCCTGCTCGCCCCGCTCTACCACCGCGCGCTGGTGCTGCGCCGCCCGCTGGACGCCGCGTTTGTCGACGCACTGCTCGACCAGCACCTTTCCCGCTGACCCATCCCCTTCCCAACTGCGCCGCGCCCGGCCCGTGTTCACCTCCGGGTCGACCGCCCGCGCGCACCGGATCCCCGCCAGGAGTCACCGTGTTCCGTCGCCCCCGGCCGACCCACGACGTACGGGTCGTCGCCGTCACCCCGCTCACCCCCGCCCTCGTCCGGCTCACCTTCACCGGACCCAGCCTGGACACCCTCGCCATCGAACACCCCACCCAGTGGGTCAAGTTGGGGCTTCCCGAGGGCCACTCCCGGGCCTACACCATCCGCCACCACCGCCCGGCCGAGCGCGAGGTGGACATCGACGTCGTCCTGCACGGCAACGGTCCGCTGTCCCGCTGGGCCGAGATCGCCCGCCCCGGCGATCCGGCCCGACTGGCCGGGCCACGCGGCCGCCGCCCCTCCTTCGACGACGCCGGCCATGTACTGCTCGCCGCCGACGAGAGCGCCCTGCCCGCCGCGCTCACCATCCTCGACGACCTCGCGCCGGCCGTCCCGGTCTCCCTGTTCGTCGAGGTCGGCGACGCGGCCGGGTCCGCCGTGCCACTGCCCGACCGGGTCGGCCTGACCGCGCACTGGCTGACCCGCGACCCCGGCCTGCCGAAGGGCCGCACGCTCGCGGACACCCTGCTCACCACCGACCTCCCGGCCGGCACCGCGGCCTGGCTGGCGGGCGAGGCGAACTCCGTGGCCACCGTGCGCCGTCACCTGCTGACCGACTGGGCGCTGCCTCGCGAACGCGTCCACAGCAAGGGCTACTGGAAGCACGGCGAGGCGGACCACAAGGATTGACGGCGCGTCACGGTCGAGGCGGACGAAGGCGGGCGGCCGCCACGGCGGCGGTGTACGGCTCGACGGTCAGGTCACCCTCCGGCACGCCGAGCCCGGCCAGCACCGCCCGGACGGCCGCGAGCGCGGCGGGCAGCTCGCGGATCCGCAACTCACGGTCGGTTGCGGAGAGCCGACCGCCGGCCGTGTCGTAGTAGGTGTCCCGGTACACCTCGGCGCGCCCCGGCCCGTACGCGTCCTCCAACCGTCGCAGCACGGTGTCCGGTTCACGCACCACCGCCTTCAGCTCCGCCTCGATCACCGCACGCCCCCACGTTCCTTCGTCGGCCGGTCGGGCCCCGGGAAGTACACCGTAGCGATCACCGCCGTCCACCGCTCAGCGTGAAGCGGTGCGGGTGGGCGTGGGCGTGGGCGTGGGGGCAGGGGTCCGCGCGGCGCCCGAGGCAGTGCCGGTGCCGGACCCGGTGCTGGACGCGCCGACCGACGCGGCGGCGGGGCCTGGAACGGGGGCCAGGCCGGTGCAACCGCGCAGACCGTCGCGGCGTTTGAGGGCGGCGGTGGCGGCGGCACCGGACTGCGGCACCGGCACGCCCTTGTCGTCGATGCTCGCCGGGGCGAACGCCTCGCCGAGCACCTTGCCGGCCGGGCTGACGGTCAGCGTCGTGACCCCGGTCTCGTTGGAGTTGGCGTAGTTGGAGGTGCCGTACCAGAGGAAGTTGCCGAAGCCGTACCCGATGTAGGTGTCCCCGATCATCCCGGCGCCGAGCATGGTGTGCGCGTGCGTGCCGACCACGGCGGTCGCACCCGCGGCGGCGAGCTTCTTGGCGATCGCGGTCTGCGCGGCGGTGGGACAGGCCTTGCCCTCGTCGCCCCAGTGCAGGTAGACGAGCACCACCGGCGCCTGGCGTTTCGCCTCGCCGACCGCCTTGAGCAGCGCGGCGGTGTCCAGCGCCGAGGCGATGCCGGGCTTGTTCGCGCCGGCCCGCCACTTCTGGTTGGTGAGGTCCTCGACCTGGCTGGCCGCCACCACCGCGACCTTCACCCCGCGCACCGTGCTGACGTACGGGGCGTACGCCTCCTCGGAGTTGCGGCCGAAGCCGACGATCGGGACCGGCGAGGAGGCCTTCGCGGCGAGGGTGTCGGTGAGACCGTCGGCGCCGTAGTCGACCGCGTGGTTGTTGGCGAGCGAGACGACGTCGACGCCGGAGTCCTTGAGCGCGGTGAGCGCCTTGGGCGAGGTGCGGAAGGTGTACGTCTTGGGCTCGGGGGCGCCGCGTTCGGTGATCGCGGTCTCCAGGTTGAGCACGGCCAGGTCGGCGGCGGAGAGGGTCTTGGCCATCGGGCCGAGCGCCGTCTCGGGCGGCTGCACGGAGAGCCGGGCCTCGGTGCGGCCCTCGAAGTGGACGTCCCCGGCGAACGCCACCGTGATGCTGCCGTCGGGACGGGGCGCCGCGGTGTCGCCGGACTCCTGGTCGCCGGGGGCGGCGGAACCGTCGGACGCACCGGGCGAGGCCTTTGCGGCGGCCGCGTCGGCCGCCGCCTTGGCCGACTTCGATGCCTTCACGGCGGCCGGATCGGGGTCGTCCGGCCCGCAGGCGGCCACGGGTATCAGCCCGATCAGCAGGGCGACGGCGGCCGCGGCACGGCGCATGAGTTGTTCCCCCAAGGTCGATCCGGAAGCGGTCAGCCTACGCCACTCCCCCGCGCCGCCTTCGCCCCGCCTCCACAATCGAAACCCGCCCGTCGCCCGGCGTCCGGGGCCGCCCGCTCCGGGCCCGCGCGTCCCAACCCGCTGCCGCGCCTTGGCCATTCCGTCCCTGGCGCGGCGCCCGGGGTGGCGCGCAGCGTGGAAGCGTGGAGGCCCCGCGAGGGTGCCGGGGCCGTGACGGCAGGCGGGCGGTGTGGGTCATGGCCGGCAACGGAACCACGGACACCGGGATCACGGGCGGCGGGACCACGGGCAGTGGGACCACGGGCACCGGGCGGCGGATCGTCGTGGGGATCGACGGCTCGGCGCCGTCGAAGGCGGCGCTGCGCTGGGCGGTCGGACAGGCGGTGCTGACGGGAGCGACGGTGCACGCGGTGGCCGCGTGGGAGTACCCGTCGCTGTACGGCTGGTTCGCCCCGATGGTGGACGACGGCTTCGAGCAGTCGGCTCGCCGGACGCTGACCGCCGAGGTGGACGAGGTGATCGGTGCGCGGCGGCCGGTGCCGGTCACGGAGAGCCTGGTGCTGGGGCACGCGGCCGAGGCGCTGTTGGAGGCCGCCGAGGACGCCGATCTGCTGGTGCTCGGCAGCCGGGGCCGCGGGACGTTCGCCCGGACGCTGCTGGGGTCGGTGAGCACACGCTGCGCCGTGCACGGGTCGTGCCCGGTGGTGATCGTCCGGGCGGACGGGACCGCCGCAGCGCCCGCGCCGCTCGCGGCGGCCGCCACGGCTTCGGAGGCGGCGGGCGGTGGCCAGACGGCCGTCCGCACCAAGGACTGGCAGTTGAGCCTGCACGTGGTCGAGGACCGCGACACCACCCGGGTGCACGCGGTGCTCGACGCCGACGGCACCGTGCTGCACAGCGACGCGCTGGCCCACCGCAATCCGCTGGACGCCCCGGCGCCGGCGGTGGGCGACGACTTCGCGGTCGGCCGGGCGCTGGTCGACCTCGGCCACCAGCTGCTCCGCGCGGGCACCCACGGCGCCACGGGGTCCGCCGAGGAGTGACATGCTGACGACCGAAGGACAAGATGACCATCGACGATCGACGGCCGACGCCTGACAGCTGACAGTTGACAGCTGACAGATTTCAGATGACGGATAACAGATGACAGATTCTGTCAGCCCAACTCCGGGCGGCGACCACCCCGCCCCGGCGCCCGACTTCACCCCCGCCCAACGCGCCCGCGGCCGCGCGCTGCGCAGGAGCCAGCTCCCGTGGGCGCTCGGCGGACGGCTCACCGGCCTGGCACTGACCCTGGTGCTCGGCCTGACGCCCGCCGGCGCCGGGCTGGTCTCGACGGTCGGCGGATGGTTCGGCGGCTCGCGGACGGCGGAGGTACTCGCCGGCGCCGCCGCGCTGGTGCTGCTCGGGCAGCTGGCACAGCTGCCGTTCGGGGCGGGCGCCCGGTCGGTGCGGGCCCGGTTCGGCCTGGTCACCCAGGGCTGGGCCGGCTGGGCGGTGGACGTCCTGCGCGGGCTGGCACTGACGCTGGCCCTCGCCCTCCCGGTGGCCTTCGGCCTCTACGCGCTCACCGACCGCTCGCCGGACCGCTGGTGGATCCCGGCGGCGGGCGTGGCCGCGCTGCTGACCGCCGCCCTCTCCTTCCTCTACCCCCTGCTCGTCGAGCCGGTGTTCAACCGCTTCACCCCGATGGAGCCGGGCCCGCAACGCGAGGCACTGCTGGGCCTGGCCGAGCGGGACGGCGTCCGGGTGCGGGACGTCCTGGTGGCCGACGCCTCGCGCCGCACCACGGCGCTGAACGCCTACGTCTCGGGCCTGGGCGCGACCCGGCGGATCGTCGTGTACGACACGCTGCTGTCGACGGCCGACCCGCGCGAGGTGGAGCTGGTCGTCGCGCACGAACTGGGGCACGTCAAGCACCGGGACGTGCTGACCGGCACGGTGCTGGGCGCGGTGGGCGCGGCCGTCGTGGTCGTGCTGCTGGGCCTGGCTTCCGGCTGGGACGCGCTGCTGTCGGCGGCGGGCGCGACGGACGCGGCCGATCCGCGGTCGCTGCCGCTGCTCGCGGCGGTCGCCGCGCTGCTGGGGGCGCTGTCCGGGCCGGTGCAGTGCGCGGTGAGCCGTCGGGTGGAGACCCGGGCGGACCGGCACGCCCTCGAACTGACCGGGGACGTCGAGCAGTTCATCGCGATGCAGCGCAGGCTGGCGGTCACCAACGTCTCCGACGTCGACCCGCCGCGGGTGCTTGAGCTACTGTTCGCCACTCACCCGAGCGCCACCCGGCGGATCGCGGCCGCGCGTGCCTGGCGGCCCCGTCGCCCCTCCACCCCCAAACTCGTTGTATAGTGCAACAAAGCCCGAGGCCCCGAGGAGGTAGGTCACCGTGCCCGACCGCGAGACGTCGATCGCCACCATCCAGCGCGAGCTGACCGCCTTCGCCCGCCGCGCCCGCCACAAGGCGTCCCAGCTGCACCCGGACCTCTCGCTGGTCACCTACAGCATCCTGGACCTCATCACCGAGCGCGGCGGCTGCCGGGCCGCCGACGTCGCCGCGCACTTCATGCTCGACAAGTCCACGGTGAGCCGCCAGGTCACTGCCCTGGAGAAGCTGGGGCTGCTGCGCCGCGAGACCGACCCGGAGGACCAGCGCGGGCAGATCCTGCTCGCCACCGACGCCGGGCTGACCCTGCTGCGCGAGGCCAACGAGCAGCGGCGGCTCTCCTTCGCCGCCCGCTTCACCGACTGGTCGGACGAGGACGTCTCCCGCTTCGCCGACTACCTCGCCCGCTACGGCTCGGAAGGCTGAGCGAAGGCCGAGCGAAGGCCGAGCGAAGGCTGACCCGGCCGCCGGCCGGGCCGGACCACCGACCGGCTCGGGGTGCGGCGGACCACCCGGACGGTGTACAGAGGAGAGGTGCCACCTCGGCAGCCTCCCCGCGAGCGGCACCCCGGCGCGGGGCACCCCGACGACCGGCGTTCCCGCGACCGCCGCCGTTCCCGGCGGCCCGGCCGCCGGGCGATGACGGCGGTCCCGCTCGCGCTGATCGTGGTGATCACGGTGGTCGACGTGCTCTCCCCGCCGAGCATCCACCTGGGCCCGCTGCTGATCGTCGCCCCCGCGCTCACCGCGTCCGTCGCCGGTGCCCGGGCCACCGCCGTCGTGGCGGTGCTGGCGATCGCCGGGCTCACCGTCATCGGCATCCTGCGCGACGGCCTCACCACCGCCAACCACGAGACCCAGCTCGGCGCCCTGATCGCCGTCTCGGCCCTCATCGTCGGCCTGCGCGCGCTGCGCGACCGCCACGAGCGCCAACTCGCCCAGGTCCGCTCAGTCTCCGAGGCGGCGCAGCGCGTCCTGCTGCGCCCGCTGCCCGAGCGGATCGGCCCGCTGCGCCTGGCCTCGGTCTACCTGGCCGCCGAGGCGGAGGCCCAGGTCGGCGGCGACCTCTACGCGGCGGCCCGCACCACCGTCGGCACCCGGCTGCTGGTCGGCGACGTGCGCGGCAAGGGCCTGTCCTCGCTCGGCGACGCCGCGCTGCTGCTCGGGGCGTTCCGGGCCGCCGCGCACCTGCACGCCGAGCTGCCGGGCCTGGTCGGCTACCTCGACGGCAGCATCGCCTGGGACCTCGCCCAGCTCGCGGAGCAGCAGCGCACCCAGGACCGGGGCACCCAGGACCGGGGCGCCGAGGACCGGGGCGCCGAGGAGCAGCCGCGGCTCCCGCCCCCGCTCCGGCCGGGCGCCCGTCCACCGCCGCCCGGCTACGCGCCGGCCCATGCCTCCCCGGCAGCACCGACCCCCGCGACCCCCGCAACCACGACGTCCGCCGCGTCCGCGTCCGCCGCCACGGACGACAGCGGCGAGTCGTTCATCACCGCCCTCGTCCTGGACATCCCGGACGACGAGGCGGTGATCCGGCTGGTCGACTGCGGCCACCCGCCGCCGCTCCTGCTGCACGACGGCCTGGTCACCACCCTGGAGCCCGGCCGTACCGCGCCGCCGCTCGGCCTCGGCGAACTGGCCCCGGAGCCCTACTCGGTGGAGGAGTTCGCGTTCCTGCCCGGCGACCGGCTGCTGATCTACACCGACGGCGTGATCGAGGCCCGCGACGACGCGCGGCGCTTCTACCCCCTGTCCGAGCGGACCGCCGAACGGACCGCCGCCCACCCCGCCGAACGCCCGGCGGCCCTGCTGCACCACCTGCGCCGCGACCTGCTCGCGTACGTCGGCGGGCGGCTGGACGACGACGCGGCGATGGTCGTGGTGGAGCGCCTCGGCTGATCCACCACCAGGGGGCCGGGCGGCTCACGGCTGGTACGGCAGCTGCGGCACGTCGAAGCAGGTGGTGGTCATCGAGGCCACCTGGGTGACCCAGCCGCCGCGCCCGCCCTCGGCGGAGTCCTGCCAGCGGGCCGCGTTCAGGCAGGCCCGGGTGAGCCCGGTCGGCGGGGGCTGGGGGACGAACGAGGCGGGCAGGATCAGCCCGTGCGCGTCGTAGGGCTCGGGGCGGTTCATGAACCGTTCGACGCAGGCCCGGGTGAGGTCCGCGCCGCAGGAGTCCATCGCGTCGGTGAGCCACTGGGCGCCCGCCCAGCCCTCCAGCTCCCAGGCCGAGAGCAGCGGCTCGCGGTCCGGGTAGTAGCGCGCCATCGCCGCCCGGAACGCGGCCACCGCCGGGTGGCCGACGTCCTCGTAGTTGAGCGAGGAGGAGGTGGCCCAGAGCTCGTTGCGGCAGGTGGGCGAGGCCTGGTAGTCGGTGCGCACCGACTCCGACCAGTTCTGCACATTGGTCACCTTGGCGGTGATGTGGACCCCGGACTCGTCCAGGGAGCGGCAGAGCGCGGCGTTGCCCCGGGTGTCCATGGCGTCGAACAGCAACTGCGAGCCGTCCGCCCGCACGGCCGCGGCCACCGCCTGGAAGTTCGGCAGCGCGAAGTCCACCGTCTGGACGAGCACTCGGTAGCCCTCGGCCTCCAGGCCGGCGCGCAGCTGGGCGGCGTAGCGGGCGGAGTCGGCCTGGTTGTAGGCGACCACGGCGGCGCTGGTGGCACCCAGCTTCTGCTTGAAGAAACGGAACACCTCGGTGGACTGGTAGAGGGTGCCGTTCCAGCCGACGGCGTGCCCGTCGCGCGGCGCGTTGCTGCCGTAGATGCCGTACAGGTGCGGCCAGCGGTCGTAGGCGGTGCCGATCGGCTGGCCGCCGACGTCCGGCACCGCCTTGCCGCTCACGTAGGGGGCGCCGGCGTAGTCGAGGACGCTGCCGGAGACGAAGGCGAGGACGTGCGACTGGTCGATCAGCCGGTGCACGCAGTCCTGGTTGCCGATGCCGCTGCCGCCGTCGTCGCAGGTGACGACCTTGACGGTGCGGCCGTGCAGGCCGCCGTGGTCGTTGAGTGCCTGGAAGAAGGCCTGGGCGCCGTAGCGCGGACCGCTGAACACCTCGCTGCCGACGGGGCTGGTCAGCGAGGTGACGATGCCGACCCGGATCTCGGTCGGGGTGACGCCGGTGTCGGAGGCCGGGTTCCCGGCGGCGCTCCCCCCGGGCCCGGTCCCGGTGGCGCCCGCCGTGGTGGGGCGGGCGCCGAAGGCATCGGGCGGCAGGCGGGTCCCGCAGCCGGCCACCCCTGCCGACAGCACGAGCACGAGGACGAGGACGAGGGCCAGGGCAAGAGCGAGGGCGGGGGCGGCGGGGCGCGGGCGCCGACGCGGGGCAGGGATCAGCTGCATCCGGGGATCGGGGTGCCGGTGGCACCGGCGGCCTGGGTCAGCAGTCCGCAGAGGGTCGCGCGGGAGACCTTCCAGGTGCCGTTGTCCAGCACCGCCTGGCCGGTCGCGGCCGGTTCGACCACGCTGCCCTGGAGGGACAGCTCATAGGTGACGGTCGCCTCGGTCGCGGAGGTGAACGCCACGTTCGTCACCTTGGCCTGCACCTGGCCGACCCGCGGGTCCTGGGCGAAGCCCTCCAGGACGGGCAGCAGCGTGTCACCGTTCTGGAGCAGCGCGGCCTTCTCGGGGATCGGGGTGGTCGGGTCGAAGAACTTCTGCCAGTTGGCGGTGATCTCGGAGGTGGCCGCCGCCGGGTCGGCGGGCGCGGTCGCCCCGGGACTGGGGCTCGTGGTCCCGGTGGCCGTCTGCGTGGCCGTCGCGGTCATCGTCCCGGTCGCGGTCCCGGTCGCGGTCTCGGTGCCGGTCGCGGTGGCGGTCGCGGCGGGCGGCGACGGGCTCGCCGTCGAGGACTCCGACTTGCCGCTGCTGCAGGCGGCCGCCGCGACCGCCAGCAGCAGCGCGAGCAGGGCGCCCGCCGACCGCAGGACCGGGCCGGCGGCCCGCCGGGTACCGCTCTGCCTCACGTGCATGGTGTTCCTCTCGACGGCTCTCGACGGCCGGGGCGGGCGGAACCGGCGGGCGCGCCTCGCGGGCGCCGCTCGGGCCGGTTCGCGCCGTTCCGGATGCTGTTCCAGGCCGATCCTGGAAACGTCGCAAGTGACACCATCAAGGCGGATCCATGGACGAATCGCAATCCGGGACACAGGGGCGACCAAGCGGTACGAACCGCGCGAAGGGCGCGGCGGCGAGCGCGGTGCGCTCGGCCCGGGAGAACGGCGGGTGGGCCGGATGGGCGCTGGTCGCCGTGGGCGCGGTGCTCTGCGTGCTGGGCTGGTACGGGGTGTCCGGCGAGCGTTTTGTCGAGGAGCAGGTCCCCTACCTGGCGTCGGCGACCGTCCCGGGGGCGGCGCTGATCGTGGCGGGCGCCGTCCTGGTCGCCGTGCGCCCGCCCGGGCGCGGCCGCCCCGGACCGCCGTCACCGCCGCTCTCGGGGGCGCCCACGGCCACGGACCGCCGGATCGAGCACCTGTACGCCCTGCTCGTCGATCCGGCGCGGCCCGGCGACGACGCGCCGGCCGCCGCCACCGGCGCCCCGCTGGCCGTGCCCGGTGGCACGCTCTACCACCGCCCGGACTGCCCGCTGGTGGCGGGTAAGGCCGCCGCCGCGCCCGTCGACGCCTCCACCGTCCGGGAGCGCGGGCTCACGCCCTGCCCGCTCTGCGACCCGGGGCCGGCCGGTGAGCCGTCCGACGGCTCCACCACCCGTCCGGGCGATCCGCGCCCGCCGACCGGCTGAGGCGGCGGGCCGATGACCGGGCTCGGTTCGGCAGCCCTCGGCGCGAGCGCCCTCCCCGCGATCCCGCTCCACCCGACCGTGCTCCACGCGACGGTGCTCCACGCCGCCGGTCTCGACTCGACCGGTCTCACCGCCGACCTCGCGCTCGCCGGACTGACCGTCGGCAGCGCCGCCGCGCTCAGCGGCATCGGCCTGGTCGTCTGCCACCGCGCCACCGGTGTGCTCAACCTCGCCCAGGGCGCGCAGGCCATGTTCGTCGCCTACCTGCTGCGCGACCTGGTCGTCGTGCGGGGCTGGCCGGTCTGGCCGGCCGTGGGGTGCTGTCTGCTGCTGGTGGCGCCGGCCCTCGGAGTGCTGTTGGACGTCCTGGTGTACCGGCCGCTGCAACGGCGCGGTGCCGGACCGGCCGAGACGATGGTGGCCGGCCTCGGTGTGTTCGTGCTGCTCATCGGGGTGGTGGTGCTGGTGTGGGGGGCCGCGCCGGTGGGCGGCGCGCCGTCCCCGCTCGGCGGGGCACCGATCGCGCTGCCCGGCGGGCACACCCTGCGCCCGGACACGGTGGCGCAGCTGGCCGCGATCCTGGTGCTCGCCCTGGCGGTCGGGGCGACGACCCGGTTCACGCCGTTCGGCCTGCGGCTGCGGGCGGTGGTGGACGACCGGCGGCTCGCCGAACTGGCCGGGGTGGACGCCGACCGGGTGTCCGCGGCCGGGTGGGCGTTCGGCTCGTTCACCGCGGGGCTGGTCGGGATCGCGCTCGCGCCGTACCTGCTGCTCGACCCGTACGGGCTGCCGCTGCTGGTCATGGAGACGATGGCCGTCGCGGTGGCGGCCCGGCTGCGGAGCATCCCGGTCGCGGTGGTGACCGGGCTGGGGCTGGGCGTGCTGCAGGCCGAGCTGACCCGGTTCCGGCCGGACGGGCAGCTGCTGCCGCTGGTGCAGGCGGTGCAGGCGAACCTGTTCGTGGTGGCGCTGCTGGTCGCCGCGCTGCTGGCCGGCCCCGGGCTCACCGACGGGCGGGGGCGGCCGGACGGGTCGCCCGTCCCCCCGTGGGTGCGGGCACGGGGCGGCGGGGGTGCCTGGGCGGCGCGGGCGGTCTGCCTGGTGCTGCTCCTGCTGCCGCTCGGCTTCCGCGGCAACGACCTGCGCAGCGCGCTGCTGGTGCCGGCGCTGGCGCTGGTGCTGCTGTCGATCGTGGTGGTGACCGGCTACGGCGGGCAGATCTCGCTGGGCCAGGCCGGGTACGCGGGGCTGGGGGCGCTCGGGACGGCGCTGCTGATGTCCGGGCGGATCCCCGGGCTGCCCGCCCTGCCGGCCGTGCCCGCGCTGCTGTTCGCCGTGCTCGCCACCGCGCCGCTCGGCCTGCTCACCGGCTGGCCGGCGATCCGGCGGCGCGGCCTGGCCCTGGCGCTGGTGACCTTCGCGGTCGGCACGACGCTCAGCCGGTTCGTCTTCCAGCAGCCGTACGCCACCACCGGGCTGGTCCTGGACCGGCCCGCGTTCCTGGCGGGCGACCGCGCGTTCTACGTCGCCGAACTGCTGCTGCTCGGGCTGGGCGCGGCCGTGGTGCGGGCCCTGCACGGCGGGCGCACCGGCCGGGCGCTGAGCGCGATGCGCGACCACGAACCGGGGGCGGCCGCGGCGGGGGTGAACGTGCCGGGGCTCAAGCTGTGCGCCTTCGTGGTGGGTGCGGCGCTGGCAGCGCTCGGCGGCGGGCTGATGGGCATGGCCGGGCGCGCGTTCGACCCGGCGGCGTTCGACCCCGTGCAGGGTCTGCTCTGGTTCGCGGCCGTGGTCGTCGCGGGCGCGGACAGCGCGTTGGCGGCGGTCCTGGCGGCGGCGCTGCTCACCGGTCTGGACGCGGGCACGGTGGCGGGGGTGTCGGCGGTCGCGGTCGGCGTGCTGGCGGCCGCGATCGGCCGGCTGCCGGGCGGCCTCGCCGGCCTCGCCACGGCCCGGGCGGCGGTGCGGCCCGGTACCCCGTCGGCGTTGCCGGCAGCGGCGCCGCCCCTGCCCACGGGCCGGCTGTCGCCGGTGGGGCGGCGGGTGCGGGCGCTGATCGCGGCCCGCCGGACGGCCGGGGGCGAGGCGCCCGGGGAGGCTCCGGGGGAGGCCGGGCCGTGACCGGGCCGCGTCGCGCCGTCGCGCCGTCGGCCGGGGTGCCCGCCACCCGGCTGACGGCCCGCGGGGTGGTGCGGCGGTACGGGGGGATCGAGGCGGTGGCGGGGGTCGATCTGGTCACGGAGCCGGGGCGGGTGACGGCGTTGATCGGGCCGAACGGGGCGGGGAAGAGCACGCTGTTCGACTGTCTGGCCGGGACCGCCCGCCCGGATGCCGGCCGGGTGCTGCTGGGCGGCCGGGACGTCACCCGGCTCCCGGTGCACCGGCGGGTGCGGCTCGGGCTGGCCCGCACGTTCCAGCAGATCGCCGTGTTCCCGACGCTGTCGGTGGCGGACAACGTCCGGGTCGGCGCGGAGCAGCAGCGCTCCGGTGCCGAGCGGCGCCCAGGCGCGGCGGACGGCCGGACGGCGCGGGCGCTCGCCGTGTTCGGGCTGGGCCCGGTGGCGGCGGAGCCGGCGGGCGGGCAGCCGACGGGCGTGCTGCGGCTGGTCGAACTGGCGCGGGCGCTGGCCGGTGAGCCGCGCGTCCTGCTGCTGGACGAGCCGGCGGCGGGCCTGGACTCCGCGCAGACCACCCGGCTGCTCACCGTCCTGCGCGGTCTCGCCGACGACGGCATGGCCCTACTGCTGGTCGAGCACGACCCGGACCTGGTCGCCGAACTCGCCGACACCGTCTACGCGATGGCCGACGGCCGGATGGTGGCGGCCGGGCCGACGGCGGCGGTGCTGGCCGACCCCCGGGTGGTCCGCGCCTGGGGGCGGTGACGGGACGGGTGACAGCTGACAACTGACAGATTTCAGAAAACAGATAACAGATAACAGCTGACAGATATCAGATGACAGATTTCCAATTCCCAACCCTCAACCCGTACTCGACCCCCGGAGCGCCCCATGCCCGTCGAAGTCGCCCTGCTGGCCGTGCGGGTGCGGTACGGCCCGCTGGAGGCCCTGCACGGCGTGGACCTGGCCGTGCCCGCCGGGCGGGTGACCGTGCTGCTCGGCCGCAACGGGTCCGGCCGCACCAGCGTGCTGCACACGCTGGCCGGGCTGGTGCGGCCGGCCGCCGGGCGGGTGGTGTGGCGGGGGCGGGACGTCACCGCGCTCGGCGTGCACCAGCGGGTACGGCTCGGGCTGGCGCTGGTGCCGGCGGAGCGGGCCGTGTTCGCCTCGCTGACCGTCGCCGAGCACCTCGCCCTCGGCGCCCGCACCCGGGGCGATCTCGCGGACGAGGCACTGGAGCTGTTCCCCGAGCTCTCCGCCCTGCTCCCCCGGCGGGCCGGAACGCTCTCCGGCGGTCAGCAGCAACTCGTAGCCGTGGCCCGCTCGTTGACCGCCGCGCCGGCGCTGCTCCTGCTCGACGAACCGGACCGGGGGCTGGCCCCGGCCGCCGCCGCCCGACTGCACGAACACCTGCTGACCTCGGCCGCCGCCACCGGTCGGACGGTGGTGCTGACCGCGCAGACGCTCCCCGCGACGCTGGCCGGGGCGGCGGCCGTGCACGTCCTGCACCGGGGTGAGGTCACCTTCTCCGGCGAGCCCGGCGAGCCCGGGGAGCCTTGGGAGCCCGGCGAGCCGAGAACGGCTCCGGACGCGACCCGGTGATCACCTCGCCCGGCGCAGCGGCGGCCGTGATCGACGCCACTCAGCAGTACGCGCTCTTCTCTCCCCCCGCGGACGGCACGGGCCAGGTCGGTCGAGCCGCTCAGGATCCACGCGGCGATCCCGAGGTCGAAGACCTCGCCGTCTGCCGACCGCTCGGCCACCCACAGGCCGAGATCAGGATCTGCGGCTGGTACTGGGTTCACCATGAGATCGGGTACAGGCTTCATGGCACCGTCCTCCTGCGGTGCTCTAGCGTCGTGCCATGACGATTCCAGCTGGACTGAGACGCACGGTCCTCCGGGCGCGGCGGGACACCGGCTTTCTCGCCGCTGGTGTGCTGCCGCACCTGGCGCTGGTGCCCGTGTGGTCCTGGGCGGCGACGACCACCGCCAGGACGGGGAACTGGCTCCTTACGGTTTCCGTGTCGGCCGCCCTGGTCCTGCTCGGCGCCCCGGTACTGACGGCCGTCCAGCGGGCTCGCCACCGGGTGCTCATCGGCGTGGACGTCCCCCGGCTCACCCCCACCGCGCCGGAACAATGGACGTGGGCCTCGACCGCCCGGTGGCTCGCGGCGACGCGGCCTTGGCGCAAGATCGGCTACCACCTCGTGCTGGGCCCGCCGCTCGCGCTGCTGGAGCTGCTGGTGCTCGCGGTGGCAGCGGCGTCCCTGGCGGGCGTCACCGCCTACGCCTGGTCATGGGCGCTGCCAACCGGAATCCGCCAGGACGGGTTCGACCACCTGACCCAGCTACCGGTCTACACGGCGACCGGACTCCTCCTCCTGTGCGCCCTGCCCTGGACCGCGCGGGCGGTAGCCCGGGCCGAGGCGCGGCTGGCGTCGGGCCTGCTCGGGCCCAGCCTGGCGCAGCGGCTCCAGGAGCGGGTCGATCAGCTGGCCGTGAGCCGGACCGACTTGATCGAGGCCGTCGACGCGGAGCGCCGCCGGATCGAGCGCGACCTGCACGACGGCACCCAGCAGCGGTTGGTGTCTCTCGCGGTCAACCTGGGTCTGGCCATGGCCACCCGCCCGGACCTGCCAGGTGATGCCCGCGAGGTGATCGCGAGGGCGCACCTGGAGGCGAAGGAGGCGATCGCCGAACTCAATGACCTGGTGCGGGGGCTGCACCCGGCCGTGCTCGAAGACCGTGGTCTGGACGCGGCGCTGTCCGGGCTGGCCGCCCGCACGCCCCTGCCGGTGCGGCTGCGGGTCAATCTGGAGGAGCGGGTGGCGCCCAGCGTGGAGTCGGTCGCGTACTTCGTGATCTCGGAGGCGCTGACCAATGCGACGAAGCACGCCAACGCGATGCGTGCAGAGGTGATGGTCCGTCGGGTCGGCGAGGTGCTGCGAGTGCGCGTTACCGACGACGGGCTGGGCGGTGCCGACGCCGCCGGCACGGGGCTGACCGGGCTGGCCAAGCGGGTCGGTTCCCTCGACGGGGCCTTCCACGTCAGCAGCCCCGCCGGCGGGCCCACCACCATCACCGCGGAGCTGCCGTGCGCGCGGTGATCGCCGAGGATTCGGTGCTGTTGCGGGTCGGCCTGATCAAGGTGCTGGAGATGGGCGGGTTCCAGGTCGCCGCGGAAGCCGGCGACGCGGAGGGGCTGCTGGCGGCAGTGGCGGAGCACCGGCCCGAACTCGCCTTGATCGACGTCCGGATGCCGCCCGGCTTCACCGACGAGGGGGTGCGGGCGGCGATGGAGATCCGTCGGCGCTGGCCGGGGACGCCGGTGGTGCTGCTCTCGCAGTACGTGGAGGAGCGGTACGCGGCTGACCTGCTGTCCGCGAACACCAGCGGTGTGGGCTACCTGCTCAAGCAGCGGGTTGCCGATGTCGCCGACTTCGTGGCTGCGGTCCGGCGAGTGGCGGACGGGGGCACGGCCCTGGACCCGCAGGTCGTCGCCCAGTTGCTGCTGCGGCGCGACAGCGACCCGCTCGCGCGGCTGACCCCCCGCGAACGGGAGGTGCTCGGCCTGATGGCCGAGGGGCGCTCCAATGCCGGCATCGCGCAGGCGCTGGTGGTCAGCGAGAGCGCCGTGGCGAAGCACATCAACAACATCTTCGCCAAGCTCGACCTGCCCGTGGTCGACGCGGACCACCGCCGCGTCCTGGCCGTGCTGCGGTTCCTCGGAGCGGCCCGGACCTGACCTTCCCATCCGTGATCACGATCTACGGCCGGAGTACTTGCCCCGATGGCCGAGCGCCCCGCGGACGTGTGCGGTACCCGATGGGCCCAGGCCGTCTGCCCCGGACACCGGACTGCAGTCGCCCGGCCTTGAACGGTGGAGTCGGCGCCATCCTGACGCCGACTCCACCGATTCGCCGACTCCGTCGACTACGCCGCCGCCCGGGCGTCCGTGGCGAGCGCCTCGGCGACGGGGAGGTTCGGCTGCGGGTGGGTGAGCAGGTGCACGCCGGCCGCCAGGGCGCCGCCGACCAGCGGCGCGAGGAGGAACAGCCACAGCTGCGAGAGTGCCGGGCCGCCCGCGAACAGGGCCGGGCCGAGGCTGCGGGCCGGGTTCACCGAGGTGCCGGTGAGCGGGATGCCGACCAGGTGCACGACCACCAGGGCCATGCCGATCGGCAGCCCGTCGAAGCCGGTGGCGGCGAGGCGGTGGGTGACCGCGAGCACCACGTAGACCAGCAGGAAGGTCAGCACGACCTCGGTCAGGAAGGCGCCGCCGGCGTTGATGTGGACCTGCGAGCGGTCACCCCAGCCGTTGGTGCCGAGCTTGCCGTGGGTCTCCAGACCCGGGACCTGCTTGGCGAGCAGCAGCACCAGCGCCGCGCCCGCGATGCCGCCGAGCACCTGCGCGACCCAGTACGACACCGCCGTGCGGCCGTCGATCCGGCGGGCCAGCAGGAAACCGAGCGTCACCGCCGGGTTCACGTGGCAGCCGGAGATCGGCCCGATCGCGTACGCGAGCGCGAGCAGCACCAGGCCGAAGGCGAGCGCGATGCCCACCGAGCCGATGGCCTCCCCGGCCAGCACCGCCGCGCCCACCGCCAGCAGCACCAACAACAGCGTTCCGAGGAATTCGCCGACCACCGCTCGCCTGTCCATCCGGGTCCTCCTGACCTCGTCCGCGCGGACGGTCCGATGCCGCCCGTCGCTCCGGTCAACCCTGTGCACTCGAATGGGCGAGCGCATGTCGGCCGACCGGCTGATCCCCGTGATCTCGGGGATTCCGAGCGTCGGATTATTCCAAACGAGTGAAAATCAGGCCAATCCGGACTTAGCTCACCATCAGGACGATCTTCCCCCGCAGGTGGCCGCGCGCGCTCTCGGCCTGTGCCTCGGCCGCCTCCGCCAGCGGCCGCACCCGGTGCAGCGGCAGGGTCAGGTCACCCGCCTCGAACAGCTCGATCGCGCCGTTCAGCGCCGGGCGGTCGTAGGTGGCGGTCGACTCTCCACCGGTGAAGCGCACCCCGTGCTGCTCGGCGCCCTGCCAGTCGGCGATGGTCAGCACCCGCTCCGCTCCGCCCGCCAGCTCGACCGAGAGCGGCAGCACACCCGACCCGGCCGCGTCCAGCACCCGGTCCACACCCCCGGGCGCGGCGGCGCGGACCCGCTCGGCCAGCCCCTCGCCGTACGCCACCGGCACCGCGCCCAGCTCGCGCAGGTACGCGTGGTTGGCCTCGCTCGCGGTGCCGATCACCCGGATCCCCCGGGCCCGGGCGAACTGCAGCAGCAGCGTGCCGACGCCGCCGGCCGCGCCGTGCACCAGCAGCGTGTGGCCGGACTCGGCGCCCAGCAGGTCGAGCGAGCGCCAGGAGGTCTCGGCGGCCACCGGGACCGCCGCCGCCTGCGCCCAGCCGAGCGCGGCCGGCTTGCGGACCAGCCGGTCCGCCTCCGCCAGCACGTGCTCCGCGTACCCGCCGCCGTGCACCGCGCCGAGCACCTCGTCGCCGGCCCGCCACTCGGTGACGCCCGCGCCGACCGACTCCACCACGCCCGCGACCTCGTAGCCGAGGACGGCGGGGAAGGCGACCGGGAACAGCGCGGTCAGCGCGCCGGAACGCACCTTGTGGTCGAGCGGGTTGACGCCGACGGCGCGCACCGCGATCCGCACCTGGCCGGGGCCGGGCGGGGGCAGCTCGACCGAGATCGGCCGCAGGACGTCCACGCCGCCGTACTCGGTGAAGCCGACGGCCTCGGTCGAGAGGGTGCCCGTACCCGTACCCGTGCCGGAAGGGTTGCTCATGGGAATGCCCACCGTTCGTTCGCTCCTGGGGACTTGGCTCGTCCCGGTGACGGCTCCAGCCTGGTACGGGCGACGGGCCCGGCCGCCCCGCCGTTCGGACGGTTCCACCCGTCCGTTCGGCCAGGCCGGGGGCGGACCGGCGCGAACTACGCTGGTCGGCATGGTGGAGCAGGCGCGCGGCGAGGACGGACACGGCGACGACGGGGCGGCGGGGGCCGACGGGTGGTCCTGGGACGACCCCGAGGGCGCGTTGGCCCTCGCCGCCGAGGTGCTGCGCACACCCCGGACACGGCTGATGCCGAGGATCTCCGAAGTGCTCGCCGGCCTGGTCCCGCACATCGCGCTGGCCCAGCTGAGCGGGATCTGCACGCACTCCCCCGCGAGCGCGTCGGGGCCGGAGGAGCTCTCCGCGCGCATCACCGGCGCGGAACTGGCCCGACTCGGCGAGCAGGTGACGCCCGGCCGGCCCTGGCAGGGCGAGGCGGTGCTCGCGGGGCGCGCGCGCCCCGCGGTCGCCGTGGCGGCGGCGCCGACCGGGAGCAACGGGGCGCTGCTGGTCCTGGTCCGCGCCGACTCCGGACCGGGGGCCGACCGGCCACCGGCGCCGCTGCCCGAGCGACCGCTGCGCGTGCTTCAGCAACTGTGGGAACTGCTGACCACGCACTCCCACCACCGGGCCGTCGACGCCGCCCCCGCGCACGCCTCCGCCTCACGTGCCTCGGCGAGCGCCCGGGCACGCACCATCGCCGAACTCGGCAGCGCGCACGCCTCCGCGCTCTCCGCGATCCTCGCGCCGTTGCGCTCCGCCGCGCTGGACGACGCCACCGCCCGGCGCAGCGCCACCGACCTGGCCGTGACCGCGCTGCTCGACCTGCGCGGAGCCTCCGACCGCGACCGCGAGCTGAGCGAGGAGCCGGCCGCCGTCGCGTTCGCCCGACTCGCCGACGCGGTCCGGCCGCTGCTGCGGCACAGCCCGGTCCAGCTGGACCTGCTGGCCCCGGCCGAGAGCGACCGCTCGGTGCCCGCCGACACCGCGCACGCCGCCCGCGCCGCCGTGCGCTCCACCGTGCTCGCCATGCTGGAGCAGGAAGGGCTCGGCCGCCTGCACGTGCGGTGGCAGTTCGTCGGGGACGGCCTGCGCGTGGTCGTCCGGGACGACGGCCCGGGCCTGCTGACCGCCGACGCGCTGGCCGTGCACCGCACCGCCGACCGGATCGCCGCCCTGGCCGGCCGCCTGACGATCGACGCCGTCCCGGGCTGGGGCACCACGGTGACCGCCGACCTGCCCCTGCACGCCCCGGAGGCCTGCACGTCCAGCGCCGCCACCGACCCGCTGGAGGGCCTGCACCCGAGGGAGCTGGAGGTCCTGGACCAGCTCGCCCGGGGCCGCCGCAACCGCGAGATCGCCCACGCCCTGCACATCAGCGAGTCCACGGTGAAGTTCCACGTCGCCAACATCCTCGCCAAGCTCGACGTCGCCTCCCGCGGCGAAGCCGCCGCCCTCGCGCACCGCGCCGGCCTCCCCACCCCATCCCCCACCCCCCTCCACGCCGCCTCCTGACCCCCGACGCCGGCGCAGGAAGTCGGACCCGCCGACTTCCCACTCCCCCGGCCCAAGCAGGGCCGGGGGGACGATGACGGGGCGGCATGGGCGTCGTCGGCTCGGGTGCCGGGGTGTCCGTCCCGGCTCAGGGTCGCTCGGTCCCCTTCGGGCGGGTGCGGGCGCGCAGGTGGAGGCGTTCACCCTGCTTGCCGAAGAGGCTGAGCACTTCGACGTCGCCGTCGCCGGAGGAGCCGAACCAGTGCGGGTTCTGGCAGTCGAACTCGGCCGCCTCGCCCGGGGCGAGGACGACGTCGTGTTCGCCGAGCAGCAGCCGCAGGCGGCCGGAGAGTACGTAGAGCCATTCGTGGCCGGTGTGGGTGGCGAGTGACGGGGTCTGGTGGGCCGCCGGGATGGTGATCTTGAACGCCCGGGGTTCGGTGCGGTGGCGGGAGAGCGGGACGAAGGTCCGTCCGTCGGCCCGGGCCGGGTGCTGGTGGACGCGCGGGTCCTCGACGCGTGGGGCGGCGACGATCTCGTCGAGCGGGACGGCGAGGGCGGCGGCGATGGGCAGGAGGAGTTCCAGGCTGGGCTTGCGCTGCTCGGACTCCAGCCGGGAGAGCGTGCTCTTGGAGATGCCGGTGGCCTGGCCCAGCTCGGTCAGGGACATGTTCTTGCGCTCGCGCAGGCGGCGCAGCCGGGGACCGATCTGGCGCAGGGTGGCGGCGATCTCGGGGTTGGCGTCCTGGTCCATACGGACGATCGAAGCAGGCCGTCCCGGTTCCGGCAACGCGGCTTCCCGGGAACGGGAGGAGGGGAAGGAACGGGGCGGGAGGGAGAGCGCGGTCAGAGCGGGCGGCGCGGCAGGGGCAGCAGGTGGTGCAGCGGCCGACCGACCGCCGCCCAGCTCTCCAGGCGGGCGCGGTCGACCCAGTGCACCCCGTACTGGTCGCCCCAGGCCATCGCGTCGCGGGTGAGGGCGCCGTTGGTGACGACCACGGCGACGTCGGCGCCGTGCACCGGGCCGGCGGTCCCCTTGACCTGGTACATCACCTGCACGCCGACCTTGGCGCCGACGGTGGTGTGCTTGGCCTGGAGGACGATCCGGCCGTGCCGGGGGTGGTGGCCGATCACGTCGGCGGCCTGGTCGCCCTGCCGGCCGACCTGGTCCGCCGTCCAGCCGTCCCGGACCAGCAGGTCGCGCAGCGCGTACTCGAAGTCCTGGTCGCCCATCGCGTCCACCTCGGCGAGGCTGAGTCGCAGGCCGGCCAGCCGTTCGGTGCGGGTGCGCTCCAGCATCGGGCCGCAGACGGCGCCGGCGAGCGCGAGCACGGCGACCACCGCGAGGAACACCCAGGAGCGCAGCAGCGCCTGGGTGATGCCGAGCACCGCGACCGCGACCGCCGCGGCGACGAGCGCCGCCGCCAGCCGCTCCACCGGGCCGCGCGGTTTGCGGAAGGGCGGGGCCATCAGGGCGCCCCCGCGATGGAGGACGCCGACGCCTCGGCGGACGCGGCGGGCGTGGCGGGCACCGGCCCGGCGGCGTCGTCGCGGTAGCCGACGAAGTGCCCGTAGAGGTAGAACACCGCGGCCGCCCCGGCGAGCACCCACCCGCTGGTCCGCCGCCCCGCGCGGCCACCGTTCCGGCCGCCACCGCCGCGACCGCCGCCCCCGCCCGATCCGGGTTCGCGCCGGAGATGGGCGCGCACCTCGACCCACGCACCGCCACCTGCCATACCTGCCTCCTTCGCCACAACGGCCCGCGTCGCACCGGCCTTCGGTGTCGCAGCCTTCGGTGTAGCAGCGGCGGCCGACAGCGGCGGGCCGTTGTTCGCCACCCGCACCGCCGGAGCGCCGGGAACCGGCCACCCCCACCGCTCCCGCCCCTCGCCGTCCGTGCCGCCCCCACCGCCCCGCACCCCGCCCGACCTGCGAGAACGCCCCCGCACCGACTTGACGGGAACCCGCCCGGCGCCCACACCCGAACACGCGCCGCCCCGCACGCCCCACGCACGCCCCACGCACGCCGGGCGGCACCCGCCCGGCCCCCGCTCAGCGCCCCCACCCCCCGCTGCGCGCGACGGGCTGTCACATCCGGGCACGCCGCGCCGTCTCCCTCCCGGCAGCGGCCCTACCCGGCACCGATCCGGAGCGGCCGGACACGGACGCCCCACGGAGGACGGGCCCATGGCACGGCGGCGGACGACCATCATCGGCGGAGGCTTCGGCGGCCTGACGGCGGCCATCCCGGCGGCCGAGGCCGGCGCCGAGGTGACGCTCCACGAGGCGCACCGGCGGCTCGGCGGCCGGGCCCGCACCGCGCGGGCGCCGTACCGGGCCAACGAGGGGCCGCACGCCTCTGAACGGCACCCGGGCGCCCCCACCACCGCGCACCGGAAGTCGACCGGGCCGACTTCCTAGGCGGGGGCGGTGGCGGTGCGCAGCACCGCCTGGTCGCCGTGAGGGCCGTAGAGGTGGAGGATCTCCACGGCCTCGGAGCCGGCCGGGCCGAACCAGTGGGGTTCGGCGGTGTCGAACTCGGCGGCCTCGCCCGGGTGGAGGGTGAACACGCGGTCGCCGACGAGCAGCCGCAGCTCACCGGCGAGCACGTACAGCCATTCGTAGCCGGCATGGCTGACGAGCCTGGGTTCGCGCGGGGCCAGGACCTGTTTGAAGACCTGCACCCGGCCCGGGTACTGGGTGAGCGGGACGAGGACGCTGCCGGAGTCGCGTCGGCGGGGCCGGAGGTGGAGGCGGGGGTCGCCGGTGGCGGGGGCGGCGATCAGGTGGTCCAGGGCGACGCGGTGGGCGCGGGCGAGCGGGATGAGCAGGTCGAGGGTGGGGCGGCGGTGGCCGGACTCCACGCGGGACAGGGTGCTCACCGAGATGCCGGTGGCGGCGGCGAGGGCGTCCAGGGTGAGGCCGCGGCCGAGGCGCAGCGCGCGCAGCCGGGGTCCGATGGCGGCGATGGTCCGCGTGACGTCATCCGTCGCGGCAAGGTCACCCATCGCGGCAGCGTCGATGGCCCCGTCGCCCGTCTCGGCGACGTCGTCGGTCGTGGTGGAGTCGGCGTCCATGGAGGCGATTGTGCCCCGGAGCCGCCTCTTTGCGGTTTCCGCAAGAACACTGCGCCCCGGCCCTCCTCCGACCGCAGCATGGGCGCGCCGATACGACCGTACGACCGGAAGGCGCGCCCACCCCATGACCACCGCCACGGCCACCGCACCACCACCGCCGCCACCCCCTCCCCCGCTCTCCGCCCGTCGTCGTTGGACCGTGCTCGCCGTCTGCGCGCTGAGCCTGTTCCTGGTCGGCCTGGACACCACGATCGTCAACGTCGGCCTGCCCGCGATCGGGCGCGGCCTGCGGGTGGGCACCCGCGACCTGGAGTGGATCGTCGACTCCTACACCGTCGTCCTCGCCAGTCTGCTGATCACGGCCGGCGCGCTCGCGGACCGCTTCGGGCGCCGCCGGGTGTTCCAGTGCGGCCTGCTGTTCTTCGGCCTCGCCTCCCTCGGCTGCGCGCTCGCGCCCTCCGCGGGCGCGCTGGTCGCGGCGCGCGCCCTGCAGGGCGTGGGCGCCTCGATGCTCAGCCCGGTGGCGCTGGCGATCGTGGTGAACGCCATGCCCGACCCCCGGGAGCGGGCCCGGGCGATCGGGGTGTGGGCGTCGGTGTTCGGGCTGAGCATGGCGGCGGGGCCGGTGACCGGCGGGGCGTTGGTCGCCGCGTTCGGCTGGCGGTCGGTGTTCTGGGTGAACGTGCCGGTGGTGGCGGCGGCCGTGGTGCTGAGCGTGCTGTTCGTGCCCGAGTCCCGCGCGCCGCGGGCCCGCCGGCTCGACCTGCCGGGCCAGGCCCTGCTCATCGCGGCCGTGTCCGCGGCGGTCGCGGTGCTGATCGAGGGGCCGCGGCTCGGCTGGACCTCGCCGTGGGCGCTCGCCGGATCCGCGGTGGCGGTGGCGGCCACGACGGGGTTCGTGCGCGCCGAGCGTCACCGGGCCGAGCCGCTGATGGACCTCGGGCTGTTCCGGCGGCCGGTGTTCGGCACGGCCGTACTGGGCGCGGTGGCGGTGTTCGTCGCACTGACGGTGAGTCTGCTGCTCACCACGTTCCAGTTGCAGCACGCGCGCGGGTGGACGCCGACGGCCGCCGGGCTGGCCGTGCTGCCGATGGCGCTGGGGGCGACGGTGTGCGCGCCGCTGTCCGGCATGCTGGTGGCCGGGGCCGGGCCGCGCCGGCCGCTGCTGCTCGCGGCCTGGTCCACGGCGGCCGGAGGCGTACTGCTCCTCGTGCGGGCGTCGCTGTCCGACGGCGGCGGGGCGGACGTACCGCTGCTGCTGGTGGCCAACCTCCTGCTGGGCACCGGCTTCGGCTTCGCCAACGCGCCGATCACCAACACCGCCGTGGGCGGCCTGCCGGCGGACCGCGCGGGCGTGGCCGGGGCGATCACCTCGACGGCCCGCCAGCTCGGCTCGGCCGTCGGCATCGCGGTGGCCGGCGGCCTGGTGGCGGGATCGGCCCCGGCCGGCCTGGCCGCCGCCTCCCGACCGGGCTGGCTGCTGGTCACGGCCTGCGGCCTCTTCCTCCTCGTGGTCGCCCGCGCCGCCCGCGGCCGGTAGATCGGCTGTGACGGGCCCGGACCCGGCGCGGCACCCGCTGCCGTCCGGGACCGCCCGCCGGGCCGCCGCGTTCGACGTCGGGTGACCGGTCCGGGGCGGCCCGATGTCGGGCCGCCCCGGCCACGGCTCCCCGGCGGACGCCGCCGACGGGCGCTACCCCTGCTGGGGCGCGGCCACCGCCGACGGCGTGCCACCGGTCAGCTTCAGCAGTTCCCTGTACGTCATCGGCACGACGGTGTGCGGGTGCCCGGCGGCGGCCCACAGCAGGTCGTAGCCGGCGAGGGCGGTGTCGACGACGGTGCGCAGCGGCGCCGGGTGGCCCACGGGGGCGACGCCGCCGATGGCCTGGCCGGTGGCCTCGCGCACCTGGGCGGCACCGGCCCGGGTGATCGGGCCGGTGCCCAGTTCGCCGGCCAGGTAGGCGGTGTCGACGCGGTGGGCGCCGCTGGTCATGACGAGCAGGGGCGCGCCGTCGCAGACGAAGACCAGGCTGTTGGCGATGGCGCCGACCTCGCAGCCGAGGGCGGCGGCCGCCGCGGCGGCGGTGCGGGCGGAGTCGGGCAGGACGCGGATCTCCCCGGACAGACCGGCCGCGGCGAGGGCGTCGGCCACCGCCCGGCTGCGGGCGGGCAGGGACGTGTCGTCGGTCATCGCCCCATCCTGCCGCACACCGCCCGGCTCCCCGGGCAGCACGTCCGCCCCCGGCCCCGCGGCGGCGCCCGGCACCTCGGGCAGGACGCCCGCCCGCCCCACCGCGCCGAGCACCGCCCGCACACCGGCCGTCAGGACCGAGGAGTCGCGCCCGGCGCCCCAGACCACCTCCCCGTCGACCCGTGCCTCGACGTAGGCGACCGCGTCGCTGTCGGGGCCGCCGCGCACGGCGTGCTCGGTGAACTGGAGGATGTCCACGGCGACCCCGGCCGCGCCGAGCGCCGCCGCCACGGCGGCCAGCGGCCCGTTGCCCTCGCCGTGGTGCGCGGCGTCGCCGAGGGTGAGCGTGGCCCGGTGCGCTCCACCGGTCCCGGCCGCCTCCTCGGTGCGCCATCCCACCCCGGCCGGCACCGCGTCCAGGTAGGTGGCGCGGAACAGCGCGTACAGCTCGTCGGCGGTGACCTCCCGCCCGCTGTCGTCGGTCGACTCCTGGACCACCCGGGAGAACTCGATCTGCAGCCGGCGCGGCAGTTCCAGCCCGTGTCCGGTGTGCAGCAGGTAGGCGATGCCGCCCTTGCCGGACTGGCTGTTGACCCGGATCACCGCCTCGTAGTCGCGCCCGAGGTCGGCCGGGTCGATCGGCAGGTAGGGGACGTCCCACGGCGCCTGCCCCGCAGGGACGCCGAGCCGGGCGGCGGTGGCGGCGTGGTGGGCCAGGCCCTTCTTGATGGCGTCCTGGTGGGTGCCGGAGAAGGCGGTGTGGACGAGGTCGCCGACGTAGGGGTGACGCTCGGGGACGGGCAGCCGGTTGCAGTGCTCGACGGTGCGGCGGATCTCGTCGATGTCGGAGAAGTCGACCATCGGGTCGACGCCCTGGGTGTACAGGTTCAGCGCGAGGGTGGCCAGGTCGACGTTGCCGGTCCGCTCGCCGTTGCCGAACAGGCAGCCCTCGACCCGCTGGGCACCGGCCAGCAGGGCCAGTTCGGCGCAGGCGATGCCGGTGCCGCGGTCGTTGTGCGGGTGCACGGAGAGGATCACCGCCTCGCGCCGGGCCAGCTGCCGGTGCAGGTACTCGATCTGGTCGGCGTAGACGTTGGGGGTGGCGATCTCGACGGTGGCGGGCAGGTTGTGGATCACCGGGCGGTCGGGGCTCGCGTCCCACAGTTCGGTGAGGCCGTCGCACAGTTCCAGCACGTAGTCCGGCTCGGTCAGGTTGAAGACCTCGGGCGAGAACTGGAAGCGGATCCCGGGGTGGTCGCCGGCCCGGCGGGCCATCCGCTCGGCGGCGGCGGTGACCAGCTCCCGCACCTGGGCCCGGTCGCGGCCGAGGACGAGTTCGCGCCAGACGGGGGCGGTGGCGGTGTAGAGGTGGACGACGACCCGGGGCAGGCCCTCGACGGCCTCGAAGGTGCGGTCGACCAGGTCGGCGCGGGCTGCGGTGAAGACGACCACGGTGACGTCCTCGGGCACCGCGCCGGGGGTGGTGGCGAGGTGGCGCACGAAGTCGAAGTCGGTGCGGCTGGCGGAGGGGTAGCCGACCTCGATCTCCTTGAAGCCCATGGCGAGGAAGAGGTCGAACATCCGGCGCTTGCGGCCCGGGTCCATCGGCTCGGCCAGCGCCTGGTTGCCGTCCCGCAGGTCGACCGGGACCCACAGCGGGGCCCGCTCGATCCGCCGGGCGGGCCAGCGGCGGCCGCCGGGCAGGGCGTCGACGGGCGGCAGCGGGACGCGGGCGTGGGCGGGGCGGTAGCGGTGGAACGCCATGGCGCCGGCGCGCTGGCGGTTCCAGACGGGGGCGTCGGCCGGGACCGGTCCGGCCGGTGTGCGCAGGGTGGGGAAAGGCTTGGCGTTCGGTGCGGATTCGGTGGAGCGCACGGGAGTGCGGGTCCTTCCCTGGTTCGGTGTCGGGGGACGACGACCGGCAGCACGGCGACCCGCAGCGGGGTGCCGGTCTGTCAGACCCCGCTGCGGCCACCGAGAAGAAGGCTCCACGTCTGCATGATGCCGGGTACCGTAGCCGTGAACCGCCCGCCGGAACAACCCCGTTCCATCCACCGGGACTTGCGGGGCGGCGAGGAGGGGCGGGGACGGGGGTCGCGGAGGAGCCGGGACGGGCCCGCAGCGGGCCCGCCGGGGGCTCCGCGCGGCTCGGCGGAGCCGTGAACCCCGCACTTCGGCGGTGTTAAGGACTTGTGTGTGCGCCCGCCGAAGATCGAACGGGCTTTCACTCCTAACACACCGTATGACTAGTATCGCCTCGTCATAAAGCCCGTGCCCCGGTCGGTGCGGCCCTCCCGGGCCGGCCGCCAGCCCCAAGGAGTCAGCTCTGCGCGCGCGTGCGAATCGGCGGCCCCCGACGCCGAAGGCCCCCCGCAGGCGTCGGCCGCGCCTGTCACTGCGGACGGCTCTGCTCGTCCTCGCCCTCGTCCCCAGCATCGCGCTGGCCGTCCTGTGGGCGGTCACCAGCGGTGTGACCTTCCTCGACTTCCGGCGCCTGGCGGACCAGGGCCTGCTGGCCCAGCAGGCGGGACAGCCGTCCAACATCGTCTACTACAACCTCCAGGAGGAGCGCCGGCTCAGCGCCGAGGTGCTCGCCCGGACCGGCACCGCCGGGGCCGCCGTCTTCGTCGAGCAGCTGAAGCAACAGCGCCGGCTCACCGACGAGGCCGTGCAGAAGTTCCAGGCCCTCTCCCGGGAGACCGGCGGCAACGCGCCCACCGAGGTGCTCACGGCCGTCGACGAGGCCCGGCGCGCCATGGAGAAGCTGGCCGACCAGCGGGCCGCCGTCGACAAGGGCACCACCGACCAGCAGGGCGTCTACACGTACTACACCGACCTGATCGCGGTGGACCTGCGGCTGTTCACCGCCCTCAGCCACGTCGACGTCGGCGAGGTCACCTGGATCTCCAAGACCCTGGTCAACGCCTTCTGGGCGAAGGAGATGCTGGCCCGCGAGGACGCGATCCTGGCCCGCGGCTGGCCGTCCGGCAAGCTCAACGCCTCCGACTACCAGCTCGTCCAGCAGTCGATCGGCGCCCAGGAGCACCTCTTCACCGTCCAGGTCGTCCCCTACCTCCCGCAGGACGAGCGGGGCGCCTGGACGGACGTGCTGAGCGGCACCGCGTGGCAGGCCAAGGCCTCCGTGGAGCAGGCGATCACCCGCCCGACCGTCGCCGACGCCACCGGCACCGTCCGGCTCCCGCAGCTGCAGGACCAGTGGCGCCAGGCGGTCGACCAGGTCAACCCGCAGCTGGTGAAGGCCCTCGAAACCCGCACCGAAGGCGTCGTCCAGGTCGGCAAGGACTCGTTCCTCTCGCTGCTCACCCGGGTCGTGCTGACCGCGGTGATCGGCCTGCTCGCGCTGATCGCGGTGGTCGTCGTCAGCTGGCGGCTGACCCGCTCGCTGCGCCTGCGGATCAAGGACCTGCACCACCAGGCGCAGGACCTGGAGCGCACCCTGCCCGAGGTCGTCGAGCGCCTCGCCCGCGGCGAGCAGGTCGACGTCGAGGCGGAGAGCCGGTCGATCACCGCCGGGGCGCGGGCCCGCGGCGGCGACGAGCTGGCCGAGCTGGGCAAGGCGATGAACCTCGCCCGCGCCTCCGCGCTGGAGACCGCCGTCCGGCAGGCCGAGCAGCACCGCGGCTTCGAGCGGCTGCTCCAGCGGATCGCGCGCCGCACCCAGCTGCTGATCGGCCAGCAGCTGCGCAAGCTGGACGCCCTGGAGCGGCGGCACGAGGACCCGGAGGTGCTGGAGGGTCTGTTCGACCTCGACCACCTGACCGCCCGTCTGCGCCGCTACGAGGAGAACCTGGTCATCATGGCCGGCGGCCAGCCGCAGCGGAAGTGGCGCAAGCCGGTGCCGCTGCTGGACGTGCTGCGCTCGGCGCAGGGCGAGGTGCAGGAGTACCGCCGGATCGTCCTGGACGTCGAGGGCCACCCCTGGCTGTCCGAGCGGGCGGTCGGACCGGTCGCCCACGTGGTCGCCGAACTGATGGAGAACGCGGCCAGCTTCTCGAAGCCGCCCACGCCGGTCGACGTGCGGGCAGCCGTCGTCGGGCGCGGGCTCGCCATCGAGATCGAGGACCGCGGCCTCGGCATGGACCTGGAGCAGTACGACGCGGCCAACGCGCTGATGGCGGCCGCGCTCGCCGACGACCCGCCGCGCACCGACATGCTGGCGCGCGGCGACGACATCCGCCTCGGCTTCCACGTGGTGGGCCGGCTGGCGGCCGCGATCGGCCTGCAGATCGAGTTCCGCCCGTCGGCCTTCGGCGGGACCAGGGTGGTCGTGCTGGTCCCCGGCGAGTACGTGCTGGACGGGGACGCCGGGCTGCCGGACGGCGCGGCGGTCACCCCGATCCCGCTCGCCCGGCGCCAGCGGCCCGAGCAGCGCGAGGAGCGGGCGCCGCTCGCCTCGGTGACCGAGATGCCCTCGGCCGCGACCGCCCCGGCGTCCTCGCCGGTCGTCGCGGTGGACGAGGCCGAGGAGCGGGCGGCCCTCGAAGGGCCCGGGGCGGACCCGGACCCGACGGGCGCCGACTGGTTCACCCCGGGCACCCCCCCGGCACCGGCCCAGGCCTTCGCCCACGTCGAGTACGTGCCGCCGTCGGACGACGAGGTGCTCGGGGCCCCGGCCCGCACCGGCTTCGACGACGGTTTCGACGACGGTTTCGGCGACGGCTTCGGCGGCCACGTCGACACCCGGTACGACCACGGGCTCGGTGACGGGATCGGTCACGGGCTCGGCGACGGGCTCGGCGCCGGGCGCGGTGACGGCTTCGCGCCCGGCGACGCGGACGGCTACCTGTACCCGCTCACCGAGCCGGGCCGGCCGGTCGAGCACGGCTCGCCCGACGACCCGTACGGCTACGTCGCCGGAGCCGGACACGGAACCGGAACCGGACTCGGAGCCACCGGTACCGGCACCGGGGCGCCGTACGACGACCCCGCGTACCCGGACATCGCCTACGCGACGGTGACGCCCGCCGAGGCCCCGTACGCCGACGAGCAGTACCGGCCCGCCGACCACTACCGGCTGGCCGAGCGGCGCCGCGAGGACGGCCCGGGCCCGGCGGAGCAGCCCGCCACCGCCCCCGAATCGGCCCCGGCCCCGGCGGCCCGGCCGGCGGGCTCCCAGCCCCCGCTGCCGCAGCGGGTCCGGCAGGCCAGCCTGGCCGCCGAGCTGCGCGTGCCCCCGCCGCCCCGGGCCCCCTACGCCGGCCACCCCGGCGTCGGAGGCACCGGCGACCCGGGCCACCTCGGCACCGCGGGCACCACGGGCACCCCCGGCACCGCCGGGAGCCCCGGCACCGCCCCGGCCGCCGCGGGCCCCTTCCAGCGCCCGGCCCGCCGCTCGGGCGCCACGGTCGGCGCCTTCCAGCGCCAGTCCCGGGCCGCCCGCGGCCTGGCCGGCACCGCGCCCGGTCACCCCGACCCCGCCGGCCCCGACCGCACGACCGCGGACCACAACGCGGACCACGCCGCGGACCACGCCGCGGCGCACCGCGGCCTGCCGCCCGGCCCGGCCGCCCCCACGGCCGTCACCGGCCCCCCGACTCCCGCGCCGGGTTCCTCCCCCTGGGCCCTCCCGGCCGCGGACCCCCGAACCACGAGGACGGAAGAGCAGTCATGAACCGCACCATCGCCACCCACCAGGACCTCGACTGGCTGCTGGACGGACTCGTCGACGCGGTGCCCGGCACGAGAAGCGCCGTTCTGCTCTCCGACGACGGCCTCGTGGTCAGCCACTCGCGCTCCATCGACCGCGCCGACGCCGATCGCCTGGCGGCCGTCGCCACCGGCCAGCAGAGCCTGGCCCGGGGCATCGGCCAGCTCTTCGACGGCGGCCCGGTGCACCAGGTGATCATCGAGCTGGCCGAGCTCTGGCTGTTCGTCATCTCCGCCGCGCAGGGCACCCACCTGGCGGTGGTCGCCGACCAGGAGGTGGACGCCGAGGTGATGTCGGTGGCCATGCACCAGCTGGTCCAGCAGGTCGGCCAGAAGCTCAGCACCCCGGTCCGCAGCGAGTTCGACGCCTTCGCCGCCAGGAACCGGGGGTGACGCCACGGTGAGGCCGCACTGGAGCGAGCTGCCCGACGAGGACGAGGACGACGACTACGGCGCGGGCACGATGGTGCGCCCGTACACCATCACCCGCGGCCGGACGGCGCCGGAGCACGACCACCTCACCCTGATCACGCTGCTGACCACGGTGGAGGAGCTCGCGGACCCGGTGCTGGCCGCCCGCTCGTCCGGGGCCCGCGGGCTGCAGCCGGAGCACCGCCGGATCCTGGAGCGGTGCCGCCGGCCGGCCGCCGTCGCCGAGGTTGCGGCCGGGCTCGACCTGCCGGTCTCGGTGACCAAGATCCTCCTGGGCGACCTCATCGCCCAGGGGTTGCTGCGGGCCCGGGCGCCGATCTCGGTGGCCCGGGCCTCGGGGGACGGCGGCCTGGACCTCGGGCTGCTCACGGCCGTACGCGAAGGACTCCGGAGGCTCTGAACCATGGCACCATCCGCACCTCTCCCTTCCTCCCGCTCCTCCCACCCCTCCCCCCTCACAGCCGCCGCCCCCGCGGCGCTGAAGATCCTCATCGCCGGCGGCTTCGGGGTCGGCAAGACCACCCTGGTCGGCACGGTCAGCGAGGTCGCCCCGCTGCGCACCGAGGAGTACCTGACCCGCGCCAGCGAGGGCGTGGACGACCTGTCCGGGGTGGACAACAAGGAGACCACCACGGTCGCGCTGGACTTCGGGCGGATCACGGTCAGCCCGGAGCTGGTGATCTACCTGTTCGGCACACCCGGCCAGGAGCGCTTCTGGTTCATGTGGAACGACCTGGTGAACGGCGCACTCGGCGGCATCGTGATCGCGGACACCCGCCGGCTGGAGACCAGCTTCGCCTCGATCGACTTCTTCGAGAGCCGGGGCATCCCGTTCGTGGTGGCGATCAACTGCTTCCACGGCGAGAACACCCGCACCGTGGCGGAGGTCCGGGCCGCGCTGGACCTCGACCCGCAGGTGCCGATGCTGGTCGGCGACGTGCGGGTGCGGATGTTCGGGCGGGACCTGCTGCTCGCGCTGGTCGACCACCTGATGGAGCTGTCGGCCGACGCCCAGGCCCGCTGAAACGTTTCCCTCCCTCCCCCTGCTTCGTCCCCCGCTCCACCCCTCGCTTCCTCCTCCCCGTTTCCTCCCGCTTGGAGTACCACCACCATGACCCCACCCCTGCGCGTCCTCGTCCACGGCGCCGGCATCGGCGGCCTGACCGCCGCCACCGCCCTCGCCGGCCGCGGCCACCGGGTCGACGTCGTCGAGCTGCGCGACGCCCTGGAGGCGCTCGGCGTCGGCATCATCCAGCCCTCCAACGCGCTGCACGTGATGCGCGAGATCGGCGTGCTGGAGCAGTGCCTGGCGGTCGGCTTCGAATGGGAGGTGCTGACCATCTGCGACCCGGCCGGCGGTGTCCTCGCGAAGATCCCGCAGCCCCGGATGGACGGCGCGCCGTCCAACAACGGCATCCCCCGCCCGGCGCTGGCCAAGGTGCTCGCCGAGTCCGCCACGGCAGCCGGGGCGACCCTGCGCTTCGGCACCACCGTCACCGAACTCGCCGACGAGGGCGAGGAGGTGGCGGTCACCCTGTCGGACGGCAGCAGCGCCCGCTACGACCTGGTGGT
Source organism: Kitasatospora sp. NPDC057595 (assembly GCF_042800875.1). Lineage (NCBI taxonomy): Bacteria > Bacillati > Actinomycetota > Actinomycetes > Kitasatosporales > Streptomycetaceae > Kitasatospora > Kitasatospora sp. NPDC057595. The sequence goes on along the minus strand of NZ_JBHVGL010000014.1, from coordinate 175,962 downwards.
CGGCTTCGACGGCATCGGCTCGCCGCTGCGCAAGCGGCTGTACGGCGAGAAGTACGCGCCCGAGTACACCGGATTCGCCAACTGGCGGGCCACGCTGCCGCGTTCGCCCGAGCTGCAGGGCGTGCTGATGTCCACCGGCAACCTCGCGGCGAAGGCGCTGCTGACCCCGATCAGCGACGAACTCATGTACCTGGGCTCGGTGTTCGCCGAGGCCGCGGACTTCCGCCCGGACCCGGAGCGCGCCCACGAGCAGCTGCGCGAGCGGCTGGCCGGCTTCGGCGGGCCGATCGCCGAGGCGCTGGCCCGGGTCACCGACCCGGCGGCGGTGGTGTACTCGCGGATCTCGCAGGTCACCGTCGAGGAGCCGTGGCACGTCGGCCGGGTGGTGCTGGCCGGCGACGCCGCGCACGCCTCCACCCCGCACCTGGCGCAGGGCGCCGCGATGGCCGTCGAGGACGCCCTGGTGCTGGCGCAGAGCCTGGACGCCGCCGAGACGGTGCCCGCGGCGCTGGCCGCCTGGGAGGAGCGCCGCCGGCCGCGCGCCATGTGGGTGCAGGCGCTGTCCCGGGCGGTCCTCAAGCAGGAGACCGGCACGCCGACCACCCCGGAGGAGGACGAGCTGCTCAAGGTCGGCGTCCCGGGCGCGGCGCACGTGCTCGTGAAGCCGTACTGATCCGGCCACCACGGCCCGCCGATCCGGCCGCTACGGCCCGGTAGCCCGCACGCGAACCACCCGGACCCGGTGCGGACTTGTGTCCGCGCCGGGCCCCGGACAGACTTGACGCCCGTCCGACAAAGTGGCCAGCGCCCGAGGGGGACGGATGACGCCGTCGTTGTTCCGCATGCTCGACCTGTACGAGGCCGTGGAACGGGCCCGGCGACGACCGGACGGGCGGCTGTTCGTCTCCGGCGACAACGGCGGCCATCCCTTCGTGGCCGACTACCTCGGAGACCTCGCGCACACCCCGCCGTACCGGCTCGGCGACGTCGGCCGCTTCTCAGCGCTCGGCGAGGACCTCCCGCTGCGCGCCAAGATCGCCCGCCTGCACGAGAGTTACGACGCCGAGCCGTGCTCGCCGGACCAGGTCGTCCCGGCCGGTGGCGCCAGCGCGCTGCTCGCCACCTTCTGCACCTGGCTGCGCACCACCGACCGCACCCGGGTCCACTACCTGCCGCCGGTGTCCCACCGGTTCGCCTACGTCTTCCGGCGGTTCGGCATCGAGCCGGTCCCGGTCGCCGAGGCGCACGCCCACCAGCCCGGGCTCGACCTGCGGCTGCCGGACGAGCGGACCGTGCTGCTGCTCACCGACCCGGTCTGGTACACCGGCCGGCGAGTGCCCAGGCTGGTGCTGAAGCAGCTCGCCGAGTGGCAACTCGCCACCGGCTCCCTGGTGTTCGTCGACGGTACCTTCCAGTACATGCGCTGGGACGGCGGGCGCCGCGAGGACTCCGCCGCGCTGCCCGCCGACCTCACGCTGCGGATGGTCTGCCCCACCAAGTTCCTGGCCATCCACGGCTACCGCTGCGCCCACCTGCTGGTGCCCGAGCCGTTGCGAGAACCGCTCGCCGAGCTGCACCTCAACCTGCACGGCGATGTCACCCTCGCCGACCGGCTGTTCGCCCACCGGGCCGCCGACCTGATGCTGATCGAGGGCAACCACCGCCTGCTCGACCACGTCCGCGCCAACCACCAGCGCCTCACCGCCTCCGGAGCGCTGGCGGCCCAAGAGCCGGTCGACACCGGCTACTTCCTGTTCGCCCGCCCCACCGCCCCGCCCGAGCAGCTGCTCGCCCTGGACGGCCGGCACTTCGAACTCCCCGGCCACCCCGGCCATGTGCGGATCAACCTGCTCAACGAACCGGCTCTGGCAGGACTGGTGGAGCTGTGCGACCACCGGCCCGGGTGATCGTGTGCCGCCGGGCCCAGACCGCCGCCGAGACCCGGGCCATCAGGCGGGCCGCCGGATCGGCCTCGGCCCCGTCGGCGCCCGAGGCCAGCGGGCCGGTGTAACAGACGGCCAGCAGGTACGGCGGACAGTCCTCCGGGCTGACCAGGCCGACACAGTGCCGCGCGCCGGGGATCCAGCCGTTCTTGAACGCGACCCTGGTCCCCGGCGGCAGCCCGGCCGCGAGGTCGCCCCGGAAGGCGTTGCGCTCCAGCAGCGCGAACAACTCCGTTTCGCCGTCCAGGGACTGCAGCAGCCGGACGAGGTCGCGCGCGGTGACCAGGTTGTGCAGGCCCGCCGCACGCGCCGGGTGGTCCTCGATGCCGCGCGGGCTGGCGCTGCGGGTGGCCCCGGCGCGCCGCCACACCTCGTCGACGGCCTCGTGGCCGGCCCGGGCCAGGCAGAGGTTGGTGGCGAGGTTGGACGAGTGGGTGATCATCCGCTCGGTGAGCAGCCCCAGCGGCACGGTGGCGCCGAGCAGCGTCCACGGGACCGGATCGCTGTCCCGCTCCGGATCGTTGGCGAACTCACCTCCCGCCCGCGACACGAAGCCGTTGACCACGGGCACCGGTTCGCCGGGGTCGGCCCCGGCCCGGTGCAGTGCGGCCAGGACGGCGACCTTCATCGTGCTGGCGGCGTCGTGCGGCTCGTCCCCGTTCCGCTCGAACACCGGTTCTGCGCCCCATGGGGCGACCACTACGGAAAGCATGTCGGCCACCGTCCCCGCCCGGAGCCCACCCCAAACCGACGCACGCCTCGACGATGCCGCCGGGCGGCCACCGGCCGCACCCCACGTCCGGTTGAGACCGCACGCACGGGTCATGGATACTCTTGGCGATCCCGCATCCACCCGCCCGCACACGGTTTCTGTCGGTGCGTCAACCACGTGGCGCCGATTCCGTGCCGGCTGCTCCAGGAGGATCCCGCCCGTGCCAGCATCCCGTCAGGTCGGCCTCGCGCTCGCGGCCGCCGGCTCCGCGATCGCCGGGACCGTGCTCCCGTTCACCGCGCACGCCGAGACCACCGTGCTCCACGTCGACAACGGCCCCCGCTCGAACTGCTCGGACGCCGGGACCGGCACCCGGGAGCGGCCTTTCTGCACGGTCCAGGCCGCCGCCGACGTGGCCGGCCCCGGGCAGACCGTCCAACTCGCACCCGACCGGCGGTTCACCGGCCAGGTCACCGTCAGGCGCTCCGGCGAGCCCGGTCGTCCGATCGTCTTCCAGGGCGCCGAGCAGGCCGACCGCGTGCCGAACGCGTCCGTGGGCACCCGCCACTGGGCCCCGGGGGCGCCCCCCGCTCCGCACGCCTTCGTGTTCGAGGGCGTGCACGACGTCACCGTGTCAGGCCTGCGCCTCGACGCCCCGCAGGAAGGCGTGCTCGTCAGGGACTCCACCCGGATCCTCGTCGACCACAACGACGTGGAGGCCGGCGATCCGGCCCGCGGCGGCGTCCGGGCCTTCCCGGCGGCGACCCCGAGCGTCCGGATCACCGGTACGGGCGCGAACGTCACGGTGAGCCGCAATCGGGTCTCCGCCGCGCCCGTCACCGGCGTCGCGGTCGACAGCGGGACCTCCGGCGTCGTCGTCACCACCAACCTGATCACCGGGGGCGCCGGCCGCGGTGTGGTGGCCACCGACGCGCCCGGCACGATCGTGGTGGGCAACACCTTCGCACGGAATTGCGGGACCGACCTGGAGTTCGCCGGGAACTCCACCGGGTCGGTGGCCGAGAACAACATCCTGGCCAAGCGTCCTGCCCCGCGCTGCGGCGGCACGCCGCCCACCGCGACACCCCTGGTGGTGTCGGCCGGATCCGTCCGGAGCACCAAGGTCGACTACAACACCGTCGTCCCGTCGGGCCCGTACGCCTATTCCTGGGGCGGCACCCCGTTCGCCACCCCCGAGGCCTTCCGGGCCGTCGGACAGGGTGCGAGCGACAACGCCGTCGACCCGGGATTCGCCGCCGACGGCGGGGACTACACCCCGTCCGCCGTGGCGGGTCTGACCGACGCGGCCGACCCGACCGCCCTCGGCACCCTGGCCACCGACCTCCACGGCGCCGAGCCGGCCGATCACCCGGGCTTCCCCAGCCCCACCGCGTGGGGCTACCGGGACCGCGGCGCCATCGAGCTCCAGGACCCGCTGCGCGTCCGCGTGAGCGCCCGCCCCCGCCCCCGGCCCGGCCACCCGCTCAACGCGCGGTTCGCGGTCGGGTACTCCGCCGGCTGGGTACCGGGCACCGCGAGCCTGGACTTCGGGGACGGCAGCGCGCCCCGTGCCGTCGAGCCCGGCCACGGGTTCCTCGACCACGACTACCCCGCCCCCGGCACCTACACCGTGACGCTCACCGCGACCGGCCCGGCCGGCCCGGTCCGCACGTCCACCTCCGAGGTCACCCTGCCCGGCCCCGGCCGCCCCGGCGGCTCCTGACCACGGACGGCCGACGGCCGGGGGCCGCTGTTCGGCGGACGGCCCCTCAGGCACGCCGGGCGTTGCGGTACGGGTGCCGGTGCGCGCGCGGGCGCCCGTGCCGGTGCGGCTCGCGGGGGCGCTCCGGGGCGAGTCGGGCGGCCGGGAGGCGGACGGTGTCCAACGGCCCGACGGCCCGACCGGCCTCCTCGCCGTCCCCGGCGTCCCCGGCCAGCGCCGCGAGGTAGCGGGCCCGGGGCTGCGGAACGGCGCCGAGCGAGCGCACGTGCGGGGAGTCCCACTGGGCGTCCAGCAGCGTACCCCCGGCGGCGGCGAAGCGGGCGGCGAGGTCGGCGACGGCCACCCGGGCGGCGTCCGGGCGGCGGTGGAACATCGAATCCAGACTGAGCACCGGCCCGGCGACGATCCCGAACACCCCGCCGACCAGCTCGCCCTCCTCCCACACCTCCGCGCTGTGGGCCGCGCCGATCCGGTGCAGACCGGTCAACGCCCGCTGCAAGTCCTCGGTGAGCCAGGGAGGTTCACGGCCCTCGGCGCAGGCCGCGAGCACCTCCCCGAAGGCCAGGTCGGCGGTGGTCCACCAGTCCAGGCGGTTGCGCAGCAGCCGGGAGAGCTTGCGACCGAGCCGGACGCCGTCGACGGCGAGCAGCGGCCGCGGGTCGGGCGACCACCAGGCGAGCGCGTACGGGTCGGCGGCGGGGTCGGCGGCGGCCTCGGGGTCGGCGCCGGGGACCGGCAGCAGGGCGATCTCGCCGGCCGCCACCGCCCCTTCGCAGCGGGCCTCGTTGAAGGCGCTCGCGTAGGGGTCGGCGGCGGGCAGCGGGAACAGTCCGCGCCGGTAGGCGGCGAGCAGCGTGCGGGGCGCGAGGTCGGCGCCGAACGCGGCCGGGCCGTCGGCGGGCGCCCGGGCGACGTCGAGCGCCGCGAAGAGCTCCTCGGGGGCGGTGGCCGTCATCGCGGCGCCTCCAGCGGCGGTGTCTCCACGAGCGGTGCCTCCGGCGCCGACGCCTCCCGCGGCCGGGGCTCGCTCGGCGCGTCGAGGAAGCCGTCCGCGGTGAGCCGGTCGAGGTAGAAGTCGAGCAGGGCGTCGTCGACGGCCGGCAGTTCCACCCCGCTGCCGGCCAGCGCCCGTTCGGTGCCGGCCCGGTCGAAGCGCGGGAACATGGGCTGGAAGTACAGCTCGCTGATGGACAGTTCGGTACCCGGCACGCGGTCGACGAAGAGCGGCACGAACGGCGTCATCGGGTGGGTGGGGTGCCCGGCGGCGAACCGGACGAGGTCGCGCACCCACCGCGGGTAGGGGACGAGGTCGACGCGGTGGCCGCGGGCACGCAGCCGGGCGGCGAGGTCGGCGAGGTCCGCCGGGTGCGGCGAGGTCAGGTGGTAGACCTCGCCGATGGCGGGGGCGTGGGCGACCACGTGGCAGATCGCCCGGCTGAACCGGTCGGCCGGCACGAAGTCCAGCGGCAGCCGGACGTCGGGGCAACTGCCGCTCTGCGCGATGTACTTGATAAGCGCGCAGATCTCGGTGCCGGTGTTCATCACGCCGGTGCGCAGGTCCCCGGTGACGTCGTTGGTGCGCAGCACGGTGACCGGCAGCCCGCCCGCGGCGGCGTGGTGGAGCAGCTGTTCGGCGACCCACTTGCTCTCGACGTAGCCGACGGCGAGCTTGTCGGGGTGGGCGAGCGGGGTCCGTTCGGCGACCTCCCGCACGCCCGCCGGGCCGAAGCCGGCCAGCACGGCGAGGGTGGAGAGGTAGTGGACGGGGATGCCGCGGGAGTGTCCGGCGAGGCGGATCACCTCGCGGGTTCCGGCGACGTTGGCGGCGCGCAGCTGGTGGTAGGGGTAGAGGAAGTTGACCTGGCCGCCGAGGTGGTGGACGGCGTCGAGGTTGCCGGCCAGCCGCTCGAAGTGCGGTCGGCCCAGGCCGAGCCGGGGTTCGGCGAGGTCGCCGACGAGCGGGACGACGCGGCGGTCGGCGAGGTCGTGGCGCAGGTAGCGCTGCTGGGCGGCGCGCAGGCGTTCGAGGGCGTGCTCCTCGTCGGGGGCGCGGACCAGGCAGTGGATCCGGGCGTCGGTGGTGTGCAGCAGGGCGTCCAGCAGGTGGGCGCCGCAGAAGCCGGTGGCGCCGGTGAGCAGGATCTCGGTGGGTTCGGCGCGGGAGGGGGCGGGGCTCCAGGACTGCCGCAGGGGGGTGTCGAGGCGGGCCTCGGCGGCCCAGTCGACGGCGGCCTCGCCGGCGGGGGGCTCACCGGCGGCGAGGGTGGCGGCGGCGAAGGCGCGCAGGGTGGCGTCGCGCAGTAACGCGCGGGTGAGGAAGCGGATCCGGGTGACGTCGATGCCGAACACGATGCGGGCCCGGGCGAGCATCTCCATGGCGAGCAGGGAGTTGCCGCCGAGTTCGAAGAAGTCGTCGTCGGGGCCGATCTCCTCGATGCCGAGCAGTTCGGACCAGAGCTGGGCGACGCCGGCCTCGACGGCGGAGCCGGTGCCACCGGGGGCGGGCGCCTGCTCGCGGCGGTCGGGCGGCGCGTCCGCCCGGGCCCGCGCCGCCGCCCCGTCCGGCCGGTCCCCGGCGTACCGATCCGCCTCGTACCGGTCCCCCTCGTACCGGTCCCCGTCCGCCGGGCGCCCGTCCGCCCGGTCGTCGTCGCGCGGCCGCACCCGGGGCGGGGCGTCCGGCAGCCGGCGGCGGTCGATCTTCCCGGCCGGGGTGAGCGGCATGCCGGCGAGCGGTACGAACCGGTCCGGGACCATGAAGTCCGGCAGCCGTTCGGCGAGGTAGGCGCGGATCCGGCCGCGCCGGGCGCGGGGGCCGGAGACGGCCCGGTCGGTGAGCGTGTAGTACGCGGTGAGCACACGGCTGCCGTCGCCGCCCTCGCCGGCGGCGACCCGCGCCTGCCGGACGTCGGGGTGGCCGGCGAGCACGGACTCGACCTCGGCGGGGTCGACGCGGTGGCCGCGGATCTTCAGCTGGTCGTCGTAGCGGCCGAGGACCTCCAGGGTGCCGTCCGCCCGCCAGCGCCCGGCGTCGCCGGTGCGGTACATGCGCTCGCCGGGACCGGGGGCGTAGGGGTCGGGCAGGAACGCTTCGGCGGTCGACCCGGGCGCCTTCCAGTAGCCGCGGGCCAGGCCCGGCCCGCCGAGGTGGATCTCGCCCTTCTCGCCGGGTCGCACGGGGCTGAGCCGGGCGTCCAGCACGTGCACCCGCACCCCGGGCAGCGGCCGTCCGATCGGTACCGGGGCGCCGGGCCCGTGCGGACCGGGCGCGGCGAGCGTTCGCCGCGTGACGGCGCCGAGCGTGGAGGTGACGGCCGCCTCGCTGACCCCGTAGGCGTTGACCAGCCGGACGCCCGGCAGCCGCTCCAGGCTGGCCCGGCAGTCGTCCTCGTGCACGGTGTCGCCGCCGACCACGATCAGCCGCAGTCCCTCGGGCGCGGGTCCGCCGGGCGGGAAGAGGCCGAGCAGGTGGTGCCAGTAGGCGGGCGTGAGGTCGGCGACGGTGAGCCGCAGCCCGGGCATCCGGTGGGCGAGCTCGGTGGGCGCCCAGGTGCGGGCGCCGCCGAGGACGAGGGTGGCCCCGGCGGCGAGGGTCGCGAAGACCTGCTCCAGCGAGGTGTCGAAGCCGAGCGCGGCGAGCTGGAGCACCCGGTCGGCCGGGGTGAGCCCGTAGGCGTCGATCACCCGGTCCAGGGTGAAGGCCAGGGCGCGGTGGGTGACCGGCACGCCCTTGGGGGTGCCGGTGGTCCCCGAGGTGTAGATCAGGTACGCCAGGTCGTCCGGCGCACCGATGTCGGGCACCTCGGCCGGCGCGGCGGCGCCCTCGTCCGGGGTCACCGTCCGCGCCTGCGGGAAGCGCGTCCCCTCCCCCGCCACGACCAGGTGCGCGCCGCAGTCCGCGACCAGCCGGGCGAGCCGACGGTGCGGGTGCGCCGGATCCAGCGGCAGGAAGGCCCCGCCCGCCTTGAGCACGGCGAGCCAGGCGGTCACCAGGTCCGCTCCGCGCTCCAGGCACACCGGGACGATCCGCTCGGGCCCGGTGCCCAGGGCGCGCAGCACGGCGGCGAGCCGTTCGCTGCGGGCGTCCAGCTCTCCGTAGTCGAGCGTGCGGTCGTCCGCGACGACGGCGGCGGCACGCGGGTCGTGCGCGGCGCGCGCCCGGACCAGCCCGTGCACGGTGCCGGCGGGCCCGGACCGGGGTCGGGCTCCGGTCCCGGGGGCGTGTCCGGGGGGCCCGCAGCCAAGTCCGGCGGGAGCCCACTCGCGCTCCACGTACCGGCGGCATTCCTCGCGCGGGGCGGGCCCGAACACCGGGCGCCAGCCGCCCGGCACCGTGAGGTCCCCCGGCCAGATCGCGTACTGACCGTCCTGGCTGACCAGCACGGCGTGACGTCCGGAACGCGCTCCGGGACGTGCTCCCCGTGCGCTCTCTGCTGCATCGTCCACCGGCTTGACCTCGTGCTGTGGCGGCAGAATGCTGGGAGGTGCGACATTTCCGACTATACGCACTCAAGGCCCATTTCGAACGTCCGACCGGACCTCCCCGGCCCGGGACGGACGCTCGCGAGCCCCTGCCCGGACCCCACCGCCCCACTCGGGGCGGGCGTGGTGATGCCGAGGAGGAGGTAGCTCGTTGACACGTCGGCGCCAACGCCTGATGGTCTGTTACCTGGCGTGGATGGTGCTGTTCACCGGCATCTACTACACCAACCCCTCCCAGCGGATCATCTGGTGGACGGGCATCGGCCTGGGCGGCGTCGCCGCCATCGTGGTCGGCGTCCGCCTCAACCGCCCCTCCCACGCCGTCTACTGGTACCTGCTGGCGCTCGCCAACCTCAGCTTCACCGCGGGCGAGGTGGTGCAGGTCGTCCAGATGCAGTTCCTGCACCTGGGCAGCCCGTTCCCGTCCGTCGCCGACGGCTTCTACCTCGCCGAGTACCTGCTCTACGCGGCCGGCGTGCTGGGCTTCATCCGCTGGCGGACGGCGCATCAGGACCGGGCCAGCCTGCTGGACGCGCTCATCCTCACCATGGGCCTGGCGCTGCTCGCCTGGATCTACCTGATCCTGCCCTACGCCCGGAACCCGGACCTGGGCTGGTTCCAGAAGGCCGTCTCGATCGCCTACCCGCTCGGCGACGTCGTCGTGCTCGCCCTGCTGCTGCGGCTGATCGTGCCGCGCGGCGGGGTCAGCCGCTCGCTGCAGCTGCTCGCCGCCGGAACGGTCGGCCTGCTGGTCTCCGACATCCTGTACGGGCTGATCCTGCTGCACGGCGACTGGCACATCGGCACCCCCGTGGACCTCGGCTGGGCCGCCTTCTACACCGCCTGGGGCGCCGCCGCGCTGCACCCCTCGATGGTCGAGCTGACCAGGCCCATCCCCAGCCAGCAGCCCGACATCGGCCCCGGCCGGCTCGCCCTGCTCGCCGCCGCCTCGCTGATCGCGCCGACCATCCTGATGGTGGAGGCGGCCAACGGGAACACCAGCAACGCCGGGGTCATCGGCGCCTTCTCGGCGATCCTCTACCTGCTGGTGCTCGCCCGGCTGGCGGTCGTGGTGCGCGCCCGCCGGCAGGCCGTCACCCGCGAGCGGGCACTGCGCGAGGCCGGCTCCTCGCTCACCGCGGCCGTCACCGTCGAGGAGGTCGCCGACGCCGTCCAGGCCGCCGCGTCCACCCTGATGCCCACCGAGCCGGGCCACGTCGCGCTGCTCGCCGTCACCGAGGGCGGCGTGCTGCACGTCCGGCACGCCGAGCGCGGGGCGGGCCGCCACCACCTCGGCGCCGGACGCGACTCCGGCGAGGTGCTCGCCCTGGCCGCCTACCGGGAGACGCGGCTGCTGCCCGTCGGGGACCTCGGCAACGGCCTCGCCGGCCGGATCGACGGCATGCCGAGCGCCCTGCTGTGCCCGCTCACCCTCGCCGAGCGCCCCTCCGGCGACCCGCTGATCGGCGCCCTCATCGTCACCGGCACCGAGCAGGAGCTGACCAGTCTCTGGGGCTCGCTGGAGATCCTCGCCGCGCAGGCCGCGCTCGCCGTCGAACGGGTCATGCTCAGCCAGGAGATCACCCGGCGCGACAGCGAGGCCTACTTCCGCACCCTGGTGCAGAGCGCCGGCGACGTCATCCTGATCCTCGACGAGGACGACTCGGTGCGCTACGCCTCGGCCTCCTCCGCCGGGCGCGTCCTCGGCCGTGCCGACCTGGCGGGCACGCTGCTCACCGACCTGGTGCCACCCGAGGACAGCCGGGCGGTCGGCAAGGCGCTGGCCCGGATGCGCGGCCCCGCCGTCACCGGCGGCGCCCGCTCCGGCCTGGACACCCTGCGTGAGCACTGGCGGTTACTGCGGGCCGACGGCTCACCGATCGAGGCCGAGGTGCACTGCAACGACCTGCGCGACGATCCGACGGTCGGCGGCCTGGTGCTCACCCTGCGCGACGTCACCGAGCAACGGCAGATGGAGCGCGAACTCACCCACCGGGCCTTCCACGACTCGCTCACCGGCCTCGCCAACCGCGTGCTGTTCCGCGACCGGGTCGGCCACGCACTCTCCCGCGGCGAGCGCAGCGGCGCCGTCACCGGGGTGCTCTTCGTCGACCTGGACGACTTCAAGGTGGTCAACGACACCCAGGGCCACGCGGTCGGCGACGAGCTGCTGGTCGCCGTCTCGCTGCGGATCTCCACCGCGCTGCGTTCCTCCGACACCGCCGCCCGGCTCGGCGGCGACGAGTTCGCGGTGCTGGTGGAGGACGCGCTGGAGCCGGCCGATGTCGGGGTGATCGCCCAGGCCGTGCTGGCGGCGTTCACCGAGCCGTTCAAGCTGAGCGCGGGCGCGGTGCGGGTGTCGGCGTCCATCGGGGTGGCGACGACCGAGGACAGCGTGGACGCCACCGAGCTGCTGAGCCACGCGGACCTCGCGCTGTACTCGGCGAAGGCGGCGGGCAAGCGGCAGTGGTGCCCCTACCAGCCGGCACTGCAGGCCGGGCTGATGGCGCGGCACGAGCTGAACGAGAACCTGGACACCGCGCTCGCCGAGTCCGCCTTCCGGCTGTACTACCAGCCGATCGTCGATCTGCAGACGGGGGACCTGGTCGCCTTCGAGGCCCTGGTCCGGTGGCCGCACGACCGGCGCGGCATGGTGCTGCCCGACGAGTTCATCGCCCTCGCCGAGGAGAGCGGCCAGATCGTGCCGCTCGGGGCCTGGGTCCTGGAGCGCGCCGCCCAGGAGGCGGCGGCCTGGCACGACCTCAGCACCCCCGCCCGCGCCACCGCCGGCCTGCCCCCGCTGCGCGTCAACGTCAACGTCTCCGCCCGCCAGTTCCGCGACGCCGGCTTCGTCGACGTGGTCCGCGGCGCCCTGCGCTCCTCCGGCATCCCGCCCGGGTCCCTGGTCCTGGAGCTGACCGAATCCGTCCTGATGCGCCGCGACGACCGTGTCCACACCGACATGCGCACCCTCGGCGAACTCGGCGTCGGCATCGCCATCGACGACTTCGGCACCGGCTACTCCTCGCTGTCCTACCTGCGCGAGTTCCCGATCTCCGTGCTGAAGATCGACAAGTCCTTCATCGACGGCCTCGGCCTCTCCCAGCAGCAGTACGCCCTCGTCGAGGGCATCACCCGGATCGCCGACACCCTCGACGTCCAGGTCATCGCCGAGGGCATCGAGCACCCCGAACAGCGCGACCTCCTCGCCGCCATGGGCTGCCCCCTCGGCCAGGGCTACCTCTTCGCCCACCCCCTCACCGCGGACCAGGCCCAGGACTTCATCACCCGCCACACCACCGCCCTGAGCCACCCCTCCCGCACCGGCCTCCAGGAGCACTAGGCGGCCGACCGACCCGCTCCCGCCGAAGCCCCGCCCTCCGGCAGGTCGCCGTGCGGCGAGAACACGAAGGACGAGGCATCGCCGTCGAGATCGATGGTGAGCGCCGCCTCCAGTGCCCGCGCGAGCCGTCGGAGCAGGGGCAGCGTCGGCAGCGAGTCACCGCCCTCGATCGTCGAGATCTGGGGCTGGCTCATGCCCGCACGACGGGCCAGCTCGGTCTGGGAAAGCCCCAGTTCGGTGCGCCGGTCGTAGACCGCCTGCCCGAGTGCGAACGCGTACCCTGCCTCCATGTAGGCCGCGGACTCCTCGACCGGCTCACCCAGGAGCTTCTTGGTACGCCGGGTCCTCCACTCACCGTGGTTCACGGACTCTCCTCCTTGATCCGGTCGTACTCGTGCTCGGCCGGACCGTGCCGGGCCTCGCACTCCTTCTGCGCCTGGTGCGCCCGTTCGACCTCCGCGGACTCACGCTGCCGTGTCTTGCGATCCGGCTCGATTTCGAGCCGCCACATGTCTGGCCGGTGGCGACTATACAGAAATCCCTATAGCGCCCGGCCCGCCGAGCCGGAAGGCGCCCGCGCGGGCGGCGGCTTCGGCGGCGGCGGCGGCGCGGTCGGCGGTGGCCTCGTCGAGGGGGTCGGGGGTGGTGAGCATGCGGTAGTAGAGGGGGGCGGAGACGGCGCGGATGACTTCGGCGGGGTCGGTGCCGGGCGGGAGGTCGCCGCGGTCGACGGCCTCCGTGACGCAGGGGGCCCACTCCTCGACGCGGGCGCGGTAGAAGCGGTGGAGGGCCTCGGCGGCGGCCGGGTCGCAGGTGGCGGCGACCAGCACGGCGCGGAACAGGGCGCCCTGGCGGGGGTCGGCCAGGGTGCGCCGGACGAGGCGGGCGTTGGCCCGCAGGTCCTCGTGGAGGGAGCCGGTGCGGCTGCGCGGGAGGGACTGCTCGGCCATGTCGGCGAGGACGTCGGCGAGCAGCGCGCCGACCGAGCCCCAGCGCCGGTAGACGGTGGTGCGGCCGACCTCCGCCCGCCGGGCGATGTCACCGAGGTCGAGCCCGGCGAAGCCGACCTCGACGAGAGCGTCCTCGGCCGCCCTCAGCACGGCGGTCCGCACGCGCGCCGTCCGGCCGCCCGGCCGCTGCATGCCCTGGGCTCCCTGGGTTCCCTGCGGGCCCTGCGGGCTCGATGAAGTCATTAACGGGATTCCTGTTCCATTAGCGTCGCCGACAGTGCTAGGGTCGGTGACATCTTAACGGCACAAAAGTCCCGTTAGCGAAGGGAACCCCCCATGGAGTACCGCCGCCTCGGCGCGTCCGGCCTCACCGTCCCCGCCCTCTCCCTCGGCACCGGCACCTTCGGTGGCCGCGGTCCGCTCTTCGGCGCCTGGGGCAACTCCGACGCCGACGACGCCCGCCGCCTGCTCGACATCGCCATCGACGCCGGCGTCACCCTCTTCGACACGGCCGACGTCTACTCCGACGGCGCCTCCGAGGAGGTCCTCGGCCAGGCCGTCAAGGGCCGCCGCGACCAGGTGCTGATCTCCACCAAGGCCGGCCTGCCGGTCGGCGACGGCCCCAACGACGCCGGCACCTCCCGCGCCCGCCTGGTCACCGCCGTCGACGCCGCCCTGCGCCGCCTGGACACCGACCACATCGACCTCTTCCAGCTGCACGCCTTCGACGCCGCCACCCCCGTCGAGGAGGTGCTCGCCACCCTGGACGACCTGGTCCGCGCCGGGAAGGTCCGCTACACCGGCGTCTCCAACTTCTCCGGCTGGCAGCTGATGAAGTCCCTCGCCGCCGCCGACCGCGACGCCCGCCCCCGCTACGCCGCCCACCAGGTCTACTACTCGCTGGTCGGCCGCGACTACGAGTGGGAGCTGATGCCGCTCGCCCAGGACCAGGGCGTCGGCGCGCTGGTCTGGAGCCCGCTCGGCTGGGGGCGCCTCACCGGGCGGATCCGCCGCGGCACCCCGATCCCGGCCGGCAGCCGCCTGCACGACACCGCCGACTACGGCCCGCCGGTCGACGACGAGCTGCTGTACGACGTGATGGACGCGCTGGACGCGGTCGCCGAGGAGACCGGCCGGACCGTCCCCCAGGTGGCGATCAACTGGCTGCTGCGCCGGCCCACCGTCTCCTCGGTGATCATCGGCGCCCGCAACGAGGAACAGCTGCGCCAGAACCTCGGCGCGGTGGGCTGGGAGCTGACGCCCGGGCAGGTCGCCCGGCTGGACGCGGCCAGCCTGCGCACCGCGCCGTACCCCTACTTCCCGTACCGCCGCCAGGAGGCCTTCGCCCGCCGCAACCCGCCGCTCGCGGGCTGAGCGGCGGCGCGGGGGTGCGAGCGGGGCGTGCGGACAGGCGCGCGGCCGGACAATAACCGCTTGTCAGCGCAGCTCACGACAGGGCATCGTCAAGACCATGATCGAACTGAGTGCACTGACCTCCGACGACTGGCCGCTCTGGCGCGAGCTGCGCCTGGCCGCCCTGGCCGAGGCGCCGTACGCCTTCGGCTCCGCGCTCGCCGACTGGCAGGGCGAGGGCGACCGCGAGGAGCGCTGGCGGTCCCGGCTGGAGATCCCCGGCGCCCTCGACCTGGTCGCCCTGGTGGACGGCGAGCCCGTAGCGATGGCGACCGGCGTGCCGCAGGACGGTCACGCCGAGCTGATCTCGATGTGGGTCGGCCCGAAGGCGCGCGGCCGGGGCGTCGGCGCCCTGCTGATCACCGAGATCGAGCGGTGGGCCGCCCGGCAGGGCCTGCCCGCCCTGCGCCTCGCTGTGATGCCGGGCAACGCCCACGCCATCGCCCTGTACGAGCGCACCGGCTTCACGGACACCGGCGAGCCGGGCGACCTCCTCCCCGACGGCGTGAGCCGCGAGATCGTGATGGCCAAGCCGCTTCCCGCCGCCTGATCAGGCGCGGTGGCCCAGGGCCCGCAGGACGAACGGGAGGAGGCGGTCGGCCGCCTCCTCCGCCGCCCGCGCGTCCACCTGGTCGGGCGCCTTCGGGGTGAGGAAGAACCGGCTCATGACCGGGCCGACGACCACGTCACCGAGCGGTTCGGCGTCCTCGGGCGGCGGGATCTCCCCACGCTCGACGGCGCGCCGCACGATCGTGCCGACCCGCTCGTGGACCGGCGCGAGGAAGGCCGCCGCGAGCGCCTCGGCCAGGGCGGTGCTCCGGGTGGCCTCGCCGATCAGGGCCCGCATCAGCCGGCCGCCCTCGCCGGTCATGGCGGCGGCCTTGTCCCGGAGCAGGGTGCGCAGATCGCCTTCGAGGCTGCCGGTGTCGGGCTGGACGGTGAGGTCCTCGGCGCAGAGCGCGGCCGCGGCGATGACCAGGTCGTCCTTGGACGACCAGCGGCGGTAGAGGGTGGCGGTGGAGACGCCCGCCCGGGCCGCCACGGCGGCGGTGGTCAGCCCGCCGTAGCCGCTCTCCGCCAGTACGGCCAGGGTCGCGTCCAGCAGGGCCCGGTTCCGGCTCGCGTCACGGGGGCGGCCCCGGCGTGCCGCGGTCTCAGTCATCCCACCAGCATATCGCCACAAGAAACGAAAACGTTTCGTTTCGTATAGGCTCGACAGCATGAGCGCCTCCACCGAACCCCTCGCCCTGGACGCCGCCGACGCTGCCGCCTCGACCACCGACGGCACCACCACCGACGGCACCGTCACCGACGCCGCCTCGACCGTCGCCCGCCTCAACGCCGCCTTCGCCACCGGCCGCACCAGGCCCGTCGCCTGGCGCAAGGCGCAGCTGCGCGCCCTGCGGCGCCTGCTCGTCGAACAGGAGGCCGTCTTCGCCGCCGCCCTCTGGGCCGACCTCGGCAAGAACGCCACCGAGGCCCACACCACCGAGATCGGCTTCACCCTCAACGAGATCGACCACACCCTGCGCCACCTGGACCGCTGGCTGCGCCCGCGCCGCGTCCCGGTGCCGCTGTCGCTCCAGCCGGCCCGGGCCCGCACGGTGCGCGAGCCGCTGGGCACCGTGCTGATCATCAGCCCGTGGAACTACCCGCTGCAGCTGGCCCTCTCCCCACTGGTCGGCGCCCTGGCCGCCGGCAACACCGCGGTCGTCAAGCCCAGCGAACTGGCCCCGGCGACCTCGGCCGCCCTCGCCGAGTGGCTGCCGCGCGCCCTGGACCCGCGGGCGGTGGCCGTCGTCGAGGGCGGGGTGCCGGAGACCACGGCGCTGCTGGAGCAGCGCTTCGACCACGTCTTCTACACCGGGAACGGCACCGTCGGCCGGATCGTGATGGCCGCCGCCGCGCGCCATCTCACGCCGGTCACCCTGGAGCTGGGCGGCAAGAGCCCCGCCGTCGTGGAGCCGGGCACCGACCTCGCGGCGGCGGCCCGCCGGATCGCCTGGGGCAAGTTCATGAACGCCGGGCAGACCTGTGTCGCCCCCGACTACGTGCTCGCCGTCGGGGACACCGCGCCGGCCCTGGAGCGGCACCTCACGGAGGCGATCCGCGCGATGTACGGCGCCGACCCCGCCGCCAGTCCCGACTACGGGCGCATCGTCAACGAGCGGCACTTCGACCGGCTGTCCGCCCTCCTCGGGGACGGCCGCCTGGTCACCGGCGGCGACCGCGACCGCGCCACCCGCTACCTCGCCCCGACCGTCCTGGCCGACGTCGAGCCGGACGCGCCGGTGATGCGCGAGGAGATCTTCGGTCCGGTGCTGCCGATCGTCCGCGTTCCCGACCTGGACGCGGCGATCGCCTTCATCACCGCCCGCGACAAGCCGCTCGCCCTCTACGCGTTCACCGCCTCGGCCCGCTCCAAGGCCCGGCTGACCGCGCAGACCTCCTCCGGCGCCCTGAACTTCGGCGCCCCCAACGCCCATCTGGCGGTGCCCGGGCTGCCGTTCGGCGGCGTCGGCGAGAGCGGCACGGGCGGCTACCACGGCCGGCACTCGCTGGACACCTTCAGCCACACCAAGGCCGTCCTCGACAAGCCGCTGCGCGCGGACACCCTGCGGCTGGCCTACCCGCCGTTCACCGCGCGCAAGTCCGGGCTGCTGCGCCGGTTCCTGTAGGACGCGGCCGCCTCCCGGTTCCCTGCGGCTCCTCCCGGCCCCTCCCGGTTCAGGCACTCCACAGGTAGACGCTGAACGACGTGGCCCCGTCCCCGAGGTCCCACGACCGTCGCTCGGTGAACGCCCGGCGCCCGCGCCTGAGTTCGCGCTCGGACTCGGGCGCGGGCACCGGCTCGGGCTCGGGCTCCGGCTCCGGCGCGTCGGCCGTCGCGGTGAGGACGGACAGGGCCATCCTCGTCATCGCGGCGCCACGCAACGGCCGGAGGGACTGCGTCGTCTCGCTCATGCCGCCAGCTTCTCGGCCCCGTTCACCCGGCTCGCCGACATTCCTCTGCCGTTCACCCGATCAACGGACCGTATGGGGTGCGGACTTGACGCCTCCGGGGAAGAGTCGGCCGAGGTGGTAGTGCAGGACGGCCGTCGCGTCCTCCGCGGTGCGCTGGCCGAGCAGGACGCTCAGGCCGAGACCGGCGGAGACGGCGAGCAGCACGACGGCCTCCTGCCGGACGTCCAGCCGGGGATCGGTGTCCCCGGCCTGCTGGGCGGCGGTCAGCTGGGCGACCAGGAAGCCCTCCATCTCGTTGGGTGCGGCCAGGAACGACTGGCCGCCGAGCGCGGGGTCGGTGACGGAGAGCACCGCGTACTCGGTGTAGACGAGGTGGAAGGTGCGGCTCTCCTCGTCCGTCGGCACGGCCTCGATCAGCACCGCCTCGACGACGTCGCGCGGGGCCGTCGACGCTCCGGTCGCCCGGACGCGGTCGCGGACCCGCTCGCCCATGCGGACGGCGAGGCGGCCGAGCGCCGCGAGCAGCAACTGCTCCTTGGTGTCGAAGTAGTACTGCACGAGCCGCACCGAGACGCCCGCCTCGGTCGCGACGGATCGCATGGTGACGGCGTGCAGTCCGTCGCTCGCCGCCACCCGGAGCAGGGCGTCGATGATGTGGGCGCGCCGTTCCTCGTGGTCCACCAGCTTGGGCATCGGGTTCCGGTTCCTCTCGAATTCTTTTATGGTACAAACATACCATCAAGTCCTGCGGCTTTGCCGATCGGCGGCTTGCCGATCCGCCGCTTCACGCCTGTTCCGGGAGGGGACCCATGACCAGGACAGCCATCGGACACTTCACCGACGACGGGGCCCGGGCGACGTTCCTCGCCGCCTACGACCGCGCGATGGAGCTGTGGCCGGGCCCGCGCGAGGAGCTGGACGTCGAGACCTCCTACGGCACCGTCCATGTCCACCGCTACGGCCCCGCGACCGGCGAACCG
The DNA here is from genome assembly GCF_042800875.1 of Kitasatospora sp. NPDC057595. Lineage (NCBI taxonomy): Bacteria > Bacillati > Actinomycetota > Actinomycetes > Kitasatosporales > Streptomycetaceae > Kitasatospora > Kitasatospora sp. NPDC057595. The sequence goes on along the minus strand of NZ_JBHVGL010000014.1, from coordinate 157,452 downwards.
GTCGTCCTGCTGCACGGCCACGCGGGGCACGCGTCCAACTGGTACCCGCAGATCGCCGCCCTCGGCGAGCACCACCCCGTCTACGCGATCGACACCCTCGACGACCCCGGCCGCAGCGTCCAGCGCGCCGTCGCGGCCGGCTCCGCGGAGAACGCCGCCTGGCTCGGCGAGGTGTTCGCCGCGCTCGACCTGGACCGCATCCACCTGGCCGGCCTCTCCTACGGCGGCTGGCTGGCCCTCAACCAGGCGGTTCACGCCCCCGAACGCCTCGCCTCCGTCGCACCGCTCGACCCCGGCGGCATCGGCGAGGTCCCCGCCCGCTTCTACGCCCACATGATCGGCGGCCTGTTCGGCCTGCTCGCCCCCCGGCGCTGGCGCCCCGCGCTGGGCCGCCTGCTCGCCAACCCGGCGCTGAGCGCCCCGCCCGAGATGATCGCCCCGCTGATGCTGGCCATGCGGAGCTACAAGCCCAGCACCCGCCCTGCCGCCCGCCGGTTCACCGACGAGGAACTGCGCTCCATCCGCCTGCCCGCCCTCGTCCTGCTCGGCCGCCGCAGCGCCCTGCTCCGCCCCGCCCCGGCCCTCGCCCGCGTCACCGCCCTCATCCCGGGCGTCCGCGCCGAGATCGTGGAGCGGGCCGGCCACGGCCTCAACCTGGAACGCCCCGACCTCGTCAACGACCACCTGCTGCGGTTCATCAGCGGCGCGGTCAGTGGGGCCCGCTAGCCTCCGGACATGGCGAACTACGCGTATCTCTGCGCCACCGAGGTGGCCTCCCTCTACCCCTCCAGCCAGCTGAAGGGCTTCGATCCGCAAGGCGGGGTCGTCGCGCACGACGTCTCCGGCGTGCCGCTGCTCTGGCTCGCCATGTTCCGTCCGGCGGACCTCGTGACCGGTGTGTTCACGCTCGACGAGGACGACCTGGACGACGACGAGGAGGCGGAGGTGGAGGCCACCGCGCCGCTGGCGGCGAAGGAGCGGGCGCTCGCGCAGCTCGATGCGGCGCTGCCGGTGCTGAACGCACTGTTCGCCACCGAGGGCCCGCTCGACGCCCATGCCGCGCTGCTGCGGCAGGCGGTCGAGAAGGCGCCGGGCGCGTTCGTGACGATCGAGCTCGACGAGATCGAGGGGATCTGGGAGGAGGAGGGCACCTTCCAGCCCACCCTGCGCGCCGCACTGGCCGGCCTCGACGGCGGCCTCGACGGTGGCCTCGACAACGGCCTCGACGGCGGCACGCGGGCCGCCGCCGACCGTGCCCGCCTGATCGAGCTGTCGCGGCTGCGGCCCGGCCGCCCGTTCCCCTCCGCCCGGCTGATCGTCGACGGAACGGAGGCCGGTGACGACGACTACTGGAACCTCGTGCGGCTGCTCGGCACGAGCTTCGCCGCCGAGGTGCCGTGGGAGACGCCGGCCGCGACAGCCTGAACCGATCAACCGCAAGGAAATGCTCGTCAGGAATTTACACAACTGCCATCTGGCAGTCCTGCCACTTCCCTAGCTTTGGTGGGGCCCGGCCACGGACCCGCGGCCGGGCCCCCACCAGAGTGAGGCCGCACATGACGCACGACGGCACCATCGGCATCGTCCAGATCTCCGACACCCACTTCCGCGCCGCCCCCGGCACCCGGTCCTTCGTCGCCCACGAACCCGAGGACGGCCTCGCGGCGGTGTTCGCCGACGCGGCGGACGCGATCGCGGACGCCGCCCTGGTGGTGGCCACCGGCGACCTGGCGGACCTCGGCGAGCCCGGCGCCTACGACCGGCTGGGCGGGATGCTGGACACGCTGCCCACCCCCGTCTACTGCCTCGGCGGCAACCACGACCGGCACGACCCGATGCAGGCCCGGCTGCCCCGCCCCAACGTGCACGTCGAGCCCGCCGTCCAGGTCGGCAACTGGCTGATGCTGCTCCTCGACACCAACGCCCACGGGCGCGAGGCCACGGACGACGGCGGCTACCGCGACCTCGACGACCGGGTCCACCGGGCCGCCCAGCCCGGCCTCACCCCGGTCGAGGAGCAGCGCGCCCGCGCGATCCTGACCGCCACGGGGGCGGAGCACGTCTTCCTCTGGCTCCACCAGCCGCCGCTGCCCCGGACCGCCCCGGACACCGAGACCTACCGCGAACTCACCCGGCTGGTCCGCGACTTCCCCACGATCCGGGCGATCGGCGCCGGCCACCTGCACAGCGACCTCTCCGGCGAGTTCGAGGGCCGCCCGGTCCACGTCTGCCCGTCCAGCTTCATGAGCATCGACGCGCCCAACCGCATCCTGGAGGGGCCCGGCTACCGCACCTACCGGCTGCACCCCGACGGCCGCGTCGAGACCGAGGTCCGCATCGTCCCCGGGGCGATGACCGAGGCCATGCGCGCCACCCCCATGCCGGTGTTCCTCGCCGACATGATGGCCGGCCGGATCACCGGCCGGGAGCTCAATGCCCTCAGCGACGACGAGTTCGAGGCCCGCTACGGCGAGCGCCGCCCGCTCGCCCACCGGTAGCCCGCGCGGCGCCCCTGCCGACCGCCACACCCGACTGTCGGTGCCGGATGACAGGCTGCGCCCATGAGTTACGACCTTGCCGTGTGGGAGGGCGAGCGGCCCGCCGACGACGCCGCCGCGAGCCAGTGCTTCGACGACCTCTACGACCGCTACGTCGCCGCCGACGGCCCCGACATCCCCCCGACCGACCGCATCGCCGCCTACGTCGCCGCCCTCCTGCGACGGTGGCCCGACCTGACCGAGGACGAGCACGACACCTCGCCCTGGTCGACGGGCCCCCTGATCGGGGAGGCGAGCGGCCCGCTGATCTACTTCCCGATCCGCTGGAGCATGGCCGAGGAGGCCGCCGTGTACGCCTCGCAGCTGGCCGCCTCGATGGGCCTCAACTGCTTCGACCCGCAGTCCCAGTGCCTCCTCCCGGGGTGATCGCGAACGCTTCCGGATTCCCGCCCCCGGCGCACCCTCGGCCCGGTCCTCGGGCGGTCGGGAGTGGGAAGTCGCAGCGGCCGGCTCTCCACTCCCCTCGGGCGGGCGGCTACCCGGCCGGCGGGTACGGGTGGGGGTGGCCGAGGTGGGGGAAGACGGGGAGGAGGTCGGTGTGCGGGGGGATGTGGTCGCTGGTGATCTTGCCGCCGGAGATCATGGCGAGGCGGGCCGAGGTCACGTCGTCGGTGAGGGTGCGGCCGTTGGGGTAGGCGGCGGGGCGGGAGCGGTCGTAGCGCAGGACGTCGGGGAGGACGAGCTTCAGCGTCTCGGTGGCGGCGTCGGTGGTGTAGTCGCCGGTGTGCTGGAGGACGGCCGTCCACGGCCGGCGGTAGGTCTCCCAGTCGTCGGCCGGCTCCCCGGTGTTGTACACGTCCTTGACCTCCTCCGCGTTGAAGTACGCGGTGAGCGAGGGGTGGGCGCCGCGGTCGACGGAGACGAGCTGCCCGTCCTGGTGGAGGCTGACCCGCGCCCACACGCCGATCGTCGGCTCCGGGCCGAGGTCGGCGTCCGGCACTTCGAGGGCGATGCCGAAGACGTTGGCGTCCTTCATCGCGTCCTTGCCGGTCCAGCTGAAGTTGTTGACGATCCCTTCGAGGTCCGCGAAGAAGGGGTCGCTGCGCAGCCCGACCGAGAGCCGGTAGCCGCCGTAGGGCGAGGGGATGACGTGCGGCGCGTCGCCGAAGGACACCTGGGCGTCGGCGAACACGACGTCGCCCGAGTCCTCGTGCTTGCGCGCCGCCTCGCCGGTCGCGCGGCGCACGGTGACGCTCTGGGCGGCCCCGGCAGCCCCGGCGCCCCCGCCGTTCGGCGCCGAGAAGGTGAACGAGTACGCGACGTCGGCGCGGTTGTCCCCGTCGCTGTCGATGTTGATGCGGTAGACCGCGTCCGGGTGGAACTCCGTGCCGCCGGTGGGGGCGTAGGGGTTCACGTTCATGATGAGGACGGTGCGGCCCGGGGCGTCGGCGGCCGGGAAGGCGAACAGGTCGGTGAGGTCCAGCCGGGCATCGCCGCGCGGTGAGCGGAGGTTGGGTCCGCTGAGGTGGTGGGACATGGCCGTAGAGCTACCAGGGTGCCCCGCGCGGACCGGGGAGGACACCCGCGAACCCGGCTCCTGTCCGCCGATCGGCGGACAGGAGCACGGGACGGCCGGAAGCCGGATCGTCGGCCCACTGCCAACCCCCGTGTCGCGGCGGTTCGAAGCGCACCGACCGCGACCGTGACAGGGAGCCGGGGAAATCGATCGGTCCCGCGGCCGTACTGCGCTCCTGGGTGGAGTCCAGGATGTCTTCGTCGCGACCAACACTCCCCTGCCGGCAGCGCGGTGGCTACGCTTTTGCGCGAGGACGCAAAGGCTTCGAGCGTCGTCGAACGTATCGAGCGATCCACGACAGCACCGCCAGGGAGCGCGCCAGGGATGCCCCGTTGATACAGATCCGTCTGACGACCGACGACCTCGACCGGATGCGGGTCGCCGAAGCGCCCGACTTCGGTTACGAACTCGCGCTGAGCGGGCGGCACTTGGTGGTCAGGCCGCCCGGCCGCCACCTCTCGGCGTGGCGCCTGGACGTCGCCCGCGCCTGGAACCCGCGGCACAACCGGCTGTTCGACCTCTACACCGACCTCTACCTGCCGGCCTTCTTCGACGAGGCCGTGCAGCCCGCGCCGGCCCCGGTCGACCCCGCCTCCCCGCCCGCCGTCGCCCATCTGCGGGACCTGGCCCGGTCCTCCGCCCTGACGCCCTTCACCCGCGCACTCGCCGAGGGCGACCCCCGGGCGACCACCGCGCTGGACCGGATCCTCGCCGGCCTGCGGGCCACCGCGCTGGACCCCTACCGCCGGCGCATCTCCTCCCTCGTCGCCACCGCCTCCGCGACCACCCGGGCCCACGCCGCCGTCGGCGGCCCGGACAGCCTGCTGCGCTCGATCCACCCGTCCGTCGACTGGGACGGGCGCCACCTGCGCCTGAACACCCGGGTCGACTCCGTGGACTCCCTCGAAGGACGGCCCTTGGTCTTCCAGCCCTCCGCGCTCGCCACCGGCATCACCTTCAACCCGCTCGCCGACGCGGTGATCGTCAGCTACCCCACCGCCGCCACCCCCCTCACCCGGGACCCCGAACTCCACACGCCGTCCCGGGCCCTGCAGTCCCTGCTGGGCACGACCAGGGCGGCGGCCCTGGTCGCCGTGGCCCGGACCCCCGCCCTCACCACCGGCCGGCTCGCCGCCACCCTCGGGGTCTCCCCCGCCGCCGCCTCACGACACGCCTCCGTCCTGCGCGACGCCGGCCTCATCGCCACCATCCGCAACGGCCAGACCGTCCACCACCACCCCACCCGCCTCGGCCTCGAACTCGCCCACGGCACGGCCACCGATCAGAGTGCCCAGGACGCCGCCTCCCCGCCCGGCGCCGTGTAGCCGACCAGCTGCGGGCCACCGGGGGCGCAGGGGCATCGGCTCTCCGGTACAGGAAGGGGTGGAACTCGAACGCCCGCACCGGAAGTCGGGCGGGCCGACTTCCCGTGCGGGGCAGTGGTGCGCGGTCAGGCGGTGGGGGTAATGGCGAGGTCGGCGAGGAGGGCGCGGATGTGGGATTCGATGGCGTCGCGGATGGGGCGGACGGCGGGGACGCCGTGGCCGGCGGGGTCGGCGAGGGGCCAGTCCAGGTAGCGCTTGCCCGGGTAGTAGGGGCAGGCGTCGCCGCAGCCCATGGTGATCACGATGTCGGACGCCTCGACGGCCTCAACGGTGAGGACCTTCGGGATCTCGGCGGAGATGTCGATGCCGACCTCGGCCATCGCCTCGACCACGGCGGGGTTGACGGCGTCCGCCGGGGCGGAGCCGGCGGAGCGGACCTCGACGTGGCCGGCGGCGAGGTGGGTGAGGAAGGCGGCGGCCATCTGGGAGCGGCCGGCGTTGTGCACGCAGACGAACAGGACGGTGGGGATCGCGGGGGTGCTCACGGGCGGCGTCCTTCGGGCAGCGGGGTGGGAGGGGCGAACAGCAGGGCCACCAGGGCGAGTCCGGCGGCGAGGCCGAGGAGCTGGGCGGCGACGAAGGGCAGCACGGAGGCCGGGGCGATGCCGGCGAAGGTGTCGGTGAAGGCCCGGCCGACGGTCACCGCGGGGTTGGCGAAGGACGTGCTGGAGGTGAACCAGTACGCGGCGCCGATGTACGAGGCGACGGCGACCGGCGCGAGCCGCTCCCGGCCGACGCGGGCGAGGCCGAGGACCAGCAGGACGAGCCCGGCCGTGGCGACCACCTCGCCGAGCCACAGGTGCGGGGCCCAGCGGTCGTGGGTCGACCAGCGGACCGTCGGTTCGGCGAACATCGCGTTCGCCAGCACCGCACCGCCGATCGCCCCCGCGACCTGCGCCGGGACGTAAGCGGCGAGCTCGCGGCCGGTCGGGCCGTCGCCGCGCCCCGTCCACCAGGCGGCCAGGGTCACCACCGGGTTGAAGTGCGCCCCCGAGACCGGCCCGAGCAGGGTGATCAGCACGCCGAGGCCGAAGACGGTGGCCAGGGAGTTGGCCAGCAGTTGCACGCCGACGTCCGGGGAGAGCGTGGCGGCCTGGATGCCGGAGCCGACCACGATCGCGACCAGCGCACCGGTCCCGACGAATTCGGCCGCCGCGCGACGGCCGAGCGGTATCGAGGGCGCCGTCGCGGACGCGGTCGAGGACGCCGTCGAGGACGTCACGGGGTCTGGAGCAGGGAGGAGAGCGCGGCCAGGGCCGCGGGCAGCACCCAGTAGTAGACCCACGTCCCGCGTCGCTCGGAGTCGACCAGGCCGGCCTCGCGCAGCACCTTCAGGTGGTGCGAGATGGTCGGCTGGGACACGTCGAACGGCCCGGTCAGGTCGCAGACGCAGGCCTCGCCGCCCTCGTGCGAGGCGATCAGCGACAGCAGGCGCAGCCGCACCGGGTCGGCGAGCGCCTTGAACTTCCGCGCGAGGTCGACGGCCGCCTCCTCGCCGAGCGGCTCGCGGACCATCGGCGAGCAGCAGGCCGCGGCCTCGTCCTGCCCGATCAGTTGCAGTTCCGGATTCGACATATGTCTATGTTGACAGCTGTCTAAGCAGCGAGGCAAGCTCGCTGTATCGACATTCATCGATGCAGAGGAGACCGTCATGTCCCGTGTCCAGCTCGCCCTGCGGGTCGCCGACCTCGAAGGCTCCGTCGCCTTCTACTCCCGGCTCTTCGGCACCGAGCCCGCCAAGCGCCGCCCCGGCTACGCGAACTTCGCCATCGCCGAGCCCCCGCTCAAGCTCGTCCTCATCGAGGGCGAGGCCGGCGAGGACACCCGGCTGGACCACCTCGGCGTCGAGGTCGGGAGCACCGAGCAGGTCACCGCCGCGACCACCCGCCTCCGGGAGGCCGGGCTGGCGACCTCCGAGGAGAGCAACACCTCCTGCTGCTACGCCGTCCAGGACAAGGTCTGGGTGCACGGCCCCGGCAAGGAGCCCTGGGAGGTCTACGTCGTCAAGGCCGACGCCGACACCCTCGCCAAGGCCACCGACGGCGCCTCCGGCACCTGCTGCACCGGCGACGCCGAGGCGGCGGCGACGGCCCACGGCTGACGAACGCCCCGGGTGTCACTGGGGCGGGCAGAGTGGCGGGCATGGTGGATGGACTCGGCCCAGGCCACCCTGGGCCGGGCCGTCACCGCGCCGTGCGTTCCTCCTTCGCCTCCGCCACCGCCTCCCGGACGCCCGGGTCCGGGTCGTCGGCGAGCCGGTCCAGCAGCTCGCCGACCCCGGGGGTGGACCAGGCGGCGACCGCCCGCACCAGGACCTCCCGCACGCCGGGGTCGGGGTGCGCGGCGAGGCGGGCGAGTTCGTCGACCGGGCCCCGCGTGCGCCCGGGCATCCAGAACCATTTGAGGGCCTCGCGCAGTTGGGCCGGGTCGCCCGGCTCGCCCGCCGCCACGATCCTGGCGAGCAGCACCCGGGTCGGCGGCGGCGGACCGTCCAGCGGGTGCGGCAGCCGCTCGCGCAGCCGCCGCGCCCCGTAGCCGCCGCGCCCCTGGCACCCGTTGCAGGTGCAGGGGCGGGTGCCGTGGGCGTCCGGCTGGTACCGCCAGCCGACCACCTGCGGCGCGGAGCGGATCCGGTGCACCTCCCCCGCCCTGATCGCCCGGGGCACGAACACCTCCCACCCACGCGGGTCGTCCAGCGCCGCGATCCGCCGCACCGCCTCCGCCGCCGGGACGGTCCGCTGACGCTGCAGCCACCGGTCCCCGTAGGAACCGACCTCCACCGGCTGGGCGTCGTCCAGCCGGACGTGCACGGCCACCCGCCCGCCCCTGCTGTCGAACCGTCCCAGCTCGCGCATCCACTGGTGGGTGAGGGTGTACGACGGCAGCACCGGGAAGCAGTACACGCCGCGCGTGCCGTCCTGGCCGTGGCTCACCGCCCGGATCCCGGACCGCCGGATGCGCGGCGCATTCGCCGTCGCCGTCAAATGCACAAACATCGCCATGAGTTGGCATGTTATGCGCCCGCTGCGACAACGGCGGCCATCGCGGCCGGGCGAATGATCTGAGCATTGCGGCCGAACAGGGGTGGTCGGCCCGCGTCTCCCGGAGGGACGCGCCATCGGCATGGATGATCTCGGCCCAAGTCCGTTCCGCCCGGGGCCGCTTTCCGCCCGGCCGGCTTCCCAGCTCACGGAGGATCCATGCGACACCCCGACCCCCGCCCGCGAGCACGCGTCCTGGCCGTCGGGCTGGGGCTGACGGCCGCCGCGATCCTGCCCTCGGGCCTCGCCGGCGCGTCCGACAAGTACCAGTGGGCCGCGTTGGGCGATTCGTTCACCACCGGTGTGTTCGTCGGGGAGCCGCGGCCCGCGCTGGGCGACGCGTCACGGGACGGCTGCGACCGCACCGCCAACGCCTACCCGGACCTGGTCGACCGGGCGCTCGCCGCGTCCCCGCCGGGCAAGCCCGTCCGGCTGACCGACGTCAGCTGCAGCGGCGCCACCGTCGCCGACATCGCCACCACCCGACAGACGCCGATCAGCCCGGTCCAGCCCCCGGCCGGCGGCTGGAGCGCGCTGGACCAGCAGACCACGCGGGCCGAGCTGGGCGACGGCACCGACGTCGTCACCATCGGCATCGGCGCCAACGACCTGCCCTTCGGCGTCATGCTCCTCAAGTGCCTCGAACTGGGCCACGCCGGCCGGGCCGGCCGCTCCTGCCGCGACTACTACACCGATCCGCCCGAGGGCGAGGCGAGCATCCGGGACAGGCTCGACCGGCTCCAGGACGAGTTCATCGGCATGCTGGCCAAGGTGCACCGGGCCGCGCCCAACGCCAAGGTGATCACGGTCGGCTACCCGGCCGTCCTGCCGGAGAAGGGCAGTGCCTGCACCGGCGGCGACCCCACCCAGCTCGGCTCGATCACCGCCGACGACATCAACTGGCTCCGCGACGAGGTGCTCGCACCGCTGAACCGCACAATCCAGCGGGTCTCGAAGGCCTTCGGCGACCGCTACGTCGACGTCCACGCCTCCAGCGTGGGCCACGACGCCTGCCGGCCGGAGGAGACCAGGTGGGTCGAAGGGCTCTGCGGCAACGCCGAGGACCACTGGCCGGGCTCGTTCCTGAACTGCGCGGCGATCGACAAGCGCACCACCCTGGCCCACCCCAACGCGGCGGGATACGCCGACACCGCCGCCCACGTCGAACGCGCCATCCGCGATGCCCTCCTCGAACACTGACCGCCCGACGCCTCCGATCTGCCGCACGCGGGCGCCCCGGGGCCGCGATCCCCACAGTTCGCTACCCTGTGGAGTCACAAGATGACACCAGGTAGTCGCATGGCATATGAACCGACCTTCGGAAGGACACCTCCATGACTCGTTTCGCTCGGCTGTCCGCCCTCCTGGCCTCCGCGATCACCAGCACCGCGCTTCCGCTCGTGGCCGCCGCGCCCGCCCATGCGGCCGCCACCAGCTCCTGCGCGGCGGATGCCAAGTGGAGCTACGTCTGGGGCGAGCGGTTCCAGCAGGAGGTGGAGTCCAAGCTGTGCCTGGAGACGGAGTTCGGCCAGATCACGGCCACCGTCTTCTCGCACTGCAAGGTCGACGGCAACTTCGGCTGGGCCGAGGACTGGTGTGACGTCAACAAGTCCAAGTACCGCCTGACCTCACCGGACGGCACCGTCTACAACGGTGCGATTCCCACCGGACAGGGCAAGGGGGCGTGGACGCTGCGCTCCGAGACCGACCACCCCTGCTCCACCGGGACTTGGAAGTACGAGATCAGCTCGTCGACCACCTTCTACTACAACGGCAAGCCGACGGTCGACACGTCCCAGAGCAAGGAGATCAACGTGTCCGAGTGCGGCTAGGAAGCACCCTGGCGGCGAGCGACACCGTGGGGGGCGGCGACCGGTTCCACCCCACACGTCGTCAGCCGTCCCGCTCCGCGACGACGACGCGTCCGTCACCCAGCTTCGCCCGGCCGTTCGGGCGCTTGCTAAGGCGTGTCTGACAAATGATCATCTGGTCGGTTCGCGGAGCCAGAGGATCAGGGAGGCCAGGACGACTCCGGCGCGGTAGCGGTCGGCGAGCTTGTCGAACCTGGTGGCGATCGCGCGGAACTGCTTGAGGCGGGCGAAGCATCGTTCGACCACGTTCCGCTTGCGGTAGATCTCCTCGTCGAAGGCGGGCGGCCGGCCGCCGAGGCGCCCGCGGCGTCGGCGGTTGGCCACCTGGTCGCGGCGTTCGGGGATTGTGGCAGCGATGCCCCGACGCCGCAGCAGATGCCGGATCGCCCTGCTGGAGTAGGCCTTGTCGCCCAGCACCCGCAACGGTGTTGTGCGCGGGCGACCTGTTGTGGCTCGTGGGACGCGGATCCCGTCCAGGACCTCGGCGAACGCGGTGGCGTCGTTGACGTTGCCCGGGGTGAGCACGATCGACAGCGGCAGGCCCCGGCCGTCGACGGCGAGGTGGACCTTGGTGGTCAGCCCGCCTCGGGAGCGGCCGAGGGCCTGGCGCGTCTGCGAGCGGCCCGGATCTTCCAGTTCGTCCCCGTCTGCGTCCCCTTTTTGCGGGCGCCGGCGGCGTGCTGGTGGGCCCGGTTGACCGTGGAGTCGACGGCGACGGTCCACTCCACCCGGCCCACGGCGTCGTCGCGGACCTGGACCTGTTCCAGCAGCTTCGCCCAGGTGCCGTCCGCTTCCCAGCGGGCGAACCGCTCGTAGACGGTCTGCCACGGTCCGTACCGCTCGGGCAGGTCGCGCCACGGGGCCCCGGTCCGAAGCCGCCACAGCACGCCGTTGACCACCTGCCGGTGATCACGCCACGGGCGGCCACGCCCATCCACCTGCGGCAACAGGGGCTCTATCCGCTCCCACGCCGCGTCCGTCAACTCACCTCGACCTGCCACAAGATCAATTATCAGACAGGCCTTAGCGTGTGCGAATGGATGATCTCGGAGCGACAGCCTGGCCGCCCGCACCGATCAGGACCGAGAGGCTCGTCCTCCGCGAGCCCGAGGCCCGGGACCGGGCGGCGTTCGTCGAGCTGCTCGCCTCGCCGGAGGTGAACGCCTACCTCGGCGGGCCGCGGCAGCGCGAGGAGCTCGAACGCGAGCTGCCGGAGGTGCCCGAGCGCTGGCCCGGGAGCTTCGTCGTCGAACTCGACGGAGCGATGATCGGCCACGTCCTGCTCCGCAGGGCGACCGGCCACCGCCGCCCGGCCGCCACGGGCAAGCTCGACCTCGGCTACCTCTTCCTCCCGCGGGCCTGGGGCTCCGGCTACGCCGCCGAGGCGTGCGCGGCGGCCCTCGACTGGCTCGCCGGCGTGCTGCCCGGCGAGCCGGTGGTCCTCACCACCCAGAGCGCCAACGCCGCCTCGATGCGACTGGCGGAGAAGCTGGGGTTCACCGAGGTGGAACGCTTCGAGGCCTGGGACGCCGAGCAGTGGCTCGGCATGCGGCCCTGAGGAGTCCGGACTGAGCCCGAGGGATCCGGACGGAGCCGAGCGCGTACGCACCGCGCCGACCGGGCGACGGCCGAACCGGCGGCCGTCGCTCCACCCGCACCCGCCCCGACCAGGTGATCAGCACCTCCCGCACGACGGAGGACGCCAGGGTCCTCATGCCCCTGACCGTTCGTCCGCAACTGTCCGGGTGCCGAAGTGGGCCGCTTCGATGTGCTCGATGTTGATGCGGGCGTGCAGGCGCCCGATCTCGTGGGCCTCGGCGACATCCCGCGCGAGAATCGCTCCGACGAGGCGTTCGTGGTCGCGGAGGGCGCGACGCTCCATGTCCTGCCAGGTCGGCTCCGTGCCCCAGGGGTGCAGCGGAGCACGGATGTGGATGCGACGTTCCAGGGTCAGCAGGGAGTCGTGCAGCGCCGGGCTCTGAGCCGCGTTCGCGATCGCCTCGTGCAGCAGCTCGTCCGCGGCCTGGGCCTCGGGCCCCGAGCCCGCCGCCCGGAACTCGTCGAGGCGGATCAGCAGCATCTCCCGGTCGGATCCGGTGTGGCGTTGTGCCGCCGCCGCCGCGACGGCTCCGTGCATCCAGCTCTCCGCCTCGTACTGGTCGAGGAGTTGTGCGCGCGCGGCCTCCAGGACCCGGCCGATCTCGGGCTCCGCGCGCACGGCGTCCGCGCCGATGACGAAGGTGCCGCCGCTGCGTCCGCGCCGCTTCTGCAGGAGCCCGAGGTCCACGAGCCGGGCGATCGCGGCGCGCACTGTCACCCGCCCCACCCCCAGGGATTCGGCGAGCTCCCGCTCCGGCGGGAGCTGCACCCCGGGCAGGTACTCACCGATCGCGATCGCGACGATCAGGCGGTCCCCGATCTGTTCCCCCAGCGTCCGCGACCGGGTACCCCGTGGGAACGGCTCAACGTGGATCTCTTCAGGCTCCGGCACCCCTCCATCATCCGCCAAGGCCCGCTCGATAAAAGGTTCCTCCGTAGAACCTTTTATGAGAAGGTGGGCCACCAGCCAAAGGAGTCGAGGTGCTGACATCTCCACATATGCGACGTGAGGTCGACGTTCGGACGGGTTTCGTCCCGACCCCGCAAGGGCGCCTGGCCTACCGCGCACACGTCCCGGACCGCACGGACCGCATCGCCGGGCTTCCGTTGCTCGTGCTGCACGGAGGGCCGGGGATGCCCGCCGCGTACCTGTCCCCGCTGTTCGAGCTCGCGGACGAACGCCCCGTGATCCTCTTCGATCAGCTCGGCTGCGGACGGTCCGACAGGGCGGCCGATCCGGCCGCTCTCACCCTGGAGGTCTTCACCGAGCACGTGGACCTCGTGCGCGAGCACCTCGGCCACGACAGGGTCCACCTCTTCGGACACTCCTGGGGCGGGCTCCTCGCGCTCTCCTGCTACTCCGCCCACCCCGGACGGGTCGCGTCATTGGTTCTCGCGAGCCCCCTGGTCAGCGTCGACCGGTGGTGCGAGGACGCCCGGCGGCTGACCGAGGAACTGCCGGCGCCGCTGCGGCAGGCGATTGACGCCGGGCCGGGCGAGCCGGGCTACGCGGACGCGGAGAAGGAGTTCTACCGCAGGCACTTCTGCGCCCTGGACCCATGGCCGGGTCCACTGCGGGACTCGATGAGCCGACTGGCAACCGACGTGTACGAGAGCATGTGGGGGCCGAACGAGTTCAGCCAGACCGGAACCCTCCGCGGGACCGATCTTTCCGGGATCGCCGCCACCGTGGACATCCCCACGCTCTGGATCGCCGGCTCCGACGACGAAGCACGTCCCGGCACGCTCCGCGAACTCGCCGGAGCCAATCCGCGAAGCGAGTTCGCCGTCCTGCCGGGCACCCACAACGTTCACCTCGAACAGCCCGAGACCTATCTCGCCGCGGTCCGCCGCTTCCTCGACACCCACTAGTTCCGAAAGGAAAGCCCCGTGGCCGGTCCGCAGCACCATGAACTCCCAAGGCACGACGCCACTCTCGAAGAACTCGGGTACGCGCAAGAACTCAAGCGCACGATGTCGCTCGGCGATGTCGTCATATTCGGGCTCATCTACATGGTTCCGATGGCACCGCTCGCGGTCTTCGGCATCATCTACAACTTCTCCCACGGCATGCCCGCCCTCGTCTACGTCGTCGCCGGCATCGCCATGGTGTTCAGCGCGATGAGCTACAAGGAGATGGCGAAGCGCTTCCCCGTCGCGGGTTCCGTCTACTCCTACGTCCGCCTCGGCATCAACCGGTTCTTCGGATTCGTCTCGGGGTGGGCGATCCTGCTGGACTACCTCCTGCTCCCGGCCCTGCTCTCGGTGTTCGCCGCAGCCGCGATGACGAGTGTCCTTCCGGGCGTGCCGGGGTTCGTGTGGGTGATCCTCTTCGTGGTCCTCGCGGCTGCGATCAACCTGCGCGGCATCACGCTCACCGCCGGCATGAACCTGGTGTTCCTGGTCCTCCAATGCCTCGTGCTCGCCGTCTTCGTGGTCGGCGCCGCAGTCGCCGTCGCCCAGGGGCGCGGCGCCTTCTCCCTCGGTCCGATCTTCCGGGCCGACGAGTTCTCCTGGGAGATCGTCTTCGGCGCGATCCCGATCGCCGCCCTCAGCTACATCGGCTTCGACGCGATCTCCACCCTGAACGAAGAAGCCAAGGGGGGTGGAAGGACCGTGTCGAAGGCGACCATGATCGTCCTCGTCGTCGTCACCCTGCTGTTCGTCGCCCAGGTGTACCTGGCCGCGATCTTCGTGCCCGCCGGCACCGTCTTCGAGGACGGCGATCCCGTCAACAACGCGTTCTACGACATCGCCGGCCAGGTCGTCGGGCCGTGGTTCAAGGTGGTCATCACCTTGACGTCCGCCCTCGTCGCGATCTTCGCGAACTCGATCGCCTCCCAGGCCACCTCCAGCCGCCTGGTCTTCAGCATGGCCCGCGACCGTCAACTGCCGGCCGTCTTCGCCAAGGTCGGCAAGCACCAGGTTCCACGGAACGCCATGTTCCTGGTCGCCGGGCTGTCCCTCGTCGTCGGCATCGTCGGCACCACCCAACAGGAACTGCTGACGACGCTCGTCACCTTCGGCGCGCTGACCGCCTACATCCTGCTCAACGTCGCCGTCGTCGTCCATTTCGGGATCCGGGGGCGCAGCCGGCACTGGTTCCTGCACTGGACCTCGCCCCTGCTCGGCACCCTGGTGCTCGGTTACGCCCTGTGGAACGCCAATCCGCACGCCCAGCTCCTCGGCCTCGGATGGCTCCTCATCGGCATCGGCATCGCGGGCTACTGGGCATTCCGCGAACGCGACGCGAACGCCGACGCGGCGGCCTCGGCAGGTCGCTGAGGGCTGTCCCGTGGCGGCGGCAGACGTCGGGGCAGCCGCACCGCGGACCCGGTCACCGCCGCCACCAACGGCAGCTCCGGCGGCCCCTTTCCCGTACCCGGTGAGCCCCCCACGCGTCAGAGGGCGCAGGACGTCGTCTCGCCGTCCGGGGTGGTGTAGGTGACCAGTTGGGGGCCGCCCGGGGCGGCGCTGAGGGTGAACCACTCGCGGCGGGGTCGGTGGTGGTGGCGCCAGGTGGTGTAGGCGGATTCGACGAGCTGCCAGAGGTCCCGCGGCCCGCCGGTGACCACGGTGGACGGGCGGCCGGGGTGGTCCGGGTGGTCCTGGACGTGGACGGTCGAGCCGTCGTTCGGGTCGTGGAGCGTGCCACCGGAGCGCACGACGGCCGGGGGCAGGCGCAGGCCCGCCCAGAAGGAGAAGCCCTGATCGTCCAGCACGCGGGCACCGACGACGCTCGTCCGTTGCCGGCCCGCGACGGGGACGTCGTGGGCCGGCTCCGGGCTCCCGTCCGCCCGCAGGGGCATGAACGCGGCGGGCCGGTGCAGGAACCGGCCCGCCGCGCCGCCGTCGGGCAGCTTGGTGAGGCAGGCGACCGCGCCGCCGCCGAGCGCGTTGCCGATCGGCGCGACGATCAGCCCGCCGGTCACGCACTGGTCCAGCCAGGCCGGTGGGATGCGGCGGACGGAACAGGTCGCGATGATCCGGTCGTACGGCGCTCCGCCCGGGCAGCCGACCGCGCCGTCCCCCGCCCGCACGACGGCCGCCGCGAAGCCCGCCCCGGCCAGTCGCTCCCGCGCCGCGTCCACCAGGCGCCCGGTGCGGTCGACGGTGGTGACGTTCCCGGCGCCCGCGAGGTGGCAGAGCAGCGCGGCGTTGTACCCGGTCCCCGTGCCGATCTCCAGCACCCGGTCCCCAGGCCGGACATCGAGCGCGTCCAGCATCTCCGCCATCAGCCCCGGCGCCGTCGACGACGACGTCGCCGCCCCGCCCACCCCGCCGGCCGGCGCGTCCTCGGCGTGCACCCCGTCCACCTCGGTGACCAGCGCCTCGTCCGCGTACACGGCCCGCAGCCAGCCCTCGTCGCCGCTCCGCCAGGGCCGGTGGACCGCGCCCTCGGACCGGTAGAACGCCGGCACGAACGGATGCCTCGGCACGTTCAGGAACGCCTCGACCACGCGCGAGGACAGCACGGAGGCTCCCCGCTCGATGTCCCGTGCCATCCGGATCCTCGCGTCGAGATCCGTCGTCATCCCTCAATCCCTTCCAGGTAGTCACAGATGGCGGCGGTGATGGGCAGCCCCGTCGCCTGTTCGACGAACCCGTACTGCCCGTTGGGGTTGACCTCCAGGAACACCCACTTCCCGGACGGCGTCACGACGAAGTCGAACGCCCCGTAGGGCAGCCCGAGTCGCGCGAGCACGCGGTGCACGCCGGCGGCCACCTCGGCCGGGGGCTCGCACGCGCGGTAGCGGAGGCTGTCGTAGTCGCTGCGCCAGTCCGTCCTGGCGGCGTCCGACTCCGCGTGGATCTCGGCGGCGAACAGCCGTCCGCCCACTGCCGTGAGCCGGACCTCGTGCGCCTTGGGTACCCACTCCTGGAACAGGTGCGCCGTGGCGGCGATGGACGGGTGCCCGACGTCCTCCGGCCGGAGCACGCTCGCGTAGACCGCGACCGACTCGCCGCCGACCGTCCCCCGGATCGGCGTGAACGGCTTGTAGACGACGGGCCCGCCGATCCGGTTGGCGAACTCCCGCGCGGCCTCGGGCCGGTTGGTGATCAGCGTCCGCGGGACGCGCAGCCCGCACTCGGCCGCCACCCGGAGCTGGAGCGGCTTGGACTCGGCTTCCTCGGCCCGGCCCGGCGGCGGCAGCCACCGGGCCGGGAGCGCCGACAGCAGGCCGCCGAAGCCCCGTCGGGCTTCGGCGGACGCCACCGCCCTTACCTCCGGGGCGAGTCCGGGCGGGAACTCACTCGGTGTGGGGCGGCGGTAGTAGACCGAGCGGACAGCGGCCAGGTCGAGCGAGCGACGCTCGGTGGCGAGCGCCCCGCCCCACCCGGACGGCGACCCGTCGAGGCCCGCCGCCAGGGCGAGCCTCGACGGGAACCACGCCGTGTCCGCCCGGAAGACCGGCACCGCACGCCGGTTGAGTTCCTCGATCACCAGATCGGCGGTCGGATCGAACGTCCCCGTGATCACGAGAACGGTGCCGGATTCGGGCATCTCAGTCGTTGCTGCTTCCGGGGTCGTCCGGCGCGTCCAGCTGCCCGGACGGCTGCGTCGGCCCGTACGTCTTGGGCGGGTTGCTGGTCATGTAGACGCCGGGCGGCATGCTCGCGTAGCTGCACGTCTGCGATTCCTCGTCGTACACGACCTCGGAGGCCAGGACGCCCCCGCTCCCCCTGACCGCGTTCAGGAACCGGAACGCGAACGGCCCCGCCGCCCCACCCAGTTCGTCCAACACCGGCAATGTCGCGGTGGACATGGTTCTCCCTCACCTTCTGCTCACCGCAGGGGGTGAGCGGGATTCAAGGTAGAGCCAGATCCGATGGGGAGTCAGGATGTTTCTCGTTACCGCAAGAACTCGTCCCTGATAGCGGCGAGCATCGGTCGCCTTTCACACAGCGCCATGCCGAGCCCACCAGGAATCGAACGGCTCGGCATGGCTCAGAGCCGCTTCCCTGAGCGCGATCCATTTCTCAGGGTCGGGTTCTTCCTCCGCTCCGGTGAACACGCCACCGTCGGCATACGCCATCGAGACAACGGACGACTCGTCGAACATCCAGAAGTCCGGTGCGTCGGCGACCGGGTTCGGCTTGTCGGTGACATCCAGGATGAAGAACTCCTCGCCGACCGTGGCGTTCTTCCGGTAGCCCCATCCGAGTTCGAACCGGAGGTACGGGGTGAGCGGCCGCGACAGGACGTGTACGCGGTACATGCGCCGTCCGGCGGCTGTGTTCCGCCGGACCTGCGTCAGCCAGGGGGCGTTGTAGTCCAGCGGCTGAGGCCCACCCACCAGAAAGGCACGATAGGCGTCCGCGTTGCCGGAGCCGCTGTAATCGTCCAGTGTTTCGAGACGGAAGGCTTCTCGCTGGAATGTATCGAACATGGCGCCGAAGTCTTCAGGAGCGATGGTCACGGGAGGTCCTCATCAGCAGTTTCGATTCCACAGTCTGCGCCTTCTTCACGTATGTCGTCGATGCGCTCGACCCCAAGGTCGCCGCTCTCACCGGTCTTCCCGGGCGCGCAAGTAATCATCCCGGATGCCTTCGACCACTCGCCGCATCTCGTCGCCATAGATGGCGGCAGCAGCGAATCGGTCGAAGGTCTCCAGATAGATCCTGAGATCCTTAGGCTCCCGGGTGGTGATCTCAGAATGAAACGTCTCGACGAGGGCCAGCCGATTGTCATGCAAGCTGAAGCAGGTCATCGGGAAGTCGGGCATCCGGGCGCGCTGAGGAAGCAGGCCAAGAACCACATTCGGGAGCCTGGAGAGCGAGACAAGCCGGTCCAACTGCACGGCCATGATCGCCGGGTCGCAGATCCTCCACTGGAGCACGTGTTCGCAGATGAGGAAGTGAAAGGAACGGCCGCAGTCGTAGAGCGCCTGCTGCCGGGCCAGTCGGGCGGCAATGGCCCTGGTCCGGGCCTCCTCGGACAGGTCGGGCAGAAGATCGAAGACCGCCGAGATGTACTCCGATGTCTGAAGCAGTCCGGGAATCAACTGCCCTTGGAACAACCTGAGTTCGCTGGTGCGCTCCTCGATGGCCTGGATTGCCTGCTGGTGCTTCCAGAACCCGGTGCGATGGATGAGCCGCCAGGCCGTCTCTTCCGTAGCGGCGACACGAGCCTGCTCCAGGAACTGTTCCTTCGCCTCCTGCGAGATGCCGAGCGCCGTGAGGATGAGATCAACGTCCACGACGCTCGGGAGTACCTTGCCGTGCTCGATCTTGCTGAGCTTGCCCGGAGACATGGAAGCCCTACGAGCCACGGTTTCCCCGGTCAACCCCGAGGCATGACGCAGGGCTCGCAAGGCCTTTCCGATGTCTTCGGCAGCAGCCCTCAAGACTGGAACTGCTGCCAGTACTCGGCAAAGGGGACGGCGTGGGACTCGGCGATCTCCCGGTAGCGGAGGTACTCGGGGGTGGCCTCTGCGGGGAGCTTCTCGGCTCCGATGAACTTGCCGTCCGTCGTGTAGTGCATGCGGTAGACGTCGGTGTCGTCGAACAGCCAGAAGTCGTGGTCCGGGAGCCCGGCTACCCGCTGGTCGGCGCGGTCGATGATTCCGATGGTCTCGCCCGCCGTGATGTTGCCGGGGTAGGCGGCGAGTTCGTACCGCAGGTAGTCGGTGAGCGGCGAGGTGAGGACGTGGACACGGGCCACCGTCTTGCCGTGGTCCGTCATAGACCGGACCCACGGGTTGTCGGCCCACTCGGGCGGCATGGGGTCGCCGGCGAGGAAGGCCTCGAACTCCTCCCGCTCCTCCTCGACGTCGTAGAGGTCCAGCGTCTCCAGTCGGAACGCGGTGTGCTGGAAGCTCTCGAAGAGTCGGCCGAATTCAGTTCCGTCGAGCACGGAAGTAGTCCTCCAGGATGTTCACAGGCACACGGACGACGGCCTCACCTTCGGGCAGGCCGATCTGGGCGAGCTGTTCGGGGTCGGTGACCACGTAGCCCTGCACGAGAAAGGCGGTCTCGTCCTCCGTTCCCCACAGCGTCGGGCAGGTGCCGCTCTTGCAGTTCGAGTCACCGGACAGTTTGCGCAGAGCCACTGGTCCTCCTCGTTCCGTTGTCGAGGTCGATACTTCAGGCTCGCCCCGCCGGTAGGCAAGGCCATCGGCTTTCCAGTACAGGAAAGAGCGGAGCTCGAACACCGGAGCGGGAAGTCGGCCCAGCCGACTTCCTGCGCGGAGCCGCAGACCGAGGGCGGTTCGCGCCTGTTGGAAGTCGGTGCTCACAGGCCGGACGGTACCTCAGCGGCGAACGCCCGATATGGCGTGGCGAAGTGCCAGGCGGCATCGCGGACCTGGCAGGCGCGGGCCACCTGGACCGGGTCGGTGATCAGCTCCACGCCGGTCAGGTCGTCGTCGGGGTCGAAGTGCAGCAGGGCGATCACCCGCGAGTCGAACAGCCAGGTGTCCTCGGCCGGGAGGCCGAGGCGATCGGCGTCGGTGCGCCAGAGGTACCGGATGTCCTCGCCGACGGCGCTGTTCCGCTCGGCGTTGTCGAGCAGGTACCGCTGTCCCGGGGTGGGCGGGGCGTCCATGATCCGCACCCGCTCGAACCGCTTGCCGAGGGCCACCTGCTCACGGCGCGAACGGCACCACGGGTCCTCCAGGTCCCAACCGGCCGGCTGCCCGGCAGCGAACCGGCGGTAGGTCTCGGTGAGTTCGTCGGACCGGTACCGGCGACGGGTCTCCAGCCGGAAGGCCGTGTGCTCGAAGCTCTCGAACATGCCGTCGAACTCCTCGAAGCCGATCAGCACGGGCTCCCGGCCGACGGCAGGGAGTTGCGCCAGCTCGTCGGGGTCGGTGACGGCTTCACCCTGCACCAGCACCTCTCCGGTCTCGACGTCCCCGTAGAGCGTCGGGTAGCCGTCTTTCCCCGAGTTGCGTCCGATGTACCGCAGTCGTCGGCTCACAGCCGCCCCCTCGCTGTCGGTCAGGCCGGTTCAGAATGCCGTGGGACCGGCCCGGGCGGATGGCTGATTCTCGAACATCCATCCAGGACGTCAAAAAGCTCCCACCCTGCCAGGGCCCACCGCCGGCTGCGGCCACATCGCGAATGATCTCACCATCCCTCGTCCTGTTGCGCCGAACGGGCGATCGCAGCAAGGCAGAGCGAGGAGGAGCACGGTGGGGGCGGGGAGCCGGGCCTAGCTTGATCACGGACGCCCTCGGGCCAGGGTCGGCCGAGGGGTCCGGTCCGACTTCGCGCAGTCGGCGCGCGGACCACACCATGCCTGGACAACCAGCCTCCCGGAGGAAGCATGAGTGACGTATCGGAATACGAGCTGAAGCTCGACTGGGTTCGGATCGACGACATCAGCGAGGACTCCGACGACCCCGTCGGCGAGATCTACGGCAGGATCGAGCTGGACGAGGTGACCTTGTGGCAACCCACCGTCGACGGCATCCTCGGCGGAAAGATCGCGACCCATATGGGCATGCGGGCCGGCGAGTTCTTCAAGTTCCCCAAGGACCGGTCCTCGCGACGGCACTTCGATGACGACGCTCCGCAGCAGTCCGCCCCCTTCCACCTGAAGATCCAGCTGATGGAGAAGGACGACTGGAACGCGGACGACAAGATCGCCAAGGTCGATGCGGAGATCCGTCCCGACCCGAGCGACTTCAACGGCAAGGCGAGCGTGACCACGGAGAAGATCGCCTCAGCCGACGGCAAGATCACCTACCGATACACGCTCACACGAATCGGCTAGCACCTGTCCGGCCCCGGGGCACGGCCCGGGGCCGGTTGCCATGACCAGGTCTGCGGGCAGCGCGGCCGGCAGCCTCGGCCAGCGCTACTCCATTTCCCGTGTTGAACTACAGATCACGGTCGAAGGGTGCAGGGGGCTGTCGGCCGAGGGGAGTTCGCTCGGTTGGGCTGCACAGGAAGTCGGGCGGGCCGACTTCCTGTGCAGTCGGCCGGCAGGACCGGTAGCTGTTCGTTCGGGGAGGGGAAAGCAAGTTGTCGGTTCTTCATGTCATCACGGGTGCGCCGGGGGCCGGGAAGTCGACGCTGCTGGGGCACTTGGGGGCGTACCCGTTCGGGAGTGTCGACTTCGATGAATTGCCGGAGCCGGATGGCAGGCTGCTAGGCATCGGCATCACCTCGCCCTCGGCGAGTCCCGTGTGGCCCGCCTACAACAGGCTCTGGGTGAAGATCGCGAACATGATGCTCCGGGCCGGCGGGCCCGTGCTGATCCTCTGCCCCTTGACACCGGGCGAATGGGCAAGCGCGGCTGCCGACGTCGTGGACCCGCCGCGCACCTCCTGGGCGCACCTCGACTGCACCGATGCCGACAGGCGCGCACGGCTCGCCGCGCGGGGGTGGGGGCCGGATCGGGTCGAGGACGCGATCAAGGACGCCGAGGAGCTTCGGTGCGCGGTGGACCGGCAGTTCACCACCACCGGCCGGAGCCCTGCCGAGGTAGCTTCGGCCGTCGCCGACTGGATCACCAACGGCCCGGAGTAACACCCTTCGAGCGACGACGTTGTCGAGCAGGTACCGCTGTCCCGGGGTAGGCCGGCTGTCCAGGCTCCGCACCCGCTCGAACCGCTTGCCGAGGCCCACCTGCTCACGGCGCGACCGGCACCACGGGTCCTCCAGGTCCCAACCGGCCGCCTGCCCCGCGGCGAACCGGCGGTAGGTCTCGGTGAGTTCGTCGGACCGGCACCGGCGACGGGTCTCCCGCCGGAAGGCCGTGTGCTCGAAGCTCTCGAACATGCCGTCCAACTCATTGAAGCCGATCAGCCTGTGTATTAGCACAGCGGGAACCCAATGCCCGCCTGGTGCGCCGGACGATCCGCTTACGCTCCCAAAGTAGCCCACAGGCATCGAAATGGACTGGACCCCGGATCAACCGGCGGACCATCACGAGCGGTTGAGAGCAGCGTCACATGTCAAACCAGGAGATGGCCGCGCAGTCAGCGGCCTGCCAGAATCGACTCATCGCCGGTTGCGCGCGAGGGACACCTACTCGCCGTAGAGTGCGCGCGCTGAAGGCCTAGCCAAGGGGGGCTTGATGATTCAACGTGTCACAATAGCTCTTGCGGCCACCGCTCTGACGGCTGCAGTCACGACCGGAATATCGTCGGCCGGTCCTGATCTGACCGACCAGCAGTTCGCAAATCTGGATCTCGCCCGACAGATGAAGATCCTCGACCCGCTTCGGGCTGTGGCAGATGCCCTGGGGGAGCAAGGGCGATCAACCCACTCCGACATCTACGGGTCGCTCGCGATCGACGCCCCCAAAGGGCGCGTCGTGCTGTACGTGACAGACACTACCAAGGCAGACCGCCTGGTCGCAGATGCCAAGAAGTCGTCACCCGCCATCAACATCGCGCTGATCAAGGTCGCGAAGTCGAGCCACTCCCGCAAGGACCTGGCCGCAGCTCGGGATCAGGTCGTGGCCGAGGCCGAGTCGAAGAAACTGCCGTATCCGGTCCACGCCGTCGCATTGAATCCGGATGCCAGCGGCCTCAGGATCGTTACGGACAAGGCCAATGCTGCTGCCCCTGCCGCGAAGTCCGAGGTCGCACCATACAGGACCTCCATGGGGGCGGAGATCCCCGTCACGCTGGAGGCGGGCGAAGCACCGGAAAGTCTTGAATGGCGCTGGAACGATGTCCGGCCATTCATCGCCGGGGACTACGTAGGAGTCAATGGGCACGCGTGCACGACGGGTGCCGTCGCAGGCATTGGAACCGGAGACTTCATCCTGACGGCCGCTCACTGCTTCCCCGAGAACTGGGAGGTCTATGGCAACGCCTATCCGTCTCACGACCTGGACCATCAATGGACGGGAAACCGTATCGGAGTTGTCACCAATGTGTCCCCGCAGTGGGACATGGAGGCAATCTACACAGGGACTAGTGGAGGAGTCGGGGCGACATCCGACGAAGCCGACAACGTCCAGAATCAGTGGTACCGGGTGGAGGGCGTCGCCTACAGCTACAACGGCGACTGGGTGTGCCATGACGGCATCACGTCCTACTACTCAGGGCACGGAGTGCCCTGCGGCATCAAGGTCACAGACAGCGATATCTCGTGGACCTCCCGGGAGCCCTACTGGTGGGACGGAGTTCGTCACACCTCCCGTGGCGTCTGCGGGCACTCCGACGGCTGGGGGGCTGATCACGGTGACAGCGGCGCTCTGGTCTTCGCCTTCAGCGGTGGAACTCGCCAGGCCCGGGGAAGTCTTTCAGCTTCCGACAACAACACTGTCTGCTGGACCGAAATCAAGGACTACTTCAAGGCAGTCGGACTGAGCCTCTCCCCTTACCACGCTTGAACGAACCGGATCAGCGAGCAGAACGGGATCAGTTGACATGAAAGGGCACCGCCGAGCGACCGTATGGTCGGCAGGGTTTCTCGCGAGCCTGCTGCTCACCGCATGTGGCAGCGGTTCACTGTCGGCCGGCGGAGACGGGGGCCCCAAGTCACCACCTTCGCCGATCGACGCCGTCACCTACGCCGCCCTGCAAAACCTGGAGTCGGCGCTCGGGGAACAGGGACGCACGAACTTCCAGGACACCTTCGGCACGCTTCAGCTCGACCCGGCCGGGCGGCGGGTTGTGCTGTTCGTGACCGACGAGGAGCGGGCGCGGGGCCTCGTCGAAGCCGCGTCGGCGGCGCACCCGGGCATCCAGACGTCCTATACCGCGATCCAGAAGTGCCGGTACTCACGCGGCAGGGTCGACCCGGCAATCAAACTGATCGGGGAAGCAGCAGGGTCGAACAAGCTCCCAGCCCCCGTCTACTCCGCCGCCATGCTCCCTGACGGTTCCGGCATCAAGGTCACCACCACCAAGGTGGGTACGACATCCAGGGAGCTCAAAGACGCCGTCGCCAAGCTCGCCGGCGACATCTACGTCTCGTACGAGGAGGGAGGGTCGTTCGAAAACCTCGACCGTACCGCCACGATGGTCCCCCCGGGCAGCGCTTCGGCGCCAAGATGAGTTGAGTGTCGACCCCTGCCATCCGGACGGCGGGGGTCGGCATCGGTCTGACGGCATCGAGGTCCTGGCTGAGGAAGCCAGCGAACAAGGTGAGGTTACCGTCGCGCGCGTTCAGGGTGCGAAGCGCCGCCCCGCGTGGCCATGGCACAACCCACAACCGGGGGCGGCACCACTGCCGTCCACAGGTGGGTGGACGGCCGTTGGGCCCAGCGGGGAGGCTGGCCGTCAGACGGGACTCGGCCGTGTCGGTCAGCCTCGTGAGACCCGACCTGGTCGGTAAATGCCTCGACATTAGGTCCGGTGTTCGGGGACGCTTCGTGCGATGACGAGAATCGACGACACGCCGCCCGCGTGGGACGAGCGCACCCAGCTCACCACGTTCCTCGACTACGCCCGTGACACCGCGCGTGCCAAGTGCGACGGCGTCTCTGCGGAGGACGCTCGCAAGGCCCTCCTGCCGGGCTCGCCGCTGATGACGGTGAGCGGACTGATCAACCACCTCCGCTGGGTCGAGTACTCCTGGTTCCAGGTGGTCTTCCTCGGTGAGGAGGACCAGGGCCCCTGGACCGAGGAGGATCCCGACCGCGAGATGCGCATAGCCGTCGACTTCCCGCTCGCCCAGTTGCTCGACGAATACGCCGAACAGAGCGCCCGCTACCGCGAACTGGTCGCCGGGAACGACCTGGACACCCGCGCCAAGCGAACGGTCCGCAACGGCCTCCACGTCGACCTGCGCTGGATCCTCCTCCACCTCACCGAGGAGACGGCCCGCCACAACGGCCACCTGGACATCCTCCGCGAGATGCTCGACGGCACGGTCGGCAGCTGACGCCGGCGGGTGTCACGGGCGGAGCCGGAGGCGGATCGAGGTGACGGCGACGGTGCCGTGGAAGACATGCCCGCGCTTGTCGAACCTTGTGGCGCGGACCGACGAGTCGCCGTGCGCTGTGCGCTCGACGATCGTCCACGTTTCCGGGGGCCGAAGCCCCGGTTGCCCCTCTTCCGGGTGAATTCCTCGGCAGCCCGGAACCGTTCGCGGTAGTCCGGTTCCCGGGTGGTGAGGATGGCCGACGCACCGGACTCCGGCCACGCCGAACGCTGAGGGGTACGCCCATGTGGAAGTCACTACTGCTGCACCGATCGCTGCGCCGTACGGCGGTCGCCGCGGCCGGCTGCCTCGCCCTGCTGGCGGGTGCCGCCCCGGCGTCGACCGCGCAGGGCACCGCGAACCGCGCCGCCGGGCACCGGCTCCCCGCGAACTTCGCCCACCCCACGCCCTCGAAGCGGGAGACCGTCTTCGACCCCGTCTACCTCGTCCAGGCCAACTCGGGCCGCGGGGCGACGTTCGAGGTCTACGCGGGCTGGGACTACGCGCTCCTGACGAACCAGCCGGGCAACGGCACCGCCCTGGTCTTCACCCTGCACGCCGACGACCTCACCTACAGCATCGAGTCGACCTCCGCCAACTGGGGCGAGTACCGGACCTGGTGCCTCTACGGAAGCGACATCAGGCTGGAGAAGAGCAGCTGCCGGACCCGCTGGCAGATCGAGGACCTGGGCGGCGACGAGTTCTACCTCAAGGTGGCGGAGACGAAGAAGAGGATCAAGACCAGCAAGCTGCAGGACCGCAAGCGGTGGCTGGCCGCCGAGACGGAGATCTTCATCGTCAACGAGGAGTTCGTCAGGTTCAAGCTCGTCCACCCCTGATCCCGGGCTCGCTCAGCGCAGGCGGCCGTCCACCGGTGGGTGGACGGCCGCTGGTGCGCCGAGCGGGGAGGCCGGCCGTCAGACCGACTGGGCGAAGGCGAGGAAGGACTGCCAGGCCGCCGGGGTGAAGGTGAGGTGAGGGCCGGACTTGTCCTTGGAGTCGCGGACGAGGACGGCGGACGTCGTCTCGGCGACCTCTACGCACTCGCCGCCGTCAGGGCCGCTGTGGCTGCTCTTGTGCCAGCCGACCTCGACACAGCAGGCATTGTCGTTGAGGCTGTGGCTGCTCTTGAACCAGGCGATCTCGACGCAGGCACCGCCCTCGTTGCCGCTGTAACTGCTCTTGAACCACACCAGATCGCTGCTCATGGCTCTCCCTCAAGTGCGGGTGCTGTAGCGCGCGTTCAGGATACGGAGCGCCCGTCCCGAAGGCCATGGCACAGCCCACACACGGCGGGGACGGCACCCACACAAACAGCGGCCGTCCACCGATGGGTGGACGGCCGCTGGGCGCCGAGCGGGAAGACTGCTCGTCAGACCGACTGCGCGAACTCGACGAAGGACTGCCAGGCCTCCGGCGAGAAGGTGAGGTGGGGACCGGACTTGTCCTTGGAGTCACGGACGAGCACGGTCGACGTCGCGTCCGCGACCTCGACGCAGTTGCCACCTTCGTCGCCGCTGTAGCTGCTCTTGAACCACACCAGTTCGCTGCTCATCGCTCTCCCAGAATCTTCTCGATCAACGACAGGGACTCCTCAGGAGTGTGCGCCTGCGACCTGAGCGTGCTGTAGCGCGCGTTCAGGATCCGGACTTCACTCTGCTCCGTGATCAGCCTACTGCTCGTCTGCACCTCGATGTAGCCCATCTGCGCGCGCCCCTTGGGGGTGATCAGGACGAACGGTCCGCCCATACCAGCGTGCTCCGTACGGCCCAGCGGCAGAACCTGAATCACCATCCCACGGGTGTTCCCGACCTCCAGCAGGCGACTCAGCTGCTCGGCGTGCACGTCCCAGCCACCCAACGGCCGACGGAGCACACTCTCGTCGATCACCCAGGTGAACATCGCACGGGGCCACTTCGTGAGGATGTCCTGCCGCGCCATGCGGGCCGCCACACGCGTCTCGATGACCTCCTCGGAGAGCATGGGCTGGCGCATCGAGAAAACGGCGCGCGCGTGGGCCTCGGTCTGGAGCAGGCCCGAGAAGTCCCACATGCTCCAGTCGTTGAGCTCCTCGCACACCGCCTCCAGCCCCGCGTAGCCCCGGAACCACTCGGGGTGCCGCACACGCGCCTTCGCCTTCGCCTGCTCGATGTCGTCGGCGATGACGAGCAGCAGCCCGCCGGCGTCCAGCACCCTTTCCGCCGCCTCCAGCAGCTCCCGCTGCGGCGTACGCTTGCCCTGTTCCACCGCGCCGATCAGGCTCTCGGTGTAGCCGACCTCCTTGGCGAACTCCTTCTGCGTCAGCCCCGCCCGCTCGCGCAGCAGCTTGATCTGCTTGCCGACCGCCCGCAGGAAGTCCGACACCTCGGACAGGTCCTCGTCGAGCTGCGGCCGCACCACGTCGCCGCTCTCTCCGCCGGTTCCCTTAACTTCGGTCATTACGACCTCCCCATTTTCCGGTCACGGCCGACCGCCGTCACGCGACACTTTCCGCACACACACAGGCACTCACCGTGCCCACCGGATGCGTCGTCAGCCTAAGCCTGGGGGGGCAGGCTTTTCCCCATGAAGTCCGAAATTCCCCTCGACGACCCCGAGCCGCGCGCCCACACCGCGCTCCTCACTTCCACCCCCAAGGGAGCCGCCATCGGCCGCCGGATCGCCCGGCAGCAGCTGACCGCCTGGGACCTCAACTCCCTTTGGCCGGAGGCGTTTCACCACGCTTTGATCATCGTCGCCGAGCTGGCCGCCAACGCCTCCACCCACGGGCGCACTCCGGGGCGCGGGTTCGAGCTGCACCTCTCGCTCACCACCGCGCGCCGGGCGTGCACCACCGTGCTCCGGATCGAAGTCTCGGACTGCCGAGGGGACCGACGGCCCGTCCTCCCGTCGGCGGCCTGCCCGCCGGACTCCCAGTCGGGACGCGGGCTCACCCTCGTCGACGCGCTCGCCGACCGTTGGGGCACCCTGCCCCGGGAGCCCAACTCCAAGACGGTCTGGGCCGAACTCGACCTGCCCGTCGCCGAGTTCAAGGCCGCCCCCGACCCCTCCCCCACCGACGATGTCGCTGCCTGACCAGACCCCGCACCCCCGGCACAGCCCGGCCGCCGCCGCGGCCTACACCGTCCTCCCCTTCGCCCTCCTCCTCGCGCTGATCGCCTGGATCTACCCGGTCCTGAAGTACCACCACGACCTGCACCCCACCACCCCGGCCGCCACAGCAACCGCGCCTGCGACCGCGACCCCGACCGCGACCCCCAACCCCTGACCGCCGCACAGGAAGTCGGCCCCGCCGACTTCCTACTCCCCCTCCACCGCCGGCCGCCGGGCGTCGACCTCGATCTCGATGCGCATCCGGGGGTCGGCGAGTCCGCAGACCATCATCGTGGCCGCGGGCCGAACCTCCCCGAAGTACCGCCGCAGCACGGGCCAGCAGGGCTCGAAGTCCGCACGCTCCGGCAGCAGATACCGCACCCGCACCACGTCGGCGAAGGTGCAGCCGGCCTCGGCCAGGGCCTCGCCGATGTTGCGCAGGCACTGCTCGGCCTGCTCGACGACGCCGTCGGCGATCGTCATCGTCCGGTAGTCGAATCCGGTGGTCCCGGAGACGTGCACCGCGTCCCCGACCACCACCGCCCTCGCATAACCGATCTGCTCCTCGAAGGTCGAACCGCTGAGAATGGCGCGTCGCTCTGTCATGCGGCGAACGCTAAGCACGCTGCGGCGATACGTCCAATACCCGAATAACCATCGCCTGATATCCCTAGGAATATGGACCGCCCCGAACTCCCGCTCCCCCAGTTGCACGCTTTCACCGTGCTCGCCGAGGAACTGCACTTCGGCCACGCCGCCGCCCGCCTCGGTATCGCGCAACCGCCGCTCAGCCAGCAGATAGCCCGGCTGGAGACGAAGGTCGGGCACCCGCTGTTCGTCCGCGCGCCGGGGCGGGTCGCGCTCACCCCGGCCGGGCGGGAGCTGCTGCCGGCGGCACGGCGGGCGCTCGCCGACCTCTCCGACGGGCTGGCCGCCGCCCGGGCCGTGGGCAGCGGGCGGGCCGGGCGGCTGCGGCTCGGGTTCTCGGCCTCCCTCACGCTGACCGTCCTGCCGGGACTGCTCGCCACCTTCCGCACGCGCTACCCGGACGTGGACCTCGACCTGCGCGAGATGACCACCTCCCCGCAGCTCGCCGCCCTCCAGGAGCGGACCATGGACGTCGGGCTGCTGCGCGAGCCCCCGGACGACGCCGGGGCGGGGCCGCTCGCCTTCCGGACGGTGCTCACCGAGCCGTTCGTCGCCGTGCTCCCGAAGGACCACCCGCTGGCCGCCCAACGCGCCATAGACGTCTCCCAGCTGGCGGACGAGCCGTTCGTCCTCCTCCCCCGCCCCGTCGGGCCGCGGCTCTACGACCGGATCACGGGACTGTGCGAAGCAGCGGGGTTCGCGCCACGGATCGCGCAGCACGCGGTGGAGTGGCAGACGGTGTGCGCGCTCGTCGGCGCGGGGCTCGGGGTGTCGCTCGCCCCGGCGAGCATCCGGCGCCTGCGGCTGCGGGAGGTCGCCTTCCGCCCGGTCGAACCGCGCACCGCCCGCACCCGGGTCGCCGTCGCCTGGCGGCGGGACGACCCGAGCCCCCTGGTGGCCAACCTGCTGGCGGCCCTCGGCGAGCGCGACGGCTAACGGTGCCAGTTGCTCCAGTTGCCGCCCGTGTCGCGCTCCTTGTACCAGCTGTTGCCGTCCGTGCCGCGCGCCTTCAGCTGCAGGTAGTTGCCGCTGTGGGCGCTGATGGTGGCGTCGGAGGTGAGCACGCCGCCCAGCGAGACCACGGGGCTCGCGGTGTTGTTCGGGGTCATCCAGGTGGTCCAGATCGCGTGGTCCGCGCCGACGAAGAACGACTGGCGGGTGCCGTCGTCGAAGTAGTACATGGGGATGTTGAAGCCGTACCCGCCGCCGCAGAGGAACTTCGCGCCGGGCCAGCCGATCCAGTTCTCGGCCGTGGTCGCCGGCTTGGTGCACATGTAGTTCACCAAGGTGTCCACCTGCGCGGCCTGGGCGGTGCCCGCCGTACCGGCGACGGTCCCCGCCAGCGTGGCGGCGACCACGGCCGACGACGCGACGGCCTTCCCGAACCTCTTCATCCCCATGACCAGAACCTCCCGATAGCGGACCGGCCCGCCCACCGGTCCGGCGGGCGGCGCAAAGGCCCTCGCACCCATCCTCACCTGCGGATTCACCGCGTTCGGCGGTCAGCGACGAGGACGGCCCGAGCGGCCGGGCAGGAGTGCCCGGCCGACCTCCCGACGACTGCCCGCTCGCGCGGAAAACCGCTTGCCGGGGGCACGTGGGCAACGCGGATAATGCGGCATGAGCAGAATCGCGCAGGTCATCGTGCTGGCGACGTACGCGGACGAGGCCATGGAGCCGCTGACGCGGGAGGACTCGCCGGACTGGCGCTTCAAGCCGCTCGACCTGTTCGCCGGCGGGTGGGTGATCGAGTTCCACGGGATGCGCCCGCGGACCGGGCTGCTGCGGCGGCTGGAGTCGCTGGCGTGGCCGCACCCGGAGAGCGTCCAGGTGCTGATCCACGACGAGGAGGACGACTGCTACGGGCTCTGGATGATGCGGGACGGCACCCTGACCGAGGTGCCGATCCCCGGTCACCGGCGCTACTACGGTCCGGCACCGAGCGGCGACGACCCGCCCTCGCCGGGCTCCCTGTGGCGGCCGGACACGGCGACGACGGCCGTCTCCGGCTGGGCCCGCACCACGCCCCAGGATCCGCGCCCCGCCTGGTGACGCCCGCCGGGCCGGGCGGTCCCGGAGGAAAAGCGCGTGCCCGCACGAAGCGGCCGGTGCGAGACTGCGGGCCATGAGCGAACCCGAACTCAGCGAGCTGGACTACCTCCGGGAGATCGAGCGCCTCGCACACGACGTGACCGTCGAGGCGTCCGCCGAGGACCGGCTCTCGTACGCGGAGGATCCGCCGGACGCGACGCCGTTCCAGCGCAGCGTCAACGCGCTCGCGCGGGCAGTGCGTTCGTACCACTTCGAGGGCGACGGCTGCGTGGAGGACCGCCCCCTCGTCGAACTGGCCGCCGCCGCGGTCCTGAAGCCCGGGGCCATGCCGGCGGGGGCGGAGGAGGACTACGAGCAGGCGTGCGCGCGGTTCGGTGTCGAGCCCCGGCCGGAGGGCTGGGCGCTCTGGCACACCTGGGGCGAGGGCGGGCTCCAGGTGACCATGGTGGTGTCGGCGGTCGGGACGACCGAGGGGCTGTTCAGGAACTGGTCGCTGGGCAGGGAGCTCGACCCGGTGACGCCGCTGCCCTCGCAGATCGCCCTCGTCCACCACGGCTGGACCGGCCCGATGACGTTCGCACCGCGCGGCCACCGGCGCTTCGGGCTCACCGGGGCACCGCTGTCCTGAGCGCCGCGGCGGGAGCCGGCGCTCAGCGCGCCGGGACCGGGCCGGGGACGAGACGGGGCACGAGGCGGACGTAGGCGACCATGCCGAGGACCTCGACCAGCGTCTGCGTGACGACGACGGAGGCGGCGAGGGCCAGCGTGTCCGGCAGGGCGAGGGCGAGCGGGAGGACGACCAGGGAGTTGCGGGTCGCGCCGGTGAAGACGATCGCCCGGGCGGCGCCGGTGCCCAGCCCGAAGAGGCGGGCGACGGCCTTGCCCGCGCACGCCATCACCACCAGGAACAGCACGTAGAACGGGACCACCCCGGCGACGTCGCCCAGGCTGTCGCCGAGCTTGGGGACCTGGGAGGCGACCACGGTCAGCAGGGTCGCGGCCATCAGCGGCACCATCGTGGTGCTCGCCGCGTCGGACACCCGCTGCCCGGCCGGGCGGCGGGCGGCCCAGGCCTGGAGCAGCCAGGCGAGGGCGAGCGGGGCGACGATCAGGGTGAGGAAGGCCCGCAGGAACGGGGCGGCCTCGACGGTGTCGGCCAGCTCCGAGCCCATGAACAGGTAGAGGAACACCGGGAGCAGCAGCATCTGCGCCACCAGCAGCAGCGGGGTGGCGGCGAGCAGCCGGCGGCTGGAGCCGCCGGCCAGGCCGGAGAAGACGATGACGTAGTCCACGCACGGGCAGAGCAGCACCAGCAGCGCGCCGATGCGCACGGCCCGGTCGTCGGGCAGGAAGGTG
This sequence comes from Kitasatospora sp. NPDC057595, assembly GCF_042800875.1. Lineage (NCBI taxonomy): Bacteria > Bacillati > Actinomycetota > Actinomycetes > Kitasatosporales > Streptomycetaceae > Kitasatospora > Kitasatospora sp. NPDC057595. The sequence continues at coordinate 124,500 of NZ_JBHVGL010000014.1, read as the reverse complement.
AACATCGCGGCCACCACCAGCGGGACGACGACGAAGTTCACCGTCAGCGCGGCGGCGAGGAAGCGGGTGTCGCGCAGCGAGCGGAGCAGCTCGGCGGCGGGCACCTGGAGGAAGGTGACGAACAGCAGGGCGCCGAGCACGGGATTGATGGCGTGCTCCAGTCCGGGGCCCGCGCCCGGCGCCAGCAGGCCGAGCAGGCCGCCGAGCGCCATCGCGGCGAGGTAGATCGCCACCTGGTGCCGTTCCATCCGCTCGACGGGGCCGCTGCTGCCGCCGCTGCCGCTCGCCGGTTCCTGCTGTGACACTCCCACTGCTCCCTCGTGCGTCGGCGCCCGGCCGCCACGGTGGTGGCGGGCCGGGGTTCATCCTCGCAGCTCAGGATGGTCGGGCCGGATGGGAGCAGGTCGGGCAGGTCAGGGGCCGTCGGGGCAGGAGGCCTTGCGGCGCTTCTCGAACTCCTTGGTGTTCATCAGCTTGTAGTCCCAGTCCCAGCCGCCGGCCGCCCAGGTGCCGACGGGCAGGCCGAGCAGCACGTCGCCGGGGACGGTCACGCTGAGGGTGCGGTCGCGGGCGACCTCCACGGTGTACCGCTTGTCGGCGACGACGCCCTCGGCGAGCGCGCCGTGCGAGGTCCAGCCGGGCGGCGGGTCGCCGAGGTCGACCTTGTCGGTGGCGGAACGGCCCTCGCGCGGGCGGACCTCGACCTTGTCCGTGCCGGGGAAGACCTTCACCCGGATGGCGTGCAGGCGCTCGTCGTGGCACATGCCGGTGCGGACGACCACCCGGCCGGACTCCATGCGGACGCCGATCAGCTGGTCCTGCTTGGGCTTCGGCCCGCCGCAGCCCACCGTCGCCGTCACGGCGGCCGTCACCACCACCAGCACCGTTCTCACCCCGCGCCGCCGCACCCCGTACCTCCTTCGCACCCACCCGATCGGACCCGATCCTGCCCCACGGGCCCCACCCGCCGCACAGGAGGGACCGGTGGGGGCGTTGCGGGGCGGGCCGTCGGGAGGGCAGGGGCCCGTGCCCCGAGGGGAAAGGGGCGCGCCCCGCACCGGGGGGACCGGTGCGGGACGCGGGGTGGGGTGGGGCAGGGGTGTCAGGCGTCGTAGCGCAGACCGTGGCCGAAGCGGAACAGCGGGTCGGCGGTGTCGAACGGGACGTCCGGACGGCTGGCCTCCACGGCCGCCATCGAGGACGGCAGGTCGAACGGCAGCGAGCCCTGCGGGCGCTCCTCGCCGAACAGGACCTGCACGAAGGCCTGCTCCTCCGCGCCGAAGTTGACCGTCAGCGCGGCGGCGTGGCCCGCGATGGCGGTCAGGATCGCCGGGCGGTCCAGGTACACGTCCACGACCGTCGGCACGGTGGCGCAGATCCGCCGCACGCGCTCGACCTCCTCGGCCGGGAAGTCCAGCGAGCCCGCGCGGAAGAAGGACTCGACGGTTCCCGCCTCCCCGCGCGGCTCGAACGGCGCCGCCAGCCGCAGCACGGCCACGTCCGCCTCCTGCGGCGTCGCGACCAGGGTCGCCCGGTCACCCAGGACCTCGGCGGCCAGCCCCTCCGCGTACACCTTCAGCGCGCCGCCCGGGGCGAGCGGCAGGCGGGCCGGGCCGGCGTCCGCGTTGGCCAGCAGGACAAACGCGGCCGCCTGGGCGGCGAGGCCCTCGGCGCGCGCCCCGGCGGAGCCGACCAGCAGGTCGGCGGCGTCCTCGTCCAGGTAGGGCCGGTCGAACAGGCCGAGCCGGAACTTCTCGCGCAGCAGCCGGCGCGCCGAGTCGTCGAGCCGCTGCTCGCTCACCTTCCCGGCCGTGACGAGGTCGACCAGCACCTGCGGACGGCACTCGCCGCCGAACTGGTCCACCCCGGCGTCCAGGGACTTGAGCATGCGCTCCTCGTAGGTCAGCTCCTCCACGCCCCAGAACTTGTCGCCGAGGATGGCCCAGTCGGTGCAGACGATGCCGTCGTAGCCGAGCCGCTCGCGCAGCAGGTCGGTGATGATGCCCTTGTTGAAGCCGAAGCCGACCTCCTCGTACTCGGTACCGACCGGCATGCCGTAGTAGGGCATCATCTGGGCGACACCGGCGTCGATGACGGCCTTGAACGGCGCGAGGTGGTAGTCGAAGTGGTCGCCCGGGTAGACCTGCTCGCGTCCGTACGCGAAGTGCGGGTCCTCGCCGTTCAGCTGCGGGCCGCCGCCGGGGAAGTGCTTGGCCATCGCGGAGACCGACTCCGTGCCGACCTCCTCGCCCTGGAGTCCGCGCACGTAGGCGACGGCGAGCTTGGAGGTGAGCTCGGCGTCCTCGCCGAAGGTGGTGCTGATGCGGGCCCAGCGCGGCTCGGTGGCGAGGTCGATCTGCGGGTGCAGGGCGACCCGGATGCCGGTGGCCAGGTACTCGCGGCGCACGGTGTCGGCCCAGCGCTCGACCAGTTCGGGCGAGCCGACGGCGGCGAAGCCCAGCGGCTCGGGCCACTGCGAGAACGGGCCGGCCATCAGGGCGGTGGCGGGGTTGTCGGTGAAGGAGTGGCGCGGGTCGCTGGAGATGGTGACCGGGATGCCCAGCGGCCGCTCCAGGACGGTGCGCTGGAGGCTGTTGTGCCAGGCCGCCAGGTCACGCGCGCTGTTCGCCCAGAGGATGTTGAAGTGGTTGATGCGCCGCTCCAGGAGCTTCGCCATGGACGGCATGCCGAACAGGCCGGGCTCGTCGAGGGCGGCGGTGTGGCCCAGCGGGTGGAACATCAGGCCGACCTTGTCCTCCAGCGGCAGGCGGCTCAGCAGGTCCTCGACACGCTGGTCGACGGAGAGCGTCGGGTCCTGGTACGGGAAGCGGGCTTCGGTGCTCATGACGGGGCCTTTCTCGGTGGTGCAGGGGGTGCGGAGTCGTGGGGGGGTCAGACGGCGCTTCTGATCCTGGTCACCAGCAGCGCGCCGGCCAGGCAGAACACGGCGGCGAGGCCGAACCAGAGCGAGTAGCCGGCGCCGCCGAGCAGGGCGTTGCCGACCGGGATGACGACCACGCCGGCCAGGAACGGCGAGAGCGAGGCCGGCAGGGTGTTGGCGATGTTGAGCACGCCCAGGTCCTTGGCGGTGTCGTCCTGACTGGGCAGCAGGCTGATGGCGAGGGCGTTGTCGACGGCGAAGAACATGCCGGCGCCGATGCCGAGCACCGCTTCGAGGGCGAGCAGGGTGCCGAGGCCGGCGTCGCCCAGGTACGGCGTGACGGTCACCACGGCGAGCACGGCCGCCATCACCAGGCCGCCGGCCATCACGAAGGGCTTGCGGCGGCCGACGCGGTCGGAGACGGTGCCGCCGACGACGCTGGCGACGACCAGGGTGGCCACGCTCAGGCCGTTGGCCAGGGCGTTGAAGCGCAGCTGCTCGTCGGTGTCGTCCATGCCGAACTCGGCCGCCAGGAAGAGCGTCAGATAACCGGCGAGGGCGCCGTAGCCGAGCATGATGAGGAACTTGCTCAGCCAGGCCCAGCCGAAGTCCGGGTGCTTGCGGGGATCGAAGACGAAGGAGAGCAGCAGGCTGCGCAGGTTGAGCGGCTCGTCCGGCGGGGCGGTGCGGACACGGTCGGGCAGCCGGGCGGCGAACCAGAAGCCGAGGACGACGGCGATGGCGGCCGGCACGGCGAAGCGCAGGAGATCGCCGGGCAGCACGGAGAGCAGGACCGCGCCGATCATGATGCCGATCGGGGTGACCGCGCCGACGATGCCGGACACGCTGCCGCGCCTGGCCTCGGGCACGTGGTCGGCGACGGTCGCGCCGGCGGCGGCGAAGGCGACGTTGGCGGCGCCCTGGGCGGCGCACCAGGCGATCAGCAGCAGCGGGACGTTGGGGGCGAGGGCGCAGGCCACCAGGGCCAGGGCCATGACGGAGATGCCGCCGACGATGAACGGGCGGCGCATGCCGAACCGGGAGGCGCAGCGGTCGGAGAGGCGGCCGGCGAGAGGCTGGGCGACCAGCGCGAACAGGGCGCCGGTGCCGCTCACCAGCCCGAGCTGGGCGGGGGCGTCGTCCAGGCCCACGAGGTCCTGGATCTTGACCGACAGGCCTCCCATGACGGGGGCGAGCACGGCCAGGTACATGCCGAACTGGCCGAGGGCCAGTCTTCGGACGAAGCCGTGCGGTGCCTGCGGCGCGGGGGTCGCCGCGGGCAGGGGCGGGGATTCGAGCATGGGGGAGCTCCTTGGAGGCCGGCCACGACGGCGGGGCGGATCCGGCCGCGGTTGCAGGGGGCGCGGCGTGGGGCCAATTGCTACACACGTGTAGCTTTCTGTCAAGCAACCCTGCTACCGTTCCCCCATGACCACCTCAGGAGCCGGGGCCCGGGCCGGGGCCGCCGCGGCCGGCGGGTACGCCAAGGGACGCGCCCGGCGCGCCGCGATCATCCAGAGCGCCGCCGAGCACTTCGCGCAGCGCGGATTCCGGGCGGTGACGATCCTCGACCTCGCCGCCGCGTGCGACATCTCCCGGGCCGGTCTGCTGCGCTACTTCCCCGACAAGGACGCGCTGCTGCAAGCCGTCCTGGAGGACCGCGACCGGCTCGACCGGGAGCGCTTCCGGCCCTACACCCGGCTCGGCGGCGGCCTCGGCGTGCTGCGCGGGATCGTCGACCTCGCCGGGCACAACGAACTCACCCCCGGGCTCATCGAGCTGTTCGTCCGGCTCTCCGGCGAGGCGTCGGACCCCGAGCACCCCGCCCATGCCTACTTCGCCGAACGCTACGAGCGCATCCGGCGCGGCACCGCCCACGCCCTGCGCGAGGCCGGCGCGGCCGGCCACCTGCGGGCCGGCACCGACCCCGGGGACGCCGCCGTCCGGCTCACCGCGCTGATGGACGGTCTGCAGACGCAGTGGCTGTTCGACCGGTCCGTCGACATGTCCCGCCATGTGCGCACGGCCGTGCTCGCGCTGCTGAACGAGCGGGGCGCCGCCGCCTTCGAGGCGCTCACCCCGCCCGTCCTGCCCGACTGATCGTCACTTCTCCCGGACGGTCCGGGCGCGCGCGTCGCCCGGCGCGGCGGACAGGGGCCGTCCGAGCACGATCGCGATCGCCAGGAACACGGCGGCGATGCCGAGGAGTTGGGGCGCGGACAGCGTCTGGTCCTTGACGAGGTAGCCCAGCAGCGCCGCCGTCACCGGGCTGGCGAGTGCCAGGAAGGAGACCGTCACCACCGGCAGGCGGGCCAGGCCCCGGAACCAGAGCAGGTAGCTCAGGACGGCGCCCAGGCCGGCCAGGTACGCAAACCCGAGGACGTTGGAGCCGGTCAGTCGCTCGGGAAGGCGCTCCAGCGACAGCCAGCACGGCAGCAGGACCACCCCGCCCGCGGTGAGCTGCCACCCGGTGAAGGTGAGCAGGCCGACGCCGTCGGGGCGGCCCCACCGTTTGGCCAGGGTGAGGCCCGCGGCCATGCACAGCGCCCCGCCGACGGCGGCGAGCACCCCGGTGCCGTCGAGCGGGACCGCGCCCTTGAGGACGAGCAGGGCCACTCCCCCGGCGCCCAGGGCGCAGGCCAGCGCGCGCCGGGCGGTGACCGGCTCGCCGAGGACGGCGGCGGCGAGCACCACGACGAACATCGGCTGCGCGGAGAGGATCACCGCGGCGACACCGCCCGGCAGCCGGTAGGCGGCGACGAAGAGCAGCAGGTTGAAGGCGCCGATGTTCAGCAGGCCCAGCACCGGGGCGCGCCACCACCAGAGGCCGGCCGGCAGTCGGCGGCCGGCCGGCGACCGGCCGCCGAGAGCCAGCAGGAACAGGCCGCCGGGCAGGGCCCGGACGGTGGTGGCCAGCAACGGCCGGTCCGGGGGCAGGAGTTCGGTGGTCACCAGGTAGGTGCTGCCCCAGACCGCCGGCGCCAGGGCGGTCAGGGCGACGGTGGGCGCGGTCGTCAGGCCCACGCGGTGTCCTTCGGGGTGTTGTGCTCGGTGCCGTTCACGTGACGCTCCTCTCGGCTGCACGGGCGCACGCAAGCGCGCCCCGGGGACGGGAGTTGAGGGGAAGGGCACCAGTCTCGCGCCGGGCTGATCGATGAGTCCAACACATGCTTGTCACCCGACGCATCGCACATCACGATGGATCGATGGAGCTCCAGCAGATGCGGTACGTCGTCGCCGTGGCCGAGACGAACAGCTTCACCAGGGCCGCCCAGCGCTGCCTGGTGGTGCAGTCCGCGCTCAGTCACCAGATCGCCCGCCTGGAGAAGGAGTTGGGCGCGCGGCTGTTCGAGCGCACCAGCCGCCGGGTCCGGCTGACCCCGGCGGGCGCGGCCTTCCTGCCGGCCGCCCGGCAGTGCCTGGAGGCAGCGGAACGGGCCGCCGCCGAGGTCGCCGCGTCCCTCGGGGAGGTGCGCGGACGGCTCACGGTGGGGCTGATCCCCTCCGTCGCCGCCGTGGACCTCCCCGCCGTGCTCGGGGAGTTCCACCGCCGCCACCCGAAGGCCCGGGTGAGCCTCAGCGTGGGCGCCAGCGACGACCTCGTCGAGCAGGTCCGGCAGGGCGCGATCGAGGTCGCCTTCCTCGGCATCCCCGTCACCGCCCGCCCCCGGGGTGTCATGGCGCGGGAGCTGGCGAGGGAGCGGCTGGTCGCCGTGGTCGCCCCGGACCACCCGCTCGCCGGGGAGACCTCGGTGGACCTGCGGCGGCTGGCCTCGGAGGTGTTCGTGGACCTCCCGGCGAAGACCGCCGGCCGGGCCCAGTCCGATCTGGCCTTCGCCGCCGCCGGTCTCACCCGCGAGGTCGCCTTCGAGGTGACCAACGCCGACTACCTGACGCGACTGGTCGGCGCGGGCCTGGGCGTGGCCCTGCTGCCGCCCTCGTACGTCGCGGGCCTGACGACCGGCATGGTCACGGTCGAGGTGACGGACGCGCCCGCCCGCGCCGAGTACGTGGTCTGGGGCCGGGAGAACCCCCACCCGGCCGCGGCCGCGTTCCTGGAACTGCTGGACCTCTCGGTGCAATGAGCGGGCGGACCGCGGGAACGCCGCCCGGGGCACCCGCGGGTCCGCGGGTGCCCCGGGCGGGGGTTCGGTCCGGCTTGCCCGGCGTGCGTCAGGCCGGGTTGTCGGCCACGGTGAGGGCCGGCGGCCAGTCGGCGGGGATGTCGCCGGTGACCGGGGCGTAGAGGCGCAGGGTGACGGTGAACTTGCCGCTGGTGGGGATGGGGAGCCAGTTGGCGCTCTGCAGGTCGGTGTCGGCGGGCGGCGCGGCCTGGATGTAGAGGGTGGTGGCGCCGTCCGGGCCGGTCTGCGGCACGGCGAAGTGGCCGACGGCGTAGATGCCGGCGTCGTTGGCGACGAGGTAGCTGTCGGCGTCGTACGCGGTCAGCGACCAGAAGGCGTCGACAGGCGGCAGCTGGCCGGCGGGGAAGGTGAGGGTGTAAGCGATCTGCGTCCCGGACTCGTCACTGGCGGACGCGCTGGCCGTGGGGTAGAGGGCGTCCTTGGGGAGGTTGGCGCCGAGCCCGATCGTGGCGACGTAGGCGCGCTGCAGGTAGTCGGTGCCGTAGGTGCCGATGCCGGTGGTGAAGAACGTCCAGCCGTTGACCGGCGTGGGGCCCTGGTGGTGCTTGATGAGTTCCAGGCCCTCGGCCTTGGCGAGGTCCAGGACCTCGCGGCCCGGCAGCCGGTCCTGGTCGTAGGGGTGGACGCCCAGCTCGGCGAGGAGGGCGGACGTCCGGTCGTCCGGCGGGTTGAGCGGCGTGCGGTTCAGCAGGGCGGAGAGCTCGTCGAAGAACTCGGGCCCGCTGAGCCGGGTGATCAGCTCGGAGGGCGGGTCGGTGCTCAGGTCCGGGTCGTAGCTGCCGCTCGGCGGCACGTAGCCGCCGCTGTCGGGCCACGCGCTCAGCGGCAGCAGGCGCATCTGATCCTGGTAGCCGACGACGGTCTGGACCTCCTGGTCGCTGTCGTTGTCGAGCTCGATGCGCCCGATCAGCCACACGGTGTTCGTCGGCATCGGGAGCTGCTGGAGGCCCTCGGCGAGTTCGCCCTTCCAGTCGGGTCCGGTCAGCGCGTAGGCGTAGACCTCGGCGTCCTGCGCCTGGTCGAGGACCGGGGCGGCGACCGGGTCGATGCTGCTCGGGTCGGCGACGGTGTTCGACCAGGCGTCCATCAGCTGCATGAGCCAGTAGCGGCCCTCGTCCATCACCGGCACCTCCAGCACGATCGGCTCGGCGGAGAGGTCCAGCCAGGCCTGGGTGTAGAGGGTGTCGACGTTCGGCCGGACCACGTCCTTCGACTCCGGCGTGGGCAGCGTGGTGTGCTGGCAGAACTGGTTGACCGGCGCCTGCGTCGCGTTCACCTGCTCGGTGTTCGTCTGCAGCCGGCGGGTCAGCTCCATCATGATCAGCGCGTAGCCGAAGACGTAGAGGTCCGTCGCCGCGGCCTGCGGGTCCTGTGCGGGGGAGCTCGGAGAGGTCATGCCGTGATCCGTTCCGGTCGAGGGTTGGAGCAGCGACGCTAACGTCCGGTTCCGGACGGCCACAGCGGCAGAACAAGCCGTTGTGAAGAGGCTTCACAAATGGAACCCTTGCTTCCCCTCACCTCATCGATCACAGGGGCCACATCCCCGGGCCCGGCGGCCCCTCGGGCCCGACCGCCCGTCGTAGGAGTTCGCGGCGCGGATCGCGGCCCGGACCTCAGCCGGTGACCGGCCCGGGGGCCGCCCAGGAGCGGGTGGCGTGAACCGGTCGGGGAGACCGACGTGCACCGATAACGCGTTAGATCGACTTTTCCTACTGGAATCTGAGGAAATGGGAGTCCGTTTGTGGACGGTGTGCGAGGATCACCGTCGGCCACTGGCCAGGCAGCCGGTTCCGTGTGCGATCCGGCGGCCGAGTGCTCCGCCGCGCCGGACCGCGATCGCCCGTCCCGGCGCGGCCCACCCCCTGACGAAGGGCATCCATGTCTCGTTCCCCCCTCGCCGCGACGTCGGCCCGTCCCGGCAGGCGGGCCCCCGCGGCCCTCCTTGCCACGGCGGTCACCACGTTCGGTCTGCTGGCCGGCGCGAGCCCCGCTCACGCCGACTCCGTGGTGCAGATAGCCGGCCCGGCCGGGCCCGTGCCGACGAACACCGGCTACACCGTCACCCTCGACGTCCCCAACACCAATCCGAACTCCCGTGCCAACTCCACGTACCTCAAGATCGCGCTGTCCGGCGCCGCCGCCACGGTGACGTCCGCGACCACCTCGAGCAACTTCTGGAGCTGTGACTTCACCGCCGGATCGTCCGGCGAGTGCTGGCACCTCGCCAACCTGGTCGCTCCGGTGTCGATCACCCTCACCGTCGTGCCGACGGCGGGCGGGACCGTCACCACGGGCGTCGACGCCTTCAACGACGCCCTGCAGCCGGTGGGGAAGGACTCCCTCAGCACGCGGGTCCAGGCCCCGGCCCCGGTGGTGACGGGCCTCGCGCCCGACCACGGCCCGCTGGCCGGCGGCAGCACCGTCGTGCTCACCGGCACCAACCTGACCGGGGCCTCCGCCGTGAACTTCGGTGCCGCGGCAGCCACCTCGTTCACCGTGGACAGCGACACGCAGATCACCGCCACCGTCCCCGCCGGGAGCACGGCCGGGGCCGTCGACGTCACCGTCACCACCCCGGGCGGCACCACCGCCGCCGCGAAGTACACCTACGACACCCCGGCTCCGGTGGTGACGGGCCTCGCGCCCGACCACGGCCCGCTGGCCGGTGGCAACGCCGTCGTGCTCACCGGCACCAACCTGACCGGGGCCTCCGCCGTGAACTTCGGTGCCGCGGCAGCCACCTCGTTCACCGTGGACAGCGACACGCAG
>NZ_JBHVGL010000014.1:0-114606 GCF_042800875.1 Kitasatospora sp. NPDC057595 | reverse complement strand
GATCACCGCCACCGCTCCCGCCGGGAGCACGGCCGGGGCCGTCGACGTCACCGTCACCACCCCGGGCGGCACCACCGCCGCCGCGAAGTACACCTACGAGGAGGGCTCGTACGTCTTCTCCAAGACGGCCGACCCCGCGTCGGGTTCGACGGTGAAGACGGGCGACAAGGTCACCTACACCGTGACCGTCGCTCAGAAGGGCACGGGCGAGGTCAAGGGCGCGACCGTGACCGACGACCTGTCGAAGGTGCTCGACGACGCCGCCTACAACGACGACGTCAAGGCCACCTCCGGCACCGCCGAGGTCAAGGACGGCAAGCTGACCTGGACCGGCGACCTGCCGCAGGGCGGCAGCGCGACCGTCACGTACTCCGTGACCGTCAACGGCAACGGCGACAAGCAGTTGGACAGCGCCGTCACCACGCCGGACACCAAGCGCGGCACCTGCGACACCGAGAAGGCCTGCGCCACCGGCCACACCGCGACGGTGGCGAGCACCCCGTCGCCCACGCCGACCTCGACGGCCACCTCGACGCCGACCCCCACGCCGACCCCCACGGCCACGCCGACCGATGCCGGCCAGACGCCCGGCACCCCCGCCCCCAGCGCGTCGACCACGGCTCCGGCGGCCCCGGGCCCCTCGGCCTCGCCCGCCCCGGTGGCCCCGGTGGCCCCGGTGGCCGCGCAGACGTCGGGCGGAGCGCTCGCGAGCACCGGTTCCACCGCGCTCACCACGACGGCGATCAGCGGCGCACTGCTGATCCTCGGCGGCCTCGCCGTCGCCGTCAGCCGCCGGCGCCGCCTCGGCTGACCGGACCGATCCGACGGGCGGGGGGGTCGTGGCATCCAGCCACGACCCCCGCCCGTTGTCAGGCCCCGGCGAGGCGGGCGAGGGCGGCGGCCGCTGCGGTGTCCTCCCCCGGGGAGAAGACGTGCAGGACGAGGCCCGTCTCGCCAGGAGCGGCCGGGACGTGCAGGGCCTCGAAGTCCAGGGTGAGGGTGCCGGTGAGCGGGTGGTGCAGGCGTTTGCGGCCCGCCGCGCACATCACCACCTCCCCGGAGTCCCAGATCCGGCGGAACTCCGCGCTCGCGGAGGAGAGTTCGGTGATCAGCGCGGTCAACTCGGCATCGTCCGGCCAGGTGCCCGCCGCCACCCGGAGCTGGCCGACCGCCTCGGCGGCGCGGTCCGCCCAGTCGGGGTGGACCGCGCGGGAAGCCTCGTCCCGGAAGAGGAAGCGGGCCTGGTTGCGGTCGCGGCGGGCCTCGTCCCCGACGCCGCCGAGGAGCTCGGCGCCCAGCGGGTTCCAGGCCACCGCGTCGAGGCGGTGGTCGGTGACGAACGCGGGCAGGCCCGTGCCCAGCGCGTCCAGCATCCGCCGCAGCACCGCGCTCACCCGGGGCGCGGGCACCGGGGGGCGGCGGCCACAGGCCAGGGTGTCCAGGTGGCGGCGCTCCGCCTGGTCCAGGCCCAGGGTGCGGGCCAGCGCCTCCAGCACCTCGCCCGAGGGCTGGGTGGAGCGGCCCTGCTCCAGGCGGACGTAGTAGTCGACGCTGATGCCCGCCAGCTGCGCCAGTTCCTCGCGGCGCAGTCCACGCACCCGCCGGCGACCGCCGCCCGCCAGGCCGACCCGCTCCGGGGCGACCCGGCCGCGGCGGGCGCGCAGGAACTCGCCCAGGGCGCGGCGGGGGTCGACGGAACGGGAGGCGGTGTCGTCGGCGGTGGCGGCGGTGTCCATGGGCTCCAGTATGGGTGGCCCCGGCAGTACCAGGACCGGGAGTCCGCCGGACGCACAGGGGCCTGGCTGCGGCGGGCCGGGCGGGCGAGGGTGGGCGGCATGAACAGCCACGCACCGCGGCAGCAGCCTGCCGCCGAGCGCCCCAGGCGCGTCCTGATCGTCACCGCCCACCCCGAGCCCCGCTCGCTCACCGCCGCGCTGGCCGGCTTCGCCGTCGAGCGGCTGCGCGCCGCCGGGCACGAGGTGCGGGTCTCCGACCTGTACGCGATGAAGTGGCAGGCCGCGCTCGGCGTCGACGACTTCCCCGAGCATCCGGCGGACGCACGTCTGGAGGTGCTCCCCGCCCAGGGCGAGGCCACCCGCGCCGGGCGGCTCGCGGCGGAACTCGCGGCCGAGCAGGAGAAGCTGCGCTGGGCGGACGCGGTGGTGTTCCAGTTCCCGCTGTGGTGGTTCTCGGTGCCGGCGATCCTCAAGGGGTGGATCGACCGGGTCCTCACCTTCGGCTTCGCGCACGGCCCGGACGTCCCGCCGCCGTACAGCGAGGGCGCGCTCGGCGGCAAGCGCGCGCTGCTGGCGGTGAGCGTCGGCGCGCGCGAGTCGGCGTTCGACGAACGGGGCGCGCACGGGCCGCTGGCGGAGGTGCTGTTCCCGCTGCAGCACGGCGTGCTCTGGTTCACCGGTATGGCGGCGCTGGAGCCGTTCGCCGCGTACGGGACGGTGGGCCTGGCGGAGGAGGGGTTCGCGGCCGTCGCGGAGGTGTACGGGCGGCGGCTGGACGGGCTGTTCACGGAGCGGCCGGTGCCGTTCCGGCGGCTGGACGGCGGCGACTACGGGCGGGACATGCGGCTGCGGGAGGGCGTCGGGCGGCCGGGCGCGAGCGGCCTGGCGCTGCACACGCGCTGACCGGATCGCCTCGGCGTCGTGAACGGCGCCTCCGGGGCGTTCGGAAGCGGGTTCAGAAGGAGGCCAGGCCGAGGGCTTCGCGCAGCGAGGCGGAGAAGACGCAGAGCAGCAGCCAGACGCCCAGGCCCGCGGTCACGGCGGCGAGGATCCGGCGAAGCGGCCTCGCCGCTCCTTGGGGCGGCGCAGCTGCCGCACGCCGAGCACGGCCACCAGTACGGCGAGGGCGCCCAGGGCGTAGGCGAGCACGGGGCTCAGGCGGTGGGCGAGTTCGGCGAGCACGAAGGCGGCGGCCAGGGAGCCCGGGGAAGGACGAGGGCCGGATCGGGGGCCGGGGGTCAGGGGGTCAGGGGTGGGGTGGGCGGTCGTCGAGGAGGGCTTGGCCGAGGGGGGTGAGGGCGTGGCGGACGCCGGGGCCGGTGCGTTCGGTGGTGAGCAGGCCGGCGGCGCGCAGGACGCCGGCGTGGTGGCTGGCGGTGGCGGCGGAGGTGCCGGTGCGGCGGGCGAGTTCGGCGGTGCCGGCCGGGTCGGCCGCCGCTCGCAGGATGCGGGCGCGGGTCGCGCCGAGCAGGGCGACCAGTGCGCCGGCCGGCTCCTCCGCGGCGGCGGCCCAGACGGTCCGGTAGGTGGCGAGGTCACGGGCCAGCGGGTAGTGCAGCACCATCGGGTGCTCCGGGCCGCGGTTGTCGGTCATGGCCAGCGGCTCCGGCCAGAAGAAGGTGGGCACGAGCAGGATGCCGCTCCCCCGCAGCCGGATGTCGGCGTCCAGCGGGCAGGGCACCGTCAACACCGGTGACGTCCAACGGATTTCGGGGTGCAGCGAGCCGAGCAGGCCGTCCAGCCCGGCGTCCACCGCGGCCAGCGCCCGCAGCGTGCGCTCGGTGTGGGCGGCGGCCAGCAGCTGCGACCAGTACGGGGCGACCGCGAAGGCGTGGTAGTCGCGCAGCCTGCGGTCCACCACGGCGCGCCACTCCCGGGAACCGCCGTGCAGCTCCCGCACCCAGCGGGGCGTCCTCGGCCGCAGGTACTCCAGGACCGTCAGGTCCGCCGCCCACCGCCGGCGCGACAGCGACCAGGTGTGGTCCAGGCTGTCCGGCAGGCTGTCGGTGGCGACGTGCAGGAACGCCTCCGGCGCCTCCGCCGCCCCGGCGGGCGTCGCCAGCTCGAACAGCGGCCCCAGGTGGGGGCGCAGGCGTTCGCGGGTCCGGCTGCGCCACCCCTCCAGCGCCACTCCTCCCACGTCGCGGGTCTGGACCAGCGACAGGCTCAGGACCGTCTCGGCGAGCGGATCGGGTGCCCGAGCGATCCGGACCCTGGTCAGGTCGTCGTGGGTGAAGTGGATACGCAGCAATCCGGTCCCTTCCGTCGGCCTCCCGGCGGGGTTCGGCGACGTCCCGGCCACGTCCCCCACCGATCCCTGCGGCCCCGGGCGGCCGTGGGCCCACCGTAGCCGCGACGGTCGGGCGCGCAGGGCGCGTTGCGCGGCTCTGACCGGTTCGTGGCGCCGCCCGGACATTGCCCCGTCCGAATTCGATGCGGCTCGAACGGTCTTGGGACGAAGGGTGGCGGTTTGCGGGACGGCCGGATGCCGTCAGACGTGCGCGCCCGGGGCGGCGGTGGAGCCGGCCTGGACGCCCAGGGTGCGTTCGGCCTTGGCGACGGCGGCGCGGTAGTAGAGCGAGGCGAGTCGGGCGTCACCGGAGTCGCGCTGGAAGAAGCCGAAGGCGAGGGCGACGCCGCCGAGGCGTTCGATGCCGAGGAAGCCGTTGAGCCGGACGCCGGCGAAGGTGCCGTCGAGGCGGACGGCCGGGGCCTCCTTGCGGTCGCCGAGGGTGAGCGGGGTGACGGTGAAGGTCACGGCCTCGCCGGTGCTGTCGGTGAAGGTGAGGCTCCGGCAGTCCGCGAACGCGGCGGTCGCGGCGGCGAAGTCGGCGTTCAGGCGCTCGGGTTCCCCGGCGGTGAGCGACTCGGTGACCATCGGGTTGCCGTCGGGGCCGTCGAACTCGACCTCCTGGTGGGGGGTCCGGGACGGGCTGTGGGCGCCGGTGCTGTTCAGCAGGGCGCGCAGCGCGTCGCAGCCGGTCACCGGGGAGGCGCCGGCGCCGGGTTCGGGCTCGGCCTCCGGCGCGGGCGAGGAACCGGGGTCGGGAGTGGATCCGGGGTCGGCGGGGACCTCGGTGAAGTCGGGGCCCAGCTCGGTGGCGGTCAGCAGGGCGGACCTGAGCTGGTCGTCGGTGGGCGGCCCGGTGGCGGCGCGGACGGTCGTCACGGGCGCGGCCGGTACCGATCCGGCGGCGAGCTGGGCGGTGCCGAGGGTCAGCACGGTGGTGACGGCCGCGGCGGTGAGGGCGAGGAGAGGCCTCGGGAGAGACATGCGGCCCCCGATCGATGAGGTCGGACAGGGACAGGCGTCCAGTGTCCCACCGGCCACCGGGCCCCGCCCGTCCGGCCGGCATCGCCGCAGGTCAGACCTTGTCCTCGGGGGCCGGCGGAAGGGTGGCGACGGTCTCCGCGAGCCACTGCACCCAGAAGGTCTCCAGGCCGATCCCGGCGCGCAGCACGGCGTGCTGGAGCGGATCGCCGTCGCGCCGCTCCCCCGCCGGGAAGTCGCGCCGCTCGATCTCCTCGTAGTGGGCCAACCGCTCCCGGTGCAGGGCGAGATGACGGCGCAGCTCGGTGTCCAGACCGGCCGTGCCGACCACGGCGGCGGCGCGCAGCCGCAGCAGCAGCGGGTCGCGGACCGGCCGGGGGTCGTCGGCGGCGGCCGTCCACCGCTCCAGTTCGGCGCGGCCGGCGGGCAGCACCTCGTACTCCTTCTTCTGCCCGCGCACCGGCCCGGCCTGCGGGAGGGCCCGGATCAGGCCGGAGGACTCCAGCCGGCCGAGTTCGCGGTAGATCTGCTGGTGGGTGGCGGACCAGAAGAAGCCGATCGACTTGTCGAACCGCCGGGTCAGCTCCAGACCGGAGGACGGCTTCTCCAGCAGGGCGGTGAGGATGGCGTGCGGCAGCGACATGGCACCGATCCTAGGGGTGCCGATCTTGGGGGTGCCGGTCCCGGGAGCCGCTGCCGCACGCGGGGGCGGGCTCAGAGCGCGGCGGCGAGTTCGGTGCCCTGCTTGATGGCGCGCTTGGCGTCGAGTTCCGCCGCCTCGTCGGCGCCGCCGATCAGGTGCGGGGTGACGCCCAGGGCGCGCAGTGCGGCGTCCAGGTCGCGGCGCGGCTCCTGGCCGGTGCAGAGCACCACGGTGTCGACGGGCAGCAGCTGCGGCTCGCCGTCCAGGGTGAGGTGCAGGCCGGCGTCGTCGATCCGCCGGTAGTCCGCGCCGGCGACCATGGTGACGCCGCGGTGCTTCAGCTCGGTGCGGTGGATCCAGCCGGTGGTCTTGCCGAGCCCGGCGCCGACCTTGCCGGTCCTGCGCTGCAGCAGGTGGACGCGGCGCGGCGACGCGGGGCGCTCGGGGCGGGCGAGGCCGCCGCGCTCGCGGTAGTCCGCGTCGATGCCCCAGTGGCGGCGGTGCACGGCCGCATCGAGGCTCGGCGCGTCGCCCGCGTCGGTGAGGTACTCGGCGACGTCGAAGCCGATGCCGCCCGCGCCGAGGATCGCCACCCGCTCGCCGACGGCGGCGCCGTCGCGGAGCACGTCGAGGTAGCCGAGCACGCTGGGGTGGTCGACTCCGGGCAGGTCGGCGGGGTCGGGGGTGCGCGGGGTGACGCCGGTGGCGAGCACCACCTCGTCGAAGCCCTCGGCGGCGAGCGGGCCCGCCTCCACCCGTGCGCCGAGCCGCAGGTCCACGCCGAGGGCGTCGAGCCGGTGGCGGTAGTAGCGCAGGGTCTCGGCGAACTCCTCCTTGCCGGGGATGCGGCGGGCGATGTCGAGCTGGCCGCCGATGGTGTCGGCCGCGTCGAACAGGGTGACCCGGTGGCCGCGCTCGGCGGCGGTGGCGGCGCAGGCGAGTCCGGCCGGTCCGGCGCCGACGACGCCGATCCGCCGGGCGAGCCGGGTGGGGGCGAGCACGAGTTCGGTCTCGTGGCAGGCGCGCGGGTTGACCAGGCAGGAGGTGATCCGGCCGCTGAAGGTGTGGTCGAGGCAGGCCTGGTTGCAGCCGATGCAGGTGTTGACGGCCTCCGGGCGGCCCTCGGCGGCCTTGGCGACGAAGTCGGGGTCGGCGAGCAGCGGGCGGGCGAGCGAGACCAGGTCGGCGTAGCCGTCGGCGAGCAGTCGCTCGGCCAGCTCGGGGGTGTTGATGCGGTTGGTGGCGACCAGCGGGACGGAGACCGAGCCCATCACCCGCTTGGTCACCCAGGCGTAGGCGCCGCGCGGCACCGAGGTGGCGATGGTGGGGATGCGGGCCTCGTGCCAGCCGACGCCGGTGTTGATGACGGTGGCGCCGGCCTGCTCGACGGCCTTGGCGAGGCGGATCACCTCGTCGAGGGTGGAGCCGCCGGGGACGAGGTCGAGCATGGAGAGCCGGTAGATCAGGATGAAGTCGGGGCCGACCCGCTCGCGGACCCGGCGGACGATCTCGACCGGGAAGCGCATCCGGTTCTCGTACGGGCCGCCCCACTCGTCCTCGCGGTGGTTGGTGGCGGCGGCGGTGAACTCGTTGATCAGATAGCCCTCGGAGCCCATGATCTCGACGCCGTCGTAGCCGGCGCGCCGGGCGAGCTCGGCGCAGCGGGCGAAGTCGTCCACGGTCCGCTCGACCTCGTCCGCGGTGAGGGCGCGCGGCGGGAACGGACTGATCGGCGCCTGGAGGGCGCTGGGGGCGACCAGGCCGGGGTGGTAGGCGTAGCGGCCGAAGTGCAGGATCTGCAGGGCGATCCGGCCGCCGGCGGCGTGCACGGCGTCGGTGACGATGCGGTGCTCGTCGGCCTCCTCCTCGGTGGTGAGCTTGGCGCCGCCGTCCCAGGGGCGGCCGGCCTCGTTGGGGGCGATGCCGCCGGTGACGATAAGGCCGACGCCGCCGCGGGCGCGTTCGGCGTAGAAGGCGGCCATCCGGTGGAAGCCGCCGGGCGTCTCCTCCAGGCCGACGTGCATGGAGCCCATGATCACCCGGTTGGGGAGGGTGGTGAAGCCGAGGTCGAGCGGCCGCAGCAGGTGGGGGTAGGGCGGCGGGGTGCTGGCGGTCGTCGTCATCGGGGCGTCTCCTGGGGCGGACGGGGGCGGCGGCCCCGGGGTGGTTACCACACGGTAGGGGACGCGGATCCGCCTATGCAACCAGTTGCATAAGTGACCCCGGGAACACCGACGGGCCCCGCCCCGGGGCTTCCACTGACGGATCATCAGTTCACGCCGTATCGTCGGAGGGGCGACGGACGGGGTCGGCGGGACTCCGGCGAGGAGGGGGGACGGCCGTGCGGGGTGGATCGGTGGCGGTGGTCGGCGGCAGCATCGCGGGATGCGCGCTCGCGCGGGCGGCGGCCCGCGGCGGCGCCGAGCGGGTCACCGTCCTGGAGCGCAGCCCGGGACACCTGGAGGACCGCGGGGTGGGCCTGTGCATCCTGCTGGACCGCTACGAGGAACTCGTCCGGGCCGGCCACATCGACGACGGCATCCGCCACCACCCCGTCACCGCCCGGCACTGGGTGGCCAGGGACGCCGAGGGCTCGCCGCGCGGGCGGGCGCTGTGGGTGCAGCCGATGGCCATGCACTCCTACCACTGGGGAGTGCTCTGGCAGGGCCTGCGCGAACGCACCCCGGAGAGCGTCGAGTTCCGCCCCGGCGCGGCCGTCACGGCGGTCGGCGGTTCCGACGGCGCCGGCCCCGCCTGGGTGGAGACGGCGGCCGGCGGGCGCGAGGAGCACGACCTGGTGGTCGGCGCCGACGGCCACCGCTCGGTGGTGCGCACCGCCGTCTGCCCCGAGGCCCGCTCGGAGTACGCCGGGTACGTCGCCTGGCGCGGCAGCTTCGACGCCCGGCTGCTCGACACCCTCCCGGGCGGCGCGGCCCGCTGGCCGGAGCAGGAGGTGATCACCGTCTGCTACCCCGGCGGCCAGGTCGTCCTCTACCGCATCCCGGGGCTGGACCCCGGCTCCACCCTGGTGAACTGGGTCTTCTACGCCCCCGCGCCCGCCTGGCTGCGGCGCGCCGCCGAGGACTCCGACCCGCTCGGCTTCCCGGTCGGTGCGCTCGACACCGCCCGCCACGACGAACTGGCCGGACTCGCCGAGCGCGTCCTTCCGCCGTACTGGGCGGGCGTCGTCAACCTGACCCCGGTCGCGCGGATCCTGCTCCAGCCGATCCACGACCTGGAGACCCCGCGGCGCACCGCCGGCCGGCTGCTGCTCGCCGGCGACGCCGCGACGCTGGTGCGCCCGCACACCACCAGCGGCGCGGCCAAGGCGCTCCAGGACGCCTGCGCCTTCGAGGACGCCTGGCGGGCGGCCGACGACTGGGCCGAGCTGCTGCCCGGCTACGACCGCGAACGCGGCGCGGCCGGGCGGGCGTTGGTGGAGCTCAGCCGCCGGCTCGGGCGGGCGCAGGTCAGCGAGGCGCCGGACTGGTCGGCGATCGACGAGCCGGGCATGGTCGCCTGGTGGCGCCGACAGCTGGGCGCCACCGGCGGGTTCGGCGGCCTGGCGCTGGGACGGTAGGCCACGACGCACGGCAGGCCACAACGCCGCGAACCACCGTTCGGCCACCGGGCGTTGACCCGCTCAGTCGACAGCCCGGTGGCCCGTCGTCCCTCCGTCGGGTCAGACGTTCACGCCGTAGTCGGTGGCGATGCCGCGCAGGCCGGAGGCGTACCCCTGGCCGATCGCGCGGAACTTCCACTCGGCGCCGTTGCGGTAGAGCTCGCCGAAGACCATCGCGGTCTCGGTGGAGGCGTCCTCGGTGAGGTCGTAGCGGGCGATCTCCTGCCCGTTGGCCTGGTTGACGATCCGGATGAACGCGTTGCGCACCTGGCCGAAGTTCTGGAACCGGGCGTCCGCGTCGTAGATCGACACCGGGAAGACCACCTTGGCCACCTGCGCCGGGACGGCGTCCAGGTCGACCTTGATCTGCTCGTCGTCGCCGTCGCCGCCACCGGTCAGGTTGTCGCCGCTGTGCTCGACCGAACCCTCGGGGCTGCGCAGGTTGTTGAAGAAGACGAAGTGCTGGTCCGAGACCACCTTGCCGTGCGCGTTGCAGAGCAGCGCGCTGGCGTCCAGGTCGTAGTCGGCGCCGGTGGTGGTGCGCACGTCCCATCCGAGCCCGACGATGACCGCCGTCAGCCCCGGCGCCTCCTTGGTCAGCGAGACGTTGCCGCCCTTGGCCAGCGAAACTCCCACGATTGCCCTCCTCGGTCGCTCTCCCTGCCAACGAATCTACAGCACTGTAGAGATCACGAGCATCCGTCACCCGACAACTGCCGGGACACGTGTTCCGGCAGCAGGCACGCCCGCCGCGCCAGCAGTTCGACGAACGCCGCCGTCAACGCGTCCGGCCTGGTCCGGGTGTACGCCACCAGCGGCCGCCGCACCGGCGGTTCGGGCCGGCGGACCAGCCCGTCGAAACCGGCCGGCACGATGTTCGCCGGCACCAGCGCGGGCCCCAGCCCGGCTGCCGCGAGCAGCGGCGCCGCCGCCGTCTGCTCGGTGCGCACCGCCGCGCGGGGGCGGAAGCCGGCCTCCGCGCAGGCCGCGTCCAGCAGGTCCGCCAGACCGTTGCCGGGGGCGTAGTGCACCCAGTCGCGCCCGGCCAGCCCGGCCAGCGGGACGCGGCCGCCGCCCGCCTCGTCGCCCTCCGGAAGGACCAGCACGAACTCCTCCACCCCCAGCTCGCGGATCGGCCCCTCCCAGTCCGCCGGCGGCGTCCCCACCGCCACGTCCGCCTGCCCGGCCGCCATCGCCGCCCGCAGCTCCTCGGTGTGCGCGAACTCCCGCAGCCGGATCCGCACCTCCGGGTGCGCGGCCCGCCAGGCCCGCAGCACCGGCGGCAGGATGCCCAGGCTCACCGAGTACACCGTCGCCAACTCCAGCTCCCCGCCCGCCAGTCCGGCCGCCTGCCGGGCCGCCGCCCGCAGCCGCTCGGCGTCCGCCAGCGCCGCCCGCGCATGCGGCAGCACCGCCCGCCCCATCGGCGTCAGCCGCACGGCCCGCGGCAACCGCTCCAGCAGCCGCCCGCCCACCGCCTTCTCCAGCGCCCGCACCTGGTGCGACAGCGCCGGCTGGGTGACGTGCAGAAGCTCGGCGGCACGGGTGAAGGAGCCGGTGTCGACGACGGTCACCAGGTACTCGAACTGCCGGAGGGTAGCCATGCACACAGTTTATGGCTGACGCAAAGAACAAGCCTTGGACGCATCACCCCAGGTCCGCGCAGCCTTGTCGGCATGACCGCCAACACCTTCCCGGTACCCCTCCCGCTCTCCCTCCCGCTCCCGCTCGCCTCGCGCCGCGTCGTCGTGGTCGGCGCCGGCTCCCACACCGGCCGCGCCCTCGCCCACGCCGCCTCCGCCGCCGGAGCCGAGCTGGTCCTCGCCGGCCCCGATCCGCGCAAGCTGGAGTGGACGGCCGGCGAACTGTCCGGCCCCGCGAAGGTCGTGCCCGTCGACCTCACCGACGAGGCGTCCATCGCCGCCCTCGCCACCGCCACCGGCCGCTTCGACCACCTGGTCTCCACCGCCGCGATCCCCGCCAACGGCCCGCTCGCCGAGCTCGAACTCGCCGACATCCACCGCGCGTTCGCCGCCAAGGTCTACGGCCCGCTGCTGCTCGCCAAGCACCTCGCCCCGAACGCCGCCACCGACACCCCCGACGGTGCCTCCTTCACCTTCTTCTCCGGCGTCGCCGCCTGGCGCCCCGCCCCCGCCCGCACCGTGATGGCCACCACCAACGGCGCCCTCGCCTTCCTCGTCCAGGCGCTCGCCGTCGAGATCGCCCCCGTCCGCGTCAACGCCGTCTCCCCCGGCATCGTCGACACCGGCGCCTGGGACCGGCTGGGCGCCGACAAGGCCGCCTTCCTCCACTCCACCGCCGCCCGCAACCCCGCCGGCCGCACCGGCACCACCGAGGACCTCACCCGCGCCGTGCACTTCGCCATGACCAGCCCCTTCGTCACCGGCACCGTCCTGCACGTCGACGGCGGCGGACGTCTCGTCTGAGCCGCTCGACGAGCCGGAAGCAGCCGGAAGACAGGCAGGGCCCGCCGGATCGGCGGGCCCTGCCTGGTGGGACGGATTCTTCGGGAGGGCTTCGAGCCGTCCGAGGGCGTATGCGGAACCGACCCGGTTCAGCAGGACGGCCCGTACCCGCGCGGGATTCCGCGCGGGTACGGGCCGCTTCGCCCGGCTCCTAGCCGTGGGCGGGTCCCACTGAACTCGCCCGCCCCTGCCGGTCGCTAGTCACCGATGAACGCGACCACCGTGCCAGGTCGCCCGATGCAGCTCCGCAGGATCTCCTCCAACGCATCGAGCGGCGGGACGGATCCCAAGGGTTGCAAGGCCTTCAGCTTTCCGACTTCACTCAATGCCTCCCGTGCCCCTGCGCCGTCGAGGCAGGTGTCCCCGTACGGGTCCACCGCACCCAGCACCGGGTAGGCCGCGGGATCGAGGGCGGAGATCAGATCGGAGAGCACATGGTCCGTGTCACCGAACTCGGCGAGCAACGTGCTGCGTGACAGTTCCCAGTCCCACTGTTCGTGCGCCTTGGAATGCCACTCAACATCCACGCCCACGGTGGATTCCTCCTTCTGCGTCAGTAGGGATATGCCGTGTTCACGGTGCCGTTCGGATAGAGCACCACCTTCACCCGGGTCTGGCCTGCCGTACCCACCCTGCGTTTGAAGTCGTGGATGTGAATGTGGCCGGCCCTCCCCTGCGTGTTCGGCTGGGCAGCCGACTTCTTGATCGCCGTGCGGATCATACGCTGCACCTTCCGTGGCGACTGGGTGCGGAACTTCGACTTGTTCGTGTAGGTGACCCGTGAGACGTGGCGCGGGTAGATGTGGGTGTTGTACCGGTGCTGGGTCAGGACCGCGGTGGAGCAGTTATGGACAACCGCATCACCCTCAGCGACCTGGACGGCATAGGTGTGCCGGTTCCCGACGTTGAGGTTGAACACCATCTGATCGGGCACGTCACCGAGGTCGTCGACCTCGGTGACGACCGGGGTGCTGCCGTCCGGGGACCGCAGGAGGTCACCGGGCCGCACGTCGAGCGCGTCGACCCAGCCGCGGTCGGTCACCCACACGGGGTGTCCGGCCGTTGCCCGGAGCGGAGCGGCTTCCGAGCCGAATCCGGTGAAGATGTCGACCAGGTGCTTCGACCCGTAACCGACGATGACGTCGAGAACGGGCTCGGCTCGGGTCTCCCCCGTCTCCGGGTCGGTCGCGGCTACCAGGTCCCCCGGCTCGATCTCGCTGATCGCCTCGTAGCGGCCGTCCGCCATCAGGACCGGGGTGTCCGGCGCGAAGGAGTTGGGGCATGAGCTGGGGGTACGTCGGATGGCTGTGCGAGCGGCCGCCGCCACCTTGCCCACCCGCGCGGCAGCGCGGGTCGACTTCACGGCCACTGCTGCGGCCTTGACGACGGGGCCCGCGCCCACGGTCTGCGCCACCGCGGTGACGGCCATCTCGGCGGCCTTCTCCCAGTTGCCGGTGACGGCGTAGGAGACCGAGGAGACGGCGGCCGCGACGGCGCCGATGGGGCCGGGGATGTAGGAGGCGACCTCGGCGACCTTGGCGACCACCTCGACCGTCTTCTTCAGCCACTTGGGCATGCCCCAGTTGCCGTCGAGGTCGGTGCAGTTGACGGGGTCGCCGGTGCAGTATTCGTAGGCGCCGGCGTTGCCGCCGGGCACCGGGTCGATCTGCAGGAAGCGGCCCAGGGCCGGGCTGTAGAGGCGGGCACCCATGAGGATGTCGCCGTCCTGGGCCTCGGCCGAGCGCTGCTTGCCGCCGAGCCAGCCGTAGCGGACGTTCGTCTGGCCGTCCTGCGGGATGCCGAACTCGTCGAAGTCGAGCACGACCGGCTTGGTCAGCGCGGTGTCGGTGGTGATGACGACCGAGCCGAACAGGTTGGTGAGCTGGAGCTGGACGTCACCGGTCCTGCTGGTGGTGGCGACGAGGTCGCCCTCCGGGCCCGAGACGTTGCGGGTCAGGGTGCCCTGGGTGGTGTCCTCGATCGTCCAGCGGACCTTGTCACCGTCGTCGCCGTAGTGGTTCAGCTTCGACGTGGCACCGGCCCAGGAGCCGTCGGCCTGCTTCTTCGACGTGGTGAACGCGGTCAGGCGGTGGGCGGCGTCGACGGCCCACTCCTGCTTGGTGTCCCCCTTCTCCTGGGCGGCGACCCGGTCGTTTGCCCAGTAGGTGTTGGTCGCACCGCTCGCGGTCTTCACCGTGCGCCCGAAGGCGTCGTAGGAGAAGCCCGCGTCGGTGAGGCGGTCGGCGCTGTCGTAGGTGTGGTTCTCCGCCGTGGCCCCGTCCGTGCTGCATCCGTCGGCCGCCCCGCGCGGGGAGGTCGACTTGGACAGGCGGTTGGAGTGGGCGTCGAAGGCGTACTGGCGGGTGACGCAGCCGGTGGCGACCGTGGACTGCTCGGCCTTCACCAGCCGGCCGAGCCGGTCGTACTGGTAGGAGCGGGTGGCGGTGGAGCTGGTGTCCTTGGCCACCTGGCCCTGGGTGGAGATGTCGGCGCTCTGCGCCCAGATGACCTTGTTGTCGGAAGTGCGGGTGTAGGTGCGGCTGGTGGCCTCGCCGACGGCGTTGGTGGTGTCCTTGCGGACGATGCCACCGGGGTAGGTCTGCTCGACCAGCTGGCCGTCCGGACCGTACTTGGCGGTGAACTCACCCGCGACGCTGTCGTTGACGGAGGTGACCAGTCCGCGCGGCTCCTTGGCGCGGTCGTAGGTGTAGGTGGTGGAACCGGTCGGGTCGGTGACCTTCACCGGCTTGCCGAACTTGTCGAACTCGCTGGTGGTGGTGCCACCGTCGGCGTCCGTGTAGGAGATCAGGCGCCCGAGCTGGTCCAGGACGCGGGTCAGCGACTTGCCGCCGGCGGTCGTCTTCACGATGTCGCCGGTCGCCGGGTCGTACTCGGTGGTGACCTTCGGCAGCGGCTTGCCCTCGTCCGAGGTGATCTCGGTGGAGGTGATCCGGTCCGCGCCGTCGTAGGTGGTGACCGTCTTGCGGGACTTGCCCGCGTTGGTCTCGGTCGTCTCCTCCGGCTCGCCGAACGGCGAGTAGCGGGTGACGCGCTTGACCGGCAGCGTGGTCGGCATCCGCGTCGCGTCCGCACCGGTGATCGCACCGCCCGGCCCGGTGACACACGGCAGGCCCGCCCACTCCGGACGGTTGGCGCACAGGGCGTCGTCCGGGTTGGCGCCGGCGGTGTAGAACACCGACTTCACCGTCCCGGCGTCCGCACCGTTCGAACCCGGCTTACGGGATTCGAGAGCGCGCCCGGAGGCGTCGAACTTGACCGTCGAGGTCAGCTTCGCGCCCAGCGCGTCGGTGGTCACCGACGTCGCGGTCTTCAGCGCCCAGCCCGACGTCCCGCCGATCGGCGTGTCGTAGCCGGTCCTGGTGACCCGCAGCTCGACGTCGTCGGCGTAGCCCTCGATCCGGGCACCGTCGGTCTGAGTCGTGACCAGGTGGTACGCCTGGCCGTCCGGCTTCCCCTCGTCGTAGGCGCTGGTGTTGTGGTCCCGCGCCACCACCGAGGTCCCCACCAGCAGGGTCGGGTTGACGGTGGTCTTGGTCAGCGTGACCGTGTCCAGGCCGGCGTGGTAGCGCGCGCCGGTGCTGGCCGTGTTGGTGCCGGTGACGGTGAGCTTGAGTTCGTGGTCACCACGCGTCAGGTGGACCGGCGTCCCGACCGAATACGGCGCCACGGCCGGATCGGCGGAGTACTGGTCGATCGGCTGGCCGAGGTTCTGGCCGTCGATCGCGAACTGCACGATGCCGTGGTCGTTGTACCTGGTCTGCTGGCCGGAAAGGAGGTAGTCGCCCTCCTCCGGCACGCTGACGCGCAGCGCGACGTAGCCGCCCGCGGCGGTCGCCCGCACGCTCAGGTGCGCGCCACCGGACCAGATGAGACCGCAGCAGTTGTTGTCGATCTGGACCGGCACCGTGGCGCCGAGCTGCGGCAGCTTCTCGGCCTCCGAGGTGACGGAGACCGGGGTGGTCTGGCCGTTCACCTGCTCGGCGAGCGAGGCGCGGTAGACCGGGCCGAGCGTCTCGACGACGTCCAGGCCGTCCGGGCTGTAGGTGGTGCGCGAGTCCAGGAGCCGGGCGCGGGACTTGGTGATCTCGGCCTTGCGCGCCTTCTGCTCCTCGGTCAGGTTCGCGGCGAGCAGTTCGGCCGGGATCTGGGGCAGGCCCAGTTCGGCGGTGAAGCGGTCGGCCTCCGGGTGGGTGCCGAGCGCGATGGCGCGGTTGGTGGCCTCCAGGGTGCGCACGGCGTGGCCGTAGCGGTCGTACTCGGTGGTGTCGACGTCACCGCCGGGCGTGACCGACGGGCTCGCGGTGTTGACCTCGTTGCCGGAGGCGTTGAGGTAGTGCACCGCGGCCGGCTTGTAGCCGTCCTTGCCCGGCTTGGCCGCCGTGGCGGTGTTGGTGCCCGGGTCGTCCTCGGGTCCGAAGACGGCGGTGGCGTCGGTGGGAGCGTCGGTCTGCGCCCAGGTGAGCGCCTCGGCACCGGACAGGTCGTACGGACCGCCGGTGCCGCGGGTCAGCGGCACCTCGTAGACGACGGTGGTCGCGACCTCGCCGTTGAGCTGGTCCTTGCTGCCCTGCGTCAGGGCCGCGCGGCGGACCTTCAGCAGGCGCCCCGGGTCCTGGTCGGCCGCAGCCTTGCCGTAGTCGAAGTTCCACGGCAGTTCGCCCGCAGCACCGATCCTGGTGACCCGGCCGTCCGCGTCGTAGGCGTACGAGGTCTTCAGCGGCTGGGCCAGACGCGGGTCCCAGGCCTGGGCCAGACGGCCCTTGTCGTCGTACGCGTAGTGGGCGACCTCGACGGCCTCCTGCTTGGAGGTCACCGGGTTCCAGGACCAGACCTTGACGCCGCGGATGCGGTCCAGGTAGTCACCCGGAGCCGTCGCGGTCGCCGTGGTGACCTTGGCGTAGTCGTACTCCATGACCTCGCAGCCGCGCGGCAGCGGGTCGACGGAGCAGTGGTTGGCGTCGTCCACACCCGGCTCGACCGGCGGGATGACGCGCTTGACGAGCGAACGGCCGTCGGCGGTGTCGTACTGGTACCGGGTGGTCGAGGACGCCTCGGGACCGGTGTCGCTGATCACCTGGTAGATGCTGGAACCGGCCTGACGGGCGAAGACGGTCCTCGAACCGTCGAGCTCGGACAGCTCGTAGGTGGTACCGGCGGTCTGCACGTCCCAGATCTGGTTCGGGCCGCGCCAGCAGGACCAGATGGTGCCGCCCTGGTAGGCGTCCAGGCACTTGGACGACTGCTGGTTGACGACCTGGCCGTCGGCCAGGACCTCCCACTTCTGGTTGGTCCCGCCGTTGCAGTCCCACAGCACGACCCGGCTGTTGTCCGCGGTCACGCCCCAGGGGTTGTCCAGGCACTTGCCGAGGATCTGGAAGCGCTGCTGGTCGTCACGGGTCCACTGCTGGTTCGCGCCGCCGGTGCACGGCGCCGACTGCAGGTTGGCGCCGTTGCCCGCGGCCCCGCCCGGGACCTCCAGGCACTGCCCGGTCGCGGACAGCACGAGCGCGCCGCTGGTGGCCGGCACGGCCTTCAGCGTCAGCGACTCGGCGCCCGGCTCCGGGAACAGGGTGCCGTCGGTGCCCTTGGCGAAGGTGATGGAAGTGTCGTCGTTGCTCTTGATCTCGACCAGGTCGGACTGCGGGAACGACAGCGAACGGTAGTCCGAGCCGGTGCCCGCGTCGGGGCCGCCGGCCCACTGCGGACCGAACGGAGCGACGATCTCCTTCAGCGACAGGTCGTCGAAGAAGACCTCCTTGTCCGGTGCGGCGAAGCCGTTGATCAGCCGGAACCAGGCCTCGGTGGCGTCCTTCGGCACGGTCATGTCGACACTCAGCTGCTGCCAGCCGTCGGTGAACGAGGCCTTCGGCGACAGCACGTCCGTGTAGCCGGTGGGCGTGCGGTGGACGCCCAGGATGCGCAGGCCGATGTCGGCGCGGTCCGGGTTCAGGCCGGTGGTGCCCGGCACGTAGATCCAGCCGGTCAGCCGGTAGGTCTTCCCCGGCTGCATGTTCTGCCCGAGGCTGTACCCCGGACCGATCTCCAGGTAGGAGTTCACATTGCCGTTGGGCTTGACCAGCAGCGAGTCGGTCGAGCTGTCGTGACCGCGCACGGTCGAGCGGCTGATGTCCGCCGGACCGGCGGTGAAGCCGGCCGTGTCGGTGCTCACCTGACGCTGATTGGCCGTCAGACGCTCACCCTGCGGCTGCCAGCCCCGTCCGAGGTCGCGCGAGGAGGCGGTACGGGCCACCGACATGCCGAACTCGTTGGCGTCGGTGACGTCGGTGGAGAAGTCACCGGTCAGCAGGTTGACCGAGCCCGGGCCGATGCCCGCTCCGGCCGCGCCGTCCGCGTTGCGGTCGACCGTGATGGTGTTCCAGACGGTGGCGTACCCGGCACCGGAGCCGTCCTGCGGGAACAGCTTGGCGCGCACCTGGAGGACGCCGCCGACGTTGCCCAGGGTGTCCAGGACGTTCCAGTTGGCGTGCGGGCCGAGGTCCGCCAGCAACGGCTTGTCCTCGGTGACCGGGGTGTTGTCCGCCTTGGTCAGGTTGCTCCGGGGCACCGCGTACTCGGTGGCGCCGGGGCCGCGACGGTACTCGTAGACCACGCGCTTGAACTGCGCCTGGGCGTCCACGGACAGCTTGACGCGCTTGGCCGCCTGGGTGCCGTTCACCGGCGAGCTCAGACCGGCCTGGCCGACCTGGAAGGTGTAGACCGTGGGCGGGGAGAGGTTGCCCGCGCGGTCCTTGGCCTGCACGCTGAGCACGCGCCGGCCCTCGGTGGTCGGGGTGATCGACGTGGTCAGCGCCGCCGTGGCGTTGACGGTGACCGGGGTGCCGCCGTCCAGGGTGTAGACGTAGGCGGTCAGGTCGTCCGTGCCGCCGGCCGGGGTGAAGGTGAACGAACCGGCCTGGTTCGCCGCGCCGTGCCACAGCGAGTCCGACGGGTAGTCGGCGGAAGTGACAAACGGTGCGCCCGGCTTGACGGTGTCGGCGATCAGCGTCGTGCCGGTCCAGCCGGAGCGGGCCTTGCCGTCGTCGAGCATCGCCCAGATCGAGTACTGCACGCCCTCGTCGAGCCGGGCGAGGCCGTAGTCGGACGGACGGACGGTGGCGATGGCGCCGTTCGGGGTGACCTTGGGGATGCTGCCGATGAAGGTGCCGCCGCGCCACAGGTCGAAGTAGACCGTGACCTGGTCACCGTCGACATCGGCCGCCTGCACCTGGAAACGCGGGTTGGCGTCCGAGGTGTACGCCGGGTTGCCCGGCTGCGAGGGCTGCACCTGGACGGCGGCCGGGGTCGTCGGCACCGTGTTGTAGGTGACCGAGATGTACGGCGGGTAGTCACCCTCCGCGGAGTCGAACTTCTTCCAGGAGAGGCTGCTGTTCTCGTCCGCCGCCTTCAGCAGGAAGCCGTAGTCGCGGTAGCCGAACTGCGCGAAGTACCGGATCATCCCGGTGACGTCGGCCTTCGCCCACACCGAGCCGTCGCCGGCCGTGCAGGTGTGGGTGTCGCCGCCGTCGTTGTCGTAGGTGTCGTTGGACGTCGCCCAGAGGCTCTCGCCCTGCGGCATGTTGTTCCACCGCATCCACCCGGCCGCGCCCGGCGCGTTCCAGACCTCCCACTGCTTGGCGACGCAGGAGGAGGAGTGGAAGTTGTACAGGTTGAGCTTGGCGTCGATGATCTGCTTGCCGTTGAAGTCGGCACCCGGGATCGTCAGGAACGAACGGGCCTTGGTCGACCCGTCGTAGCTGCCCAGCTTGAGGAGATCGGCCGACGAGTTGTCGGTGTTCTCGTTGTTCTGGATGTAGGTGTCGAAGGTGGTGACGACGTCGACGACCGGGTCGATGGTGACCGGGTACTGGGTCTTCGCGTCGGTCAGGAAGGCCGCGTCCGGGGTGAACACCAGCTCGGTGTCCGCGCCCTCACCGCGCACCTCCATGGTCACCGGCGCGCGGTTGAGGTGCTCCTGCGAGGCCTCGTCGAGCGCGGCGTCCCACATCACGGGGGCCGGGATCTTGACGGTCTGCTTGCCGGTGGCCTTGTCCAGCAGCTGGATCGAACCGTCCGGCTGCGGGGCGACGTTGAGGCCGGTGGTGTCCAGCGGGATCGTGATCGTGCCGGTCTGGGAGACGGCGGAACGATTCTTCACGATCAGGAACTGCTCGAAGCCGGTCCGGGTCGCCTGGAGGACCAGGTCGACGCCGGGGCGGGCGTCGACGTAGGTCGCCTTCTTGCCCTCCAGCTTGGGCTTGGGCAGCTTGCCCAGCCAGCCGAAGGAGATCTGCTGGTCACCGGAGCCGATCGTGACCAGCGGGCGCTCGGCCGGCTTGGTCTCGGGAGCGGCCGGAGCGGGCGGAGCGGCGGGCTGGTCGGCGGCGCCGCGGGCGGCGCTGCGCGAGGCGTGCTCGGTGGGCGCCGGAGCCGGTGTCGTGGCGGGCGTCGTCGCGGGCGTCGTGGCGCCCGGCAGGCTGTCGCCCACCGTCACCCCGGCGTCGCCGCCCTCGAACACCAGGCCCTCGGGGTGCGCCTTCGGCGCCACCTTGCCGTCCGGCGTCTGCACCAGCGTGGTGTCCACCGGCACCCACGCGTCGCCGACCTTCATCCGAAGCGGCCCCGTGGCCCGCTCCGAGGTCAGCGTCCCGTCCGGGTTCGCCCACAGGGTGACGAACTCCGTCCGAGCCTTCGTCACCTCAATCCGACGCCCCTGCAAGCGGGCCGCCAACAGCGCCGACGCCTCGTCGGGCGCCTCGGTGGCGGGAGCCGCCGGCGCGACCGGCGGCGTCTGCGGCGTGACCCCGCCGGACCGGTTCGACGCCAGGGCGTCGGCGACGACACCGGTCTGCACGAGCAGACCGAGCGTCAGAACCGTTGATATTCGGCGTATCCAACGCATCGAAAAGGCCCC
Source organism: Kitasatospora sp. NPDC057595 (assembly GCF_042800875.1). NCBI lineage: Bacteria > Bacillati > Actinomycetota > Actinomycetes > Kitasatosporales > Streptomycetaceae > Kitasatospora > Kitasatospora sp. NPDC057595. Next base: position 93,916 of record NZ_JBHVGL010000014.1, on the reverse strand, counting down.
GCCGGTGGAACCGGACGAGGCCAAAGACCGTCGTTTCATCAAGACTCTCTCGTAGATGACACCTGTTCAGTTCGTTCAGAACCTTAAGGAACCTCTCATCTTCAGCGGACATCCAGGAACCTCCCAGGATGACAATCGAGTAACGGATCGTCGACGCAGCGTTATTACGTGCCACTTTCTCAGCAATTGCGCCGACTGCACTCCTTGTACGCATCATCCCGTTTAGGACGGGCCCGGCCGGCTACGTCAGATACGGCGACTCGAACTCATCGACGTTCAATCCGGACGCCCTGACATCCCGGACGGCCTGCTCCGGCTCGGCCACAAGGCCGATGTACATGTAGAAGTCGTAGCCGATGTGCACAAAGAAGTCACCGTCACCGACGAATCTGCACCAGACGAACTCCTCCCGGAGCACCGACCTGATGAGCTCGATCGCCTGGTCGAGCGCCAGCCACTCCCCGTCCGCGACGCGCTGCCACCACGGGCTCTCGGGATGGACCTCCAGCCCGTCGACCCGCAGCCCGGTCACCCCCTGCACCGCCGCGAACCGCCGAACGGCCGCGAGATACCGCTCCTCCGTCGCCAGGTACTCCGCCTCCGTGAGCACCTCCCCACCGAAACTCAGCCCGATGTCGGAGATCGCCGTCCACGCCGGCGCCGACCCCTCCATCTCCTCCGCCGAGTACTTCACCACTCTGAACTGAAACATCCGCCCTCTCCCGCCTCCTCAGGAAACCCGCCACCCGATCGACCGATCTCCTCTGGGCCCGGACACACCTCGGCCGCGGAGAGCGCTCTCTCCGCGGCCGAGCTCTTCACGCGTCCCGGGCGGCCTTCCTGGCCGGGATCCAGATTGCTCTGCTCCCGATGGTCGGATTCGGGGCGGGTCAGCACCCGATCTTCGAACGGTCCACGGCAGCCTCGGCGGTGGTCCGGAAGGTTGCGCCGGCCTCTCCCCCCGGCCTGAACGTGATCGTCAGTGTCTCCCATCCCAGTTCGGACTTCCTCGTGAAACACGTCCGCACGTCCCCCGGCCCGGCATCCCGTCCTTCTCTTCGCCAGCCCAACCCGGCGAGCTCCCCCTCATAGAAGCCGATCAAGTCCCTTTGACTCCCGCCGTACGAATACACGCGACTGCTGGACAGCCAGGAACCCACGGAATCATCACCAACGCACGCGGCCGCATTCGCCGACTCCTCGACCTCTTGCGATCCGCTCGGCTTCAGGGCAAGAGCATCCAGCTTGTCGAGCGCGGTCAGGCGAGCGTCCTGGCCCGAGCACTGGTCACCTCCCTCACCCAGAAGCCGTCCGGATGAGACCACAAGCCACACCACGACCGTCAGGCCGAGAACGGGCACCGCTATCGCCAAGCGAGTCGCAATCCGCATTCGTCGGGCATCCACCACGAACTCTCCCTGTCGTCCTGTTCAGCGCTGCTCGCTTCTCGCACATCCTCCGCGATCTCCTCAGGCAGTCCGTCACCCGTGTCGCCGATCCGGTACTGATCACGCTCCGGCCGCCCCTTGGCGTCCACGCGCAGGGAACTCCGCAGCGGCACTCAGAATCCGAACTGCCCGAACTTCTCGACGGCAGGGAACTCGATGTACCCGCGCCTCCCTTCCGCGCCCATCCTTGGAGAGAACACCGGAAGGCCGCCACCCCAGGGGGTGGCGGCCTCCAGTCGTTCGCGCCCGGTCGGCATCACGTCATGGATGCCGGAAGCGTGGCGCCATGCCTACGGCCGATCCGGCCGTCCCAGCCGGCCCCGTGGCCCGCTCCGAGGTCAGCGTCCCGTCCGGGTTCGCCCACAGGGTAACGAACTCCGTCCGAGCCTTCGTCACCTCGACCCGACGCCCCTGCAAGCGGGCCGCCAACAGCGCCGACGCCTCGTCGGGTGCCTCGGCGGTGGGGGGCGGGGCAGTGGAGGGAGTCCCGGGTGCTGCCGCCGCCGGGGCCGCCGTCAGCACGTCTGACGCGGCACCGGTCTCCACCAGGAGACCCAGCGTCAGGACGACCGATATCCGGCGCATCCAACGCGATGAAAAAGCCCCGCCCGCGAACGCGGACGAGGCTCGGGAGTGAGAAGACATCGACCCTTCCGAAATGTCGTCAAAGAAATTGAACGGCTTGTTCGGAGCTGAAGCACAACCTCTCACTCTCCGGCCGATCCCCGAGGGGAGTTCAGATGACAATCACATAACAGATGGCACATGTCATATGGCACTGCCCGAACTTTTCCTGCCAATGTCAGCCTTTTGGCGCGATCATTACCTTTGCCGCGCTTTTACGCGCTTTGGCGGATGAGTTCTAAACTGACCATGTCTCCGCCGGATCCGCCGGGAGGTCCCCCATGCGTCAGCGGCACAGCTTCCACCTCGACCGGGGCGGCCACTCCGTCACGGTGAACGTCCGGTCCGGCTGGATCACCGAGACCGAGGTGCTGGTGGACGGCAAGGAGGTGGCCTTCCACCGGGTGCACGGTCACGGGGTGTATCCGCTCACGCTCGCCGCCCAGCTGCCCGGGCCGCTCGAGGAGCCGGCGCAGCCGCTGGCCGTGCGGCTGGAGCGGACCGGCGTGGCCGAGCGGCCGCTGCGCTGTTCGCTGGAGCTGAGCGGGGCCGTGCACCCGATGGCGGAGCGGACCGAACGCTGAGGGCTCAGCCCGTCTGCGCCACGATCTCCTCGACGGCCGCGCGCGCCCGCTCGGCGTCCGCCGGGACGAGGCCGATCCGGGTGCGCCGGTGCAGGACGTCCTCGGCGTCCAGCGCGCCCTCGTGGGTGAGTGCGTAGACGATCTCGGCGCGGCTGACGTCGATCCCCTCGGCGACCGGCGCGCCGTGGCCCGCGCCCAGCCGCTGCTCCCCCGCCACCAGCACCTCGCGCGCCGCGCCGCCGTGCCGGGCGAGCAGCGAGGCCGCGACCCCGCCCTCCGGCAGCGGGCGGCTGTCGCGGTGGTCCGGCGCGCCGACCAGCGGCAGGCGGGCCGTCCAGCAGGCGCGGGCGGGCAGGCCGCGCAGCCGGACGGCGGTGTCCACGGCGTCCTCGGCCATCCGGCGGTAGGTGGTGAGCTTGCCGCCGACCACGGTGATCACCCCGTCCGGGGACTCCAGCACGGCGTGCTGCCGGGAGAGGTCGGCGGTGGCGCCGTCGCCGGTGTCGATCAGCGGCCGCAGTCCGGCGTAGGCGCCGAGCACGTCGTCCCTGGTCAGGGCGGTCTCCAGGGCGGTGTTGACGGTGTCGAGCAGGAAGTCCAGCTCGGCCGCGGTGGGCTGCGGCTCGTCGGGGATCGGGCCGGGCGCGTCCTCGTCGGTGAGGCCGATCGCCACCCGGCCGAGCTGCTGCGGCAGGGCGAAGACAAAACGGCTGGTGGAGCCGGGGACGGGCACGGTGAGCGCGGCGGTGGGCCGGCCGAGCGCGGCCGCGTCGACCAGCAGGTGGGTGCCCCGGCTGGGGCGCAGCCGGATGGACGGGTCCACCTCGCCCGCCCACACACCGGTCGCGTTGACGACGGCGCGGGCGTCGAGGTGGAACGATTCGCCGGTCAGGGTGTCGGTGAGCCGGGCGCCCGTGCCGGTCACCTGCTCGGCGCGCACCCGGGTCAGCACGGACACCCCGTACTGCGCCGCCGTCCGGGCCAGCGCCACCACCAGCCGTGCGTCGTCGACGAGTTGGCCGTCGTGCGCGACCAGCGCGCCGGACAGCCCGGCACCGCGCAGGCCCGGCACCAGGGCGCGGGCCCGTCCGGCGTCGACCTTGCGCACCCGCGGCAGCAGCCGGCCCGGGGTGCCTGCGCTCAGCCGCAGCGCGTCGCCCGCGTGGAAGCCCGCTCGGACCAGGGCGGCCTGCCCCGGCTTCAGCAACCCGTCGAGCAGCGGGACGAGTTGGGGCAGCGGCCGGATCAGGTGCGGGGCGGTGCGGGTCATCAGGACGCCGCGCTCGACGGCGCTCTCCCGGGCCACGCCGATCCGCCCGGAGGCGAGGTAGCGCAGACCGCCGTGGACGAGCTTGGAGCTCCACCGGCTGGTGCCGAACGCGAGGTCGCGCGCCTCGACCAGGGCCACGCACAGCCCGCGCGCGGCCGCGTCCAGGGCGACGCCCGCGCCGGTCACGCCGCCGCCGATCACCAGCAGGTCGATGGCCGGCCCGGCGGCGAGCGCGTCGAGGTCCAGCTGCCGGCGGCGGGCGGTGAGTCGGGTGGTCCCGGCGAAGGGCCCGGCGGTGGTGGTCATCTGCGGCCTCCGTGGCGGTCGGTCTGCTGACGGTCGGGACTTCTGGCGGTCGGGGCTTCTGGCGGTCGGTCCGCCGGCGGTCGAGGGGCTACGGCGCGAGGTAGCCGTCGAGGGCGCGGGCGAGTTCGCGCCGCCAGGCCGCCTCCGACAGCAGCGGGGCCACCATCCGGTGCGACTGGACGGTGGACTGGGCGATCAGCAGCACCATTGCGGCGAGTTCGACCGGCTCGCCGGCCCGGATCGAGCCGTGCCGCTGGCCCTGGGCGATGCCGGCCCGCAGCGCCTCCAGCAGCCCGCGCTGGCTGGCGCCCAGGCGGTCGACCACGTACTCGAAGAGCGTGTCGGAGTCGGCGGAGCGCAGCAGCGCGCCGAGCACCGGGTGGTCGCGCAGCCGGACGGCCACCTCGACGACCCCGTCGACAAACGCGGCCCGGTCGGTGCCGCTGAGCCGGACGGCGTCCCGGGTGGCCGCGATCTCCCGGGTGAGCAGCGCGCCGATCACCGCCCGCACGTCCGGCCAGCGTCGGTAGACGGTCGGCCGGCTCACCCCGGCGCGGCGTGCGATCTCGGCCAACTGGGTGCGGCCCACGCCGAATTGGACGATCAGGTCGGCGGCGGCGTCGAGGATCACGTCGTCGGTGCCGCGCTCGCGATGGTGCTCGTTACTACTTGACATGATGTGTAAAACTGTAACGCATGACCCCCGAGAAGCAAGCGGCGCCGGCCGGTGCGGCCGCCCTGCCGCTCCCCCCGATGAAGTGGGACGCCTGGGGCGACCCGGCCCTCGCCAAGGAGCTGTCCGCCGACGTCAAGGGCCTGCTCGCGGCCGCCCTCGGCGTGACCGGCGACGCCGCCCCCGGGCCCGACGCCTCGGAGGTCGTGCTGCGGCCCTCCGCCCTCACCCTCGACGACCTCGCGGCGCTCGCCGCCGCAGTCGGCGAGGCCCACCTCAGCACCGCCGACGCCGACCGCCTCCCCCGGGCCGGCGGCAAGTCCACCCCCGACCTGCTGCGCCGCCGCTCCCGCGAGCCGCAGGACGCACCCGACGCCGTCGTGCTGCCCGGCGACGAGGACGAGATCGCCGCGCTGCTCGCCGTCTGCGCCGAACGCCGCATCGCCGTCGTGCCGTTCGGCGGCGGGACGAGCGTCGTCGGCGGGCTCGACCCGGAGCGCGGCGCCTTCGCCGCCGTCGTCTCGCTCGACCTGCGCCGCCTCGACCAGCTGCTCGACCTCGACGAGACCTCCGGCGAGGCCCTGCTGGGCGCCGGCCTCACCGGCCCGGCCGCCGAGGCCCTGCTCGCCGAGCGCGGCTTCGAGCTCGGCCACTACCCGCAGAGCTTCCGCTACGCCACCATCGGCGGCTTCGCGGCCACCCGCTCCTCCGGGCAGAACTCGGCCGGCCACGGGCGGTTCGACGAGATGGTGCGCGGCCTGCGCGTCGTCACCCCCGCGGGCGTGCTGGACCTCGGCCGCGCCCCGGCCTCCGCCGCCGGCCCCGACCTGCGCGAGCTCTTCCTCGGCTCGGAGGGCACCCTCGGCGTGATCACCGCCGTGCGGGTGCGGGTGCACGCCCTGCCCGCCGTCAAGGCGTACGAGGCCTGGTCGTTCCCCGACTTCACCACCGGCACCGCCGCGCTGCGCGCCGTCGAGCAGCAGGGCACCGGAGCGACCGTGATCCGGCTCTCCGACGAGGCCGAGACCATGGTCAACCTCGCCATGACCGAGAAGATCGGCGGCGAGCCCGCGGTGAGCGGCTGCCTGGCCGTCACCGTCTTCGAGGGCACCGCCGAGCAGGTCGCCGCCCGCCACCAGCTCACCCGCGCCGCCCTGCTCGCCGCCGGCGGCAGCTCACTGGGCGAGGCGCCCGCCCGGGCCTGGGAGCACGGCCGGTTCAACGCCCCGTACCTGCGCGACGCGCTGCTCGACGCGGGGGCGCTGTGCGAGACGCTGGAGACCGCCACCAGCTGGCAGCAGCTGCCGGGGCTGCGGTTCGCCGTCACCGCCGCGCTGACCGAGGCCCTGCCCGGCTCGCTGGTGCTGTGCCACATCTCGCACGTCTACCCGACCGGCGCCTCCCTCTACTTCACCGTGGTCGCCGCACTCGGTGAGCAGCCGCTGGAGCGCTGGGCCGCCGCCAAGCAAGCCGCCGGCGACGCGATCGTCCGCTCCGGCGGCACCATCACCCACCACCACGCCGTCGGCACCGACCACCGCCCCTGGATGGCCGCCGAGGTCGGCGACCTGGGCGTGCGCATCCTGCGCGCCGTCAAGGCCGAGCTCGACCCGGCCGGCATCCTCAACCCCGGCAAGCTGATCCCATGACCGACCGGAGAACCATCGCCCGCGTCGTTCTCCTCACCAACCCCGCGGCGGCCGCCGGCCACGCCGAACCGGCGGCCCGCCGCGCCACCGCCCGCCTGCGCGCCCACGGCATCACCGTGGACGCCCGGGCGGGCGCCTCCGCCGCCGACTCCCTGGCCCTCGCCCGGGCCGCCGCCGCCTCGGAGGACTGCGACGCGCTGGTCGTGGTCGGCGGCGACGGCATGATCAACCTCGGCCTCCAGGCCGTCGCCGGCACCGCCACCCCCCTCGGCGTCATACCGGCCGGCACCGGCAACGACCACGCCCGCGCCCACGGCCTGCCCCGCGACGCCCCCGAGGCCGCCGCCGACGTCATCGCCGCCGGCCGCACCCGCACCGTCGACCTCGGCCGGATCACCGCCGCCGACGGCACCACCCGCTGGTTCGGCTCCGTACTCGCGAGCGGCTTCGACTCCCTGGTCAGCGACCGCACCAACCGGCTGCGCTGGCCGCGCGGCCGGATGCGCTACCACCTCGCCATCGCCGTCGAGTTCGCCAACCTGCGCCCCCTGCCGTTCCGGATCACCCTCGCCGACGGCACCGAGATCCGCCGTGACCTGACCCTCGCCGCCGTCGGCAATACCAGCAGCTACGGCGGCGGCATGCTCGTCTGCCCCGACGCGGACCCCACCGACGGCCTGCTCGACGTCACCCTCGTCGACGCCATGCCGCGCCACCGCGTCGCCCGCTTCTTCCCGACCCTGCTGAAGGGCACCCACATCCACCACCCGGAGGTGACCACCTACCGCACCCCGTCGCTGCGCCTCGACTCCCCGGGCATCACCTCCTACGCCGACGGCGAGTTCATGGCCCACCTGCCGATCGAGGTCACCGCCGCCCCGGCGGCGCTCCACCTCCTCAGTCCGCTCCCCTGAGCACAGCCCGCTGGAACGGGGGCGGCGGGGCGTAGCCGTGGTCGAGGATGTAGTGGATCACCAGGGTCGGCGCCGCGAAACCGCCGCCCCCGGCCCCTGCGACGTGGATCTCGGCGCTGCCGAGCAGCGTCGATCCGGAGGCGGCGTGCGGATTCTCCACCGTCAGGTAGAACCCGCCGCAGAACGGGCACGTGTGCACGCCGCGCGTGACGTTCACCGGGTCGGCGGCCGGCCGGAGCAGGGCGTCCACCAGCCCGGCGGGAACGCCGCCGCGCCGGTACGGGTGGGAGTCGTCCAGCCAGCCGACGTTCACCAGCTCGGGCCACAGGTCGTCGTACACGTAGGGCGAACCGTCGGGGTAGTACGGCACGACCGCCTCCGGGGCGTCACGGGTTCACGGAACCGGTCCACCGTACCCCCGGGGGGTGGGGGCGCGGAGGGGCCGGGATCAGTAGACTGGCCGCCCTCAACTCCGTCCATCACCAGGCCTTATGGGGGGCGCTCGTGGACGTGCACATTTCCGTGACCGGTGGGGAGACCGTCGCGGAGGCCGAGTCGCTGACCGACTGGCTCCGGGGAGAACCCGAGCTCCGGGGCGTGACCCTGACCGGCCGTCCGCCCGGGCCCGGCGAGATGGGGTCGGTGCTGGACACCGTCTCCGTGGCCTTCGGGGCCGGCGGCGGCCTGTCGGTGCTCGCCTCCTCGCTGCGCGCGTGGTTCGCGCAGCCGCGGCGCAGCGACGTCCGGCTGAAGATCCGCCGCCCTGACGGCGCGGTCGTCGAGATCGACGCCAAGCGGGTGCGCGCCGGGGAACTGGAGGCGATCCTGCGCACCGCCCTGGACGGTACCGACGCCGAGCAGGCCTGACGTGCCGCTTCCGGATCCACAGCGGTCCCGGATCGTGATCGTCGGCGCGAGCGACTACACGGACCCGGACCTGCCGGAACTCCCGGCGGTCCGGCGCACCGTCACCGACCTCGCCGCCCAATTCACCGACCCGGACCACGGCATCGTCCCCGAGAAGCACTGCACCGTCCTGCTGGACGAGGGCGACCTGACCCGGATCGGCAAGACGCTGCGGAACGTCGCGAGGGCGGCCGAGGACCTGCTGCTGGTGTACTTCACCGGACACGGGCTGATCGGAGGCGGCCGGCACGACCTCTACCTGGCGCTGCCGCACAGCGAGTACGAGTCACCGGAGTTCAACTCTCTCGAATACGACAAGCTGCGCGCCACCGTGCTCAACAGCCGCGCCGCCACCAAGATCATCGTGCTGGACTGCTGCTTCTCCGGCCGCGCCGTCACCGGCACCATGGCCGGCAGCGGCACCCCCATCGCGCAGCTGGAGGTCACCGGCACGTACGTGCTCGCCTCCTCCCCGCGCGACCAGGTCTCCCTCTCCCCGCCCGGCGAGGACTACACCGCGTTCTCCGGGCGGCTCCTGCGGCTGCTGCGCGAAGGCATCGTCGGCGGCCCGGAGGAGCTCACCGTCCTGGACCTCTACAAGCGGCTCGCCACCACCATGCGGGCCGAGAACCTGCCCGTGCCGCGCAACCGGGGCACCGAGAACGCCGACCAGACCGCCCTCGGCCTCAACCGGGCCTTCGCCGCCACCGCCGCCGAGGCCCTGCGCGAGCGGCAGGAGGAGGCCGACCAGCAGGCCCTGGGGGGCGACTGGGCGGGCGCCGCCGAGGCCCTGCGCGCCGTGGTCGACGAGCAGACCCGCATCCTGGGCGCCGAGCACGAGGACACCCTGATCTCCCGGCGCGCGCTCGCCCACTGCCTCGGCGGGGCCGGCGACCCGGCGGAGGCCGCCCGCCTGCTGCGTCCCCTGCCCGAGGTCTACGCCCATCTGCACGGCAAGGACCATCCGCAGACCCTGCACACCCGGCAGTTCCTCGCCGTCAACCTCGGCGAGTCCGGCCACCGGGTGGAGGCGGTGGCCATGCTGCGGATCCTGCTCGCCGACCGCAGCCGGGTCCTGGGCGGCGAGCACGTCGACACGCTGCGGACGCGGCACATGCTCGCCCGCAATCTCGCGCTGTCGGGCGCCCGGGAGGAGGCGGCGGCCCTGCTGCGGCAGTTGATCGCGGAGCGGGACCGCACCCTGGGCTCGAACCACCTGCACACGGTCCGGGCCCGGAAGGACCTGGCGGCACTGGAGGGAGGTGCGCGAGGTGTCTGAGCGGTTCACCGACCGTGCGCACCAGGCCCTCGTCCTGGCGCAGCAGGAAGCCAGGCATCTGAACTACCTCCGCGTCGGCACCGAGCACCTCCTCCTGGGCCTCCTGCACGAGCAGCAGGGTGTGGCCGGCCAGGCCCTCAGAGCACTGGGCGTGTCGCTGGAGAACGCCAGGAAACAGGTACTGACCGTCTCCAAGCCCGCCCTTGTTCCCGCGCTCGGGCACATGCCGTACACCCGGAGGGCCGCGGCCGTCCTCCATCGCTCGGCCGAGGTGGCCACCGGCCGCCGGCACTACGAGATCGGGACCGAGCACCTCCTCCTCGCCCTCCTCGACGAAGCGGAAGGGGGTGCGGCACGGACACGGGCGGCGCTCGGTCTGGACGGGGCCCGGGTGTTCCAGGAAGTCATGCTCCGTCTGGAGGACCGGGTCACCACGACGGCGCCGGCCGCCCTGGAATGGGCCACCCGCAACCTCACTCGCGAGATGGCCGAGCGGTCGGCCACCACCGTCCTCGGACGGCGTCCGGAGATCGAACGGATCCTGCAGACCGTCGCCCGGCAGAGCCGCAACGTCCCGCTGCTGGTCGGGGAACCGGGGGTCGGCAAGACGAGTACGGTCCTCGGGCTCGCCCGGGCCGTGGTGACCGGGAACGTCCCCCGGCCGTTCCGCGACCGGACCGTCCGCCTGCTCGACGTCGGCGCGCTCTTCGCCGACCCGCAGCACCACGGGCGGTTCACCGAGCTGATGGCGGAGCTGGTCGGCGAGGTCCAGCGGACCACGGGTCTCGTCCTGTTCCTCGACAACGCCCTCGCCACCGTGCACACCCGCGAGGGCCGGACGACGGCACTGGCGTTCTTCCGACCGGTGTTCGGCAGGCCGGGCGTCTCCGTGGTCGCGGCCGCCACCACCGCCGAGTACCAGCACTGGGAACGCGACTCCGGGCTCGACCGGCTGATCCAGCTGCTTCCGGTGACGGAACCGCTCCCCGCCGAGGTGCTGGCGATCCTGCGTGACGCCGGGCACCGGCTGACCGAGCACCACGGCGTGGAGATCACCGGCGAGGCGCTGGAGGCCGCCGTCCGGCTCGCCCGCGGCCATCAGGCCGGCCAGGTCCTCCCGGGGGCCGCCGTCGACCTGCTCGACGAGGCGTGCGTGCGCGTCCGGTCCGAGTCGATGGCGGCCGGGACAGCGCCGACGGTCACCGGGGCCGTGGTGGAGGAAACGGCGGCCGGGGCGTACACCTCTCTGCACCTGTCGACTGTCTCCCCGCCGGTCCCGCACGACCCGTCCGTCTGGTCGATGAGCTGACGTCGCACCGGAAGTCGGCCGGTCCGACTTCCGGTGCGGCGCCGACGGCCCGGCGGCCGTGCTACCCCAGTTCCAGTGCCTCCCAGTCGAACGCCTCGCCCCACCCGGGCTCGCGGCGGGCCCAGGCGGTCATCGCGGTGATCACCGGATCGGGGGCGTCGAGACGCACCTGGAAGTGCCGGTCGGGCCCGCCCGAGCGGTGCTCCAGGGTGTACTCCCCCTCGCCCTCGTGCCACACCTGGACGTAGACGTCCGGCTCGTCGGGTATCCGCTCGACCACCAGGAAGCGGTCCTTGCGCCCCCCCGATCCGCCGCACCAGCCCCGCCAGCTCCTCGGCGCTCACCCGCGGGTGGGCCTCGTCGTCTTCCGTCCGCACCGTGATCTCCAGCATGACCGCAGATCCTGGCACAGAGCACTGACACCCGGCCGGGCCCGCACGTCCGGGCAGGCACCTCGTCCTTCGCCGGTGCGCCCGGCCGCGCGGACGGCCGGCCGTCGACCGGTCGCGCGCGCAGCCGGTACGGGGCGGCGGCTGCGCCGAGCAGGGCGGCCAGGGCGCAGAGCCGGACCGCCTCCTCGGCCGCGTCCACCCCTGAGCGGCCGCTTCGGTACGGTGGGGCGCATGGGTGTGACGCGGACGCCGCGAGGGCGGTGGGTGGAGGAGGGGTTGCGGGCGCTCGCGGGGGGCGGTCCCGAGGCAGTGCGGGTCGAGGTGCTGGCACAGGCGCTCGGGGTGACCAAGGGCGGCTTCTACGGGCACTTCCGCAACCGCGAGGCGCTGGTCGCCGAGATGCTCGACACCTGGGAGCGGACGGTCACCGACGACGTCATCGAGCGGGTCGAGGGCGAGGGCGGGGACGCGCGGACGCGGCTGGACCGCCTGTTCGTCATCGCCGCGACGCCCGGGGACGGGCCCGCCACCGGGGTGGCGCTCGATCTGACGATCCGCGAGTGGGCGCGCCGCGACGAGGCGGTGGCCGAGCGGCTGCGGCGGGTCGACGACCGGCGGATGGCGTACCTGCGGTCGCTCTACGGGGCGTTCTGCCCGGACCCGGAGGAGGTGGAGGTGCGCAGCTTCGTGTCGTTCACGCTGCGGATCGGCTACCACCTCATCGACGTCGACCACGGCGGGCGCACCCGGGCCGAGGTGATGGCGCGCACCAGGGACTGGCTGCTGAGGTAGCACCGGTCAGGACGCCGGTCAGGACGCCAGGAACAGCTCGTCCAGGTGGAGGGCAGGGCCTGTCCGTCCCCGGATTCCTCGGCGGCCGGTCAGACGCCTCGCCGTGCCGTCAGGTCACCGGCGTCGATCGCCGCGAGCAGCGCGGCGTGGTCGGCGGCGGTCCGGTCGGCGTATGCGAGGGCGAAGTCGGCGACGGCCTCGGCGAAGGCGTCCGAGCCGCCGAGGTAGCCGGCGATGGCGATCCGGTCGCCGGAGCGGGCGTGTGCGCGGGCCAGGGCGCGCCCGCAGAGGTCGGCGTAGGCGCGCAGATCGCCGGGGGCCATCCGGGCCACGTCGGCGGAGCCCTTCATGTCGCGCAGCTGGCGGCCGTAGAAGTGCCGGCCGGCCGGGCCGGTGGTCCAGCCGAGGAAGATGTCACTGGCGGCCTGCAGCAGGTGCTGGCCGGTGACGACGCGCTGCCCGCCGTGCACCACCGGGGCCTCGGCGGTCGGGCGGGCCGGCGGCAGGTGCTGCTCCAGGACGGACCGCCCGGCCTCCTTGATCTGCAGGAACAGCGGGTCGCTCGGATCGCGGCCCTCCAGCAGCAGGATGAAGCAGCGGGTGCCGACGCTGCCGACGCCGACCACCTTGCGGGCGACGTCGACCAGTTGGAAGCGGTCGAGCAGCACGCGGCGGTCCTCGGGGAGGGTGGCCCGGTAGTCGCCGAAGATCTTGCCGACCCGGCGCAGTTCGTCGCGCGGGAGGGGTTCGAGCAGCGGCGGATCGCTGACGATCCGGCGCCGGCCCTCCTCGTCCGTCGTGGTGAGCTTGCCGAAGGCCTGCAGGCTGGTGCGCCGGCGGGCCTTGTCGAGGGTGGCCTCGACGCGCTTGCGGCGGCCGGGGTTGCGGACCAGCGGGAAGACCTCGGCGGCGGAGATCCGGGTGTACCAGACGTCGAGTTCGCCCAGCCCGGCGAGGCGGCGCACGGCGAGGGCGTAGCCGCGCACGGCGGTGAGGGCGGCCCGGCGGGCGTTGTCGTCGCCCTGGCCGTTTTCGCGGGCGGCGACGGCGACGCTGGCGGCGAGCCGTTTGACGTCCCACTCGAAGGGGCCGGGGTAGGTCTCGTCGAAGTCGTTGACGTCGAAGAGCAGTATCCGCTCCGGGGAGGCGTACACGCCGAAGTTCAACAGGTGGGCGTCGCCGCAGAGTTGGACGGTGAGGCCGGTCTCGGGGACGGCCGCGAGGTCGGCGGCCATGACGGCGGCGGAGCCGCGCAGGTAGGCGAACGGCGAGTCGGCCATCCGGCCGTAGCGGATCGGGGTGAGATCGGGGAGCCGGTCCTCGGCCTGCCGGGCCAGGACGGCCAGCGGATCGGGGCGGTCGGCGGCGGGGATCCAGCGGCCGTGGGCGGACCGCGGGATGAGCTCGCGGGCGGCCCGGCCGCGCCGGCGGCGTTCGGTCGGACTGGTCATGGCGCGGCTCCTCGACGTGCGTCCGGCGGACCGGGGCGGGCGGCCTCCTTCCCCGTGACGCTAGGGCAGCCGCCGCAGGACGGCACGTCGGAGCGCGGGCGAGCGTCCTGGACGCTCGCCCGCGCTCCGCCGAACGAGTGAACGGGTGCACGGGTACCCGGGTGCACGGGGGTCGGTGTGCGGCCCGCGTCACTCCACGGCGAAGTCCGCCATCATCGCCATGTCCTCGTGCTCCAGGTTGTGGCAGTGCAGCATGTACGAGCCCGGGTAGTCGGTGAACCGCACCAGCACCTCCACCGCCTCCGCCGGCCGCAGGTCGACGGTGTCCTTCCAGCCCGCGTCGTAGGCGCCCGGGTCGCCGCCGTTGCGCGACAGCACCTGGAAGGAGTCCAGGTGCAGGTGGACGGGGTGGTGGACGTCGCTGAAGAACCGCCAGATCTCGGTGCTGCCGAGCGCCGGGCTGGCGAGCGCGCGGCCGGGCTCGTAGGACCGGTTGTTGATGGTCCAGTCGCCGCCGCGGCTGCGGCGGAAGCCGAACACCCGGGTGGCGACCGCGTCCTCGGCGTCGAGCCGTTCGAGGGTGCAGAGCCGCTCGGGCACCGTCGAGTCGTCGCTCACCGCGCGCGAGCCGACGTCGAAGAGCATCACCTCCTCGGTCCGGCCGCCGCCGAAGCGGTTCATCAGCCGCACCGCGGTGCCGGGCGGGTAGCGGGAGAAGTCCACCACCAGGTCGAAGCGCTCGGCGGGGGCGATCTCGACCGCGTCGTGCGCGATCGGCTCCTCCAGCAGGCCGCCGTCGCCGCCGATCTGGACGAGCGCGTCGCCGCCGGGCGGCTGCGGGTCGAGTTCCAGCCGGTAGAGGCGGGCGTTGGAGGCGTTGAGCAGGCGCAGCCGGTAGCGGGCCCGGTCCACCGCGGCGCGCGGCCAGGGGGCGCCGTTGACCAGGATGACGTCACCGAGGACGCCGTTCATGTAGTCATCGGTGACGCCCGGGGCGGCGAGCTCGGGGTCGACGGCCGGGTAGGCGGAGGAGCCGTCGGCGGTGAAGGCGCGGTCCGCGAGCACCAGCGGGAGCTCGCGGTCGCCGCGCGGCAGCGGCAGGGCGTCCTCCTCGTCGTCGCGGACGAGGTGGAAGCCGGTCAGGCCGTTCCAGATGGCCGGGCCGGTGAAGCCCATCCGGTGGTCGTGGTACCAGAGGGTGGCGGCGCGCTGGTGGCCCGGATAGGTGTAGTCGCGGGTGCCGATGGTGGTCCGGCCGAGGTCGACGGCGCCGGCCATTCCCTCCATCCCGGCCATTCCGGCCATCCCGTGCCCGGCGGTGTGCTCGGCGGACGAGCCGACCGGGAACACCAGGTCCACCGGGTAGCCGTCGCTGTCCGCCGGGGTGTGGCCGCCGTGCAGGTGCACCACCGTGGGCACCGGCAGCTCGTTGCGGTGGGTCACCACCGTCCGGCGGCCGGAGCGGACGGACAGCGTCGGCCCGGGGTAGCTGCCCCCGTACGTCCAGGTCTCGGTGCGCAGACCGGGCAGGATCTCCAGCCGGGCGACCTTCTGGGTGATCTCGTAGTAGTCCGTGGTGGCGTCGGAGCGGACCGGGGCGAGCACGGCCGGCACCGGCAGCGGCACCTGGAACGCCTCCGGCAGCGGGACCTCGCTGCGCAGCAGCCGGCCCGGCCGGCCCTCGGCCAGCAGCCGGGCGGTCGCGGGGACGGCGAAGGCTCCGAGGGCGCCCGTGCCGAGCAGGGCCACACCGGCGCCGAGGAACCGGCGGCGGTTCACGGCGCCACCTCCACCGGTCCGGTGCCCGCGCCGGTTCCGCTGCCGGTGCCGGTTCCGGTTCCGCTGCCGGTTCCGGACGGCCGGGGCAGGCGCCCGGTCCCGTCCTCCACCGCCGGCGACGGCGCGGGCGCCGACGCGGGCGCGGGCGCCGACGCGGGCGCGGGCAGCGTCGGCGGCAGCCGCCACGCGCCGACCAGGCAGAACAGGTGCGCGCTGACCAGCAGGACGCCCAGCGTCACGTGCACCCCGACCGCCCGCTCGTAGCCGGTCCCGATCTGTGCCCCGGCCGCGAACAGCAGGAGCGCCGTGACCACGAGCGGCCACCAGGGCCCCCGCTCCCCCGCCGGCCCGGTGACCCGGCGGACCGGCACGGCCACCGCCAGCTGGAGGAGCAGCACGCCGCCCAGGGCCATCGCGGCCAGCGCGTGCCCCCGCAGCGCCTCGTAGTGGCCGTTCAGGAAACCGGCGGCCAGCACCGTCTCGGCCAGCACCAGCACGGCCGAGGCGGTCGTGGCGCCGCGCAGCAGCAGCCGCGGCAGGCGCACGGCCGGGGGCGCCGGCGCGCGGTCCGCGGAACGTGCCGGGGGGAACAGCGGCAGGCGGGGCGTGCGGATCACCGGGGGACTGCTCAACGGTCGGCCTTCTCTCTGCCGGGCACCGCGGCGCCGTGGGCACGCCGGGGTGACGGGCATGCCGAAGGGCGCTCGGCGCGGGGGTGTGGGCGGGACAGGCGCGTCCGGGCACGCGGCACCGGGACGGGCGCGGCCACGAACGCGGCTGACCACCCCTCACTATCGGTGCGGTGCCCGGCCTTTGCGCTCGACGACCCCGCGCTCCCGCCTGTTCAGCGCGTCTTTGTCACCCGGACGGGCGGTGCGCCACCCCCGCGCGCACCGCCCGTCCACTCCCCCGGTGTGCTCCGGGAGCTCCCCGCTCCGGCGCCCGGAAGGGCCCCGGGGTCCGCTACTGCTTCCCGCCGACCGAGGCGACCGGACTCGACCGCAGCAGGGCCCTGGCCGGCAGGGCCGTCGCGCCCAGGCAGAGCACCACCGCCGCGGCCGCCAGCGGCAGCGCCGTCCCGGCCGGGACGTGCGGCGCGGCGCCGGTGATGCCCCGGGTGATCGGCACCAGGGTGAGCCAGGCGATCACCGCGCCGACGCCCAGACCGGCCGCGGCCACCAGCAGCGCCTCCCAGCGCATCATGTGGCGCACCTGGCGCCGGGTGGTCCCGGCGAGCCGGAGCAGTGCCACCTCGCGGCGCCGGTCCAGCACCGTCATCACCAGGGTGTTCGCGGCCGTGACGGCGGCGAAGCCGCCCAGCACGCCGGCCATCACCGAGTTCGCCCAGGAGCCCATCTCCTGCGACTTGTCGGACTGCGCCGCGTACCCGGCCCGGTCGGTCACCGTCAGCCCGGCCACGCCGAGGTCGGACAGGCCCCGGGCGACCGCGGCCCGGTCGGCGCCGGGCGCGTCCGCGACCAGCACCTGCGCGTCGTAGGCGGCGGTGACGTGCGCCGCGACCGCCGCCCGGGGCAGCAGCGCCTGGCCGAAGCCGAGCCCGCGCTGGTAGGTGGCGACCAGCAGCGGCTTCACCGCCGTGCCGTCGCCGAGCCAGAAGGGGACGTGGTCACCGACCTTGGCGCCCAGGGAGGAGGCCAGTTCGGTGGAGAGCGCGACGGTGTCCGGGGAACCGCCCAGGTCGGCCAGCGCGCCGTCGCGCACTCCGAGGTCCAGCACCCGGGGCAGCCGGGACGGGTCACCGGTGACGCCCAGCGCGGTGGCGGAGAGCAGTTGGTCGCCGGTGCGGACGACGATGCCGGTGTGCAGCACGCCGACCGCCGCGTCCACACCGGGCACCCCGGCCGCCTGCGCGACGACACCGGGCGTGCCGTGCGAGGCGGCGGGCAGGCCCGGTCCGGTGGAGCCGAGCACGTGGTCGGCGGTGATGCCGGTGCGCACCTGCTCGCCGGTCTCGTGACGGATGGTGCTCTGCATGAACAGCAGGGTTCCGCAGAAGGCGGTGACCATCACGATCGGCGTGATCGCGGAGGCCAGCCGGCGGGCGTTGGCGCGGGTGTTGTCGGCCGCCAGCGAGCCGGGCGCGCCGCCCGCCCGCAGCGGCAGGCCCAGCACCCAGGCCGCGGAGCGGGCCACCCACGGGCCGAGCAGGGCGACCGCGACCAGGAAGCACATCACCACGCCGAGCGCGGTGTTGGCGGCGTTCTCGCCGTCCAGGTTGGCCGCGACCGCGGCGAGCACCACGCCGCCGGCCGTGAAGACCACGCCCAGCAGGGTGCGGACGACACCGAGCCGGGCCGGTTCCACGGCGGCCGCGCCCAGCGCCTGGCTCGCCCGCATCCTCGCGGGGCGGCGGGCGGCGAAGAAGCCGGCCGCGAGGGCCGCGAGCGTGCACAGCACGACGGCGACCAGCATCGGCAGCGGTCCGACGGACAGCTCGACGTCGGCCGGGACGACGCCGCGCTCCACCATCCCGTCGAACCACCAGCGGGCCAGGCCCACGCCGGGCAGGATGCCGAGCGCGGCGGCGAGCGGCGCGACCAGCATCGCCTCGGTGGCGATGGTGCGCCGGATCTGGCGCGGGGTGGCGCCGACGGCGCGCAGCAGGGCGAACTCGCGGGCACGCTGGCCGGTGGCCAGGGCGACGGTGGAGACCACCACGAACACCGCGGTCATGGTGGCGGTACCGCCGAAGGAGCCGCCGATCGCGACCAGCATCACCTTGGCCTCGTTGAGCACGGGCTGCTCGGCCTCGCCGCGCCCCTTGCCGCTCAGCACCTCGGCGGCGCCGCCGACGGCCTGCTTCACCTGGGCGGTCAGGGTCTTGCGGTCGACGCCCTCGCGGGGCTGGACGGCGATGGCGTCCACCCGGCCGGGGTGGCCGGAGATCCGGTCGGCCTGCTGGTCGGCGAACCAGGCGGTGGGGCCGGCCTGCTGGGCGGCGGCGAGACCGGAGATCCGGTAGCTGCCGCTGCCGCCGGGGGCGCTGAGCACCACGGTCGCGCCCGGCGCGAGGTGGGCGGCGCGCGCCGTGTCGGCGTCCAGCACGACCTCGTCCACGCCGGGGGCGCGGCCCTCGACCAGCTTGTCCTGCGGGCCGGCGATGCCGAGCGCCGCGAAGCCCCGGCCGGTGAGCGGGCCCGCCGGGCCCGCCGGGCCCTGGGACGCCCCACGCGGTGCCGCGGCCTGCAGGGGGAACGCCGTATCGGGGCGGGCGGCGGCGACACCGGGCTGTCCGGCGATCCCGGCCACCAGGCCCGCGTCCACCCGGGCCCGCTCGGACAACTGCTGCTCGTGGGTGTCGTCGTCGCCGTTCTTCTTGTACTTGATGGAGACGTTCGGGTCGGCGGCCACCACGACCGGCGCCTCGGCGTACCGGACGGACGGCACCGAGGCGGTGATGCCGGTCTGCAGCAGCGTGCCGCAGGCCATGATCACGGCGGCACCGAACAGCAGCGCGACGAACGTGCCGACGAAGGACGCGGGGCGGAAGCGCACCGAGGCGCGGGCGAGTCCGTTGCTCATGCCGCCACCCCCACCGGACGCGCGGTCAGGCTGACCATCCGGTCGGCGATCGTCTTCGGGTCCGGGTGGTACAGCTCGTCGGCGAGCGCGCCGTCGGCCAGGAAGACCACCCGGTCGGCGAACGAGGCCGCCACCGGGTCGTGGGTCACCATCACGACGGTGGCGCCCATGGTGTCCACCGCGCGCCGCAGCAGGCCGAGCACCTCGTGGGCGGTCGTGGTGTCCAGCGCGCCGGTCGGCTCGTCCGCGAACAGCACATCCGGGGAAGTGATCAGCGCGCGGGCGATCGCCACCCGCTGCTGCTGACCGCCCGACAGCTGACCGGGGCGCCTGCGGCCGAGGTCGCCGAGGCCGACCTGTGCGAGCAGCTCCCGGGCCCTGGCCCGGTCCTGGCGCTCCCCGGCGAGGCGCAGCGGGAGCAGCACGTTCTGCAGCACGGTCAGCGAGGGCAGTAGGTTGAAGGACTGGAAGACAAAACCGATCCGGCTGCGGCGCAGCTTGGTCAGCCGGTCCTCGCTCAGCCGGGTGATCTCCTCGCCGCCCAGGTAGACCTCACCGGTGCTCGGGCGGTCCAGGCCGGCCGCGCACTGCAGGAAGGTGCTCTTGCCGGAACCGGAGGGTCCCATCACGGCGGTGAAGGTGCCGTGGCCGAGCGCCAGGTCGATGCCGCGCAGGGCGTGCACGGTCTCGCCACCGCGGCCGTAGCTGCGCCGGACGTCGCGCAGCTCGATCGCGGCGTGGGCGGCGGGGCGCCCGGTCGGCTCGGGCTGGGGGCGGGAACGGCGGGGTGCCATGGTGGGCCTTCCTTCGTGGATCGTCGCTGCTCGTCGACGAGTTCCAGGCTAGGAAGGCGGGATGCGGCGGACCATGCAGGCCGCTGGCGGACCGGGGGTGGGGTTATCCCCCGGTCCGGTGTCCGGGCGGTGTCCGGGCGGCGTCAGGGCGTGCGCGGCGGGCGCGTGCGCTGGGTGTGCGTGCCGGGCGTGCGTGCCGGGTGTGCGTGCCCGGTGTGCGTTCGGCGGTGCGCTTCGGGTCGGGCGCCGGCGATCACGTGCTTCGGGTCAGGTGCGTCGGTTCGGGCGCTTGCGGTCAGATCTGCTCGCCGTCGACGCCTTCGTAGGCGGCGCGCAGCTCGCCGACGACCGGGTGCGCCGGGTCGAGGGCGGTGCCGTCGATCGCGGCGAGCGGGCGGACGCCGACGCCCGCGTTGACGGCGACGGCGGCGACGAAGCCGCCGAGGGCGTCCGCGGTGACGGGCTCGCGCCGCTGCGGGCCGGTGTGCGCGTCGGCCAGCAGGGCGGCGGTGACGCCGGGCAGCGCGGCGGCGTCCGGCCAGACCAGGTCGCGACCGTCGTACAGGGCGACGTTCCAGGTGGCCCCCTCGGTGATCCGACCCGCGTCGTCGAGCAGCAGGGCGTCGTCGTAGCCGTCGAGTTGGGCGAGCCGACGCTGGTGCAGCAGGCCGAACAGGCCGACGTGCTTCACCTCCGGCAGCTCGCGCCGGTACGCGGCGGTGCGCACCCGCAGCGGCCCCGGCGCGGCGGCCGGCGCCGGGCGGGTGGTGACCAGCAGGTGGGGTACGGCGGGGGCGGAAGGGCGCTCCAGGCCGAGCGCCGGGTCGAACACGGTGACCCGGACGATCACCGGCGCGCCGTCGGCCGGGAGCGCCCGGCGGATCCGGGTGCGGACCTCCGCCCGGTCCAGCTCGGCACCGAACACCGTGCGGCAGTCCCGGACCAGCCGGTCCAGGTGCAGCGCGAGGCCCCGGGTGCGGCCGGACTCGGCGCGCAGGGTGGTGAAGTGCCCGTAGTTGAGCAGGCCCAGGGCCGCCAGTCGGGCCGGGTCGGCGGGCGCTCCGTCGATCTCGATCTCTGCCATGGCGTCGAGTCTCCCAGGGGTCCCGGCCGGCGCAGGGCGGGGGCGGCGGTCCCGGGGCCTAGCTAGTCGGCGAGCGCCGAGCGCGGCAGCACCCCGGCGGCCCGGCCGTCCACCAGGACCAGAACACCCGGGTGCCCCGCTCCGAGCGCCGCGCGGGCCTCCGCCACCGACTGCCCGACGCCCACCGCCGGCAGCGCCGGCCCGAGCAGGGCGCCCAGCGGAGCGTCCGGCTTGGCGGAGCCGTCCGCGAGGGCCGCCGCGAGCACCTCCCGGGACACCGCGCCGACCACCTCCGCCGCGCTCACCCCGTACGGGCGCGCCGTCCGCGCCAGGACGGCCGGGGCCACGCCGCCCGGCACGCCGTGCAGCGTCCGCGCCGCCTCGCCGACGGTGGCGTCGGCGTCGACCGTCACCAGCGGCCCGGCAGCGTCGAGCAGTGGCCGCAGGCCGGTCGGCCGCGTCGGCACGCCGTGCTCCACCGCGCCGCCGTTCCCCGCCGCGACGCCGTCCTCCAGGAAGCCCCACTGCCGCATCCACGCGTCGCTGTGCACCTTGGAAAGGTAGGAGCGGCCCGAGTCCGGCAGCAGCACCACGACCAGGTCCTCCGGCCCCAGCCGGCGCGCCACCCGCAGCGCCGCCGCCACCGCCGTGCCGGAGGACGGCCCGGCCAGGATGCCCTCCTCACGGGCGAGCCGGCGCGCCGTCAGCAGCGACTCGCGGTCCGGGATGCGCTCGAAGGCGTCCGCGACGTCCCGCCGGTAGGCCAACGGCCAGCGGTCCTCGGCGGTGTCCGGGTGGACGAAGTGGCCGATGCTCTCGACGTAGTACGGGCTGCCGTCCCCGCCGGCGTAGACCGAGCTCTCGGGGTCGGCGCCGACCACGGTCACCGCGCCGCCGGAGACCGCCTTCAGATGGCCGCCGGTGCCGGTGATGGTGCCTCCGGTGCCGACCCCCGCGACGAAGTGGGTCACCCGGCCGCCGGTCTGCTCCCAGATCTCCGGGCCGGTGGTGCGGACGTGCGCGTCGGGATTGGCCTGGTTGTCGTACTGGTCGGCGAGCCAGGCTCCGGGGGTCTCCTCGACGATCCGGCGGACGACGTTGAACAGGTGCGCCGGGTCCTCCAGCGGCACGGCGGTCGGCGCGAGCACCACCTCCGCGCCGTACGCGCGCAGGATGTCCGACTTCTCCGGCGCCGCCCGGTCCGCCACCGCCGCGATCACCCGGTAGCCGCGCCGACGGCCGACGATCGCCAGGCCGATGCCGGTGTTGCCCGAGGTCGCCTCGACGATCGTCCCGCCGGGCGCCAGCAGCCCGTCACGCTCGGCGGCCAGCACCATGGACAGCGCGGCGCGGTCCTTCACGCTGCCGCCGATGCTGAGGAACTCGGCCTTGGCGTAGACCGGGGCGGCGAGGCCGGCGCCGAGCCGGGCGAGGCGGATCAGCGGCGTCCCGCCGATCGCGTCGAGGACGGATTCGTGCACAGCGGGTGCGGGCATGGCGGGTACGGGCATGGCGGGCTCTGCGGGTGCGGGCATGGCGGGCTCCTCGACTCGGTCTGCTGCGGGCGGTGTCGGCACGGCCTCCGGCGGAGCCTGCCCAGGGTGGCGCGCCAGTAGGCCGGGTCCTGCGACTCGTCCGTGGTGTTCCGGTGGTGTGCGGTGGTGTGCGCGGGGTGCGGCCCCTCAGGTCGTCGACGCGCCGTCCGACGGCCGGAGGGCGGGAACGTCCGGCCGGGGCTCCTCGGACGGCCGGGGCAGGTCCGGGACGGCCGGGGCCCGGTAGGGCGTGACCACCGCCCGCCCCGCGGCGCGGGCCGCCTGCTCGATGTGCCCGATCCGGTAGGCGAGGCCCTCCGGTTCACCGATGTCCGCCCAGCGCCAGGCCTCCGCCCACCACTGCGGGCCGCGCACCAGCGGACGGCCGGCGAGCGCGAGGTGCAGGGCGAGGGTCGAGCGGGCGTAGCCGTGCACCCAGCCGTCGGCCTGCCGGTAGGCGGCGGTCTCGTCCAGGCGCAGCCGGCGGCCCTCGCTCCCGGCGGCGAGCAGCGGCGTCCAGACCGCCTCGGCCGGGTCGGGCGACGGGCGGTCGGCGACCAGCAGCACCAGGCGGCCGTCCTCCTCCCGGACGCGGTAGGGCGGGAGTTGGGGCATCCGGGCGAGGCCGAGGGCGTTTTTCCAGGAGACCACCCACAGGCCGCGGCGCAGGTGGTAGCGGACGGCGCGCTGCCAGGTCCAGTGCGCCTCCAGTCGGTAGCCGGGCAGGCCCTCGGCGGTGGCGGCCCGGTAGACGTGGTCGAGGGCGCTCGCCGCGAGGCCGTGGCCGCGCGCCGAGGGGCGGAGGTAGAGCGAGGAGACGGCCAACTGGCCGGGGCCCCTGGTCCAGTTGTCGACGGCGAAGATCCCGACCGGCTCGGCCTCCCCGGCGCCGGTGCCGGTGCCGGTGCCGGTGCCGGTGCCGGTGCTGGTGCCGGTGCCGGTGCCGGTGCTGGTGCCGGTGCCGCCGTTGCCCCGGGTGCCGTCGGCCAGCAGCCAGTAGCGGCGGCGGTACAGCTCGCCGCCCGGCCACTCACGGCCGCTCTCGCCGAGGCGCTCGCGCAGCCGGCGCTCCTCGGCCGGGCCGATCGCCGACGGGTCGACGCACTCGCCCAACTCCCCCTCGGCGCAGGAGGCGAGGTCCCAGAGCGCGAATCCACGCCCCTCGCCCTCCCTCACCGCCCGCACCCCGGGCACCGTCGCCAACCGTTCCTGCGCCCGCCCGACCGCCGCATCCCAGGACCTCACCACGGGGTCCACGATAGCGAGCCATCAGCACCGAACGTAATTCGGTGGACACCGAACGTGAGATCGGATACGAATTCCCTTGTCCGGAACGCCGGCTGACGAGGAGGAGCCACACCCGTGCACACCGACCGCACCCATGACGCCGTGTTCAGGACGCGGGGGCCGCCCCGGACTCCCGCCCGGTGGTAGGGGAAACCCGACCTGAGGACTCGACCTGACCGTCATGACCTCGCCGACCTGCGCCGCTGCAATGAAGTGGTGCTGATCCACCGCATCCGTACCGCGTTTCCGTCCGGCCCCGGCCCTGCCTCCCAGTCCGGCACCGACTCCCCATCCGCCTCCCGATCCGTTCCCGGTTCCGCTTCCGTCCACCGCCGCGGCCGTCCACCCCGCACCGGCCGTGTCCACCGCGTCCCCCGTCCACCGGGTTCCTCCGGTCCGCCCCGCCCACCCGGCGGGCGGAGGGCGCTGTGGTGCGGCGGGTGGCTGGTCGCGGCCGGGTGGGCGGGGGCGTTCCCGGTCGTCTCCGGGCTGGGGCCGCACCGGAGTTGGGGGCTGCTCGCAGCCGCCGGGTACCTCGCGGCGGCGGTCGCCGCGCTCACGCTGCCGCCGCGGTGGGCGCGGGCCGGATCGGTGACGGTCGCGCTGGCCGGTGCGGTGCTCACGCCGCTGCTTCTCCTGGTCGCGACCGGGCAGGGGCAGAGCGAGGTCGCCGTCATCGAACGGTCGGGCGAGTTGCTGCTCCGGCACGGGACTCCGTACCTGGCCGAGCCGCACACGGTCGCCGAGTACACCCCCTACCTGCCCGGGATGGCACTGTTCGGGCTGCCCCGCGCCCTGTTCGGCGCGGACGGCTGGCCGGCCCGGCTGCTGGGCGACGCCCGCCTGTGGTGCGCCGCCGTGTTCCTCGGCTGCCTGGCCGCCGCCGTCCGCCCCGGACGGCCCGGCGCCGCGCCGCACGCCGGCGGTCGCGCGTCCGTGCGCCCGTCCGGCGGCGTCGGCGGCGGCGGCGGCGGCCTGAACGTGCCCGTTCTCGCGGTGGCGGCGCTGGTCGCCTCACCACCGGTCGCGCTGCCGCTCTGCGTCAGCGGGGTCGACCTGCCGCTGGCCGGCCTCTGCCTGCTCGCGCTCGCCCTGGCCGGACGGGCCCGCCCGTTCGCCGCCGGGTCGGCCCTCGCGCTGGCCTGCGCGCTCAAGTGGACGGCCTGGCCTGCGGTCGCGGTCGTCGTCGCCCTGCTCGCCGCCACGGCCGGACGCCGGTCGGCCCTGCGGGCGTTCGCCACCGCCACCGTCGGAACGGCCGCGCTGGTCCTGCCCGGCGCACTGCGCGCACCGGGGCCGCTGGTGGAGCAGGTGTTCGCCTTCCCCACCGGTCGCGGTGGGCTGCCCACCCCGGCGAGCAGCCCGCTGCCCGGCCGGCTGCTCGCCGACCTCGGCCCCGGCGGCTGGTACACAGCGCTCGCCCTGCTGCTGCTCGCCGGGCTCGCCGTCGCCGCGTCGCTGGTCCGCACCCCGCCCCGGGACACCGTCGCCGCCGCCGATCGGCTCGCGCTCGGCCTCGCCCTGGCGTTCCTGCTCGCCCCCGCCACCCGCTTCGGCTACCTCGCCCTGCCCGCCGTACTGGCCCTCGTCCCCCGTCTCCCCCGCCTCCCCCTCGTCACCGGTCCGCACCGTCCTCCCCGCCCGCAGTCCACTCCGCGCGCCGTCCCGTCCGCCGCCCCGCGCCCCCGCACACCCCAGGTGGTCCCCGTCCCATGACCGGCACACTCATCGTCACCAACGACTTCCCGCCCCGGCAGGGCGGCATCGAGACCTTCGTCCACGCCATGGCCACCCGGCTGCGCGCCGACCAGGTCGTCGTCTACACCTCGGACGAGCCCGGCGCCGCCCGCCATGACGCCGCGCTCCCGTTCCCGGTGGTCCGCGACCGGTCCCGGACCCTGCTCCCCACGCCCCGGGTGACCCGCCGGGCCGCCGAACTCGCCCGGGCGTACGGCTGCGACCGGGTCTGGTTCGGCGCCGCCGCCCCGCTCGCCGCGATGACCCCGGAGCTGCGGCGGCAGGCGCCCGGCATCCGGCGAACCGTCGCCACCACCCACGGCCACGAGATCTGGTGGGCCCGCACCCCGGTAGCCCGGCGCCTGCTGCGGCGGATCGGTGACAGCGTCGACGTCGTCACCTACCTCGGTGCCCACACCCGCGAGCGGATCGCGCCCGCGCTCGGCCCGGCGGCCCGCCTGGAACGGCTGGTCCCCGGGGTGGACACCGAACTGTTCCGCCCACGCCCCCGGGAGGCCGACCCGCAGGCGCCGGTGATCCTCTGCGTGGCACGACTCGTGCCGCGCAAGGGCCAGGACACCCTGATACGGGCACTCCCGCTGATCCGGCGGACCGTGCCGGGCGCGGTCCTCGTCCTGGTCGGCCAGGGACCGGACGAACGCCGCCTGCGCGACCTCGCCCGCAGGTTCACCGAACCCGGCACGGTCGTCTTCGCCGGCGGCCGCGAACACGCCGACACCCCGGACGCCTACGCCGCGGCCGACGTCTTCGCGATGCCCTGCCGCACCCGCCGGGCCGGCCTGGAGGCGGAGGGCCTCGGCATCGTCTTCCTGGAGGCGGCCGCCGCCGGCCTGCCCGTCGTCGTCGGCCGCTCCGGAGGCGCCCCGGACGCCGTCCTCGACGGCGTCAACGGCACGGTCGTCGACGGCCGCGACCCGTCCGCCGTCGCCACCGCGATCGCCCGCATCCTCCGCGCCTCCGCCCCCGACCGCGCCCGGATGACCACCGCCGGCCGCCACTGGGTCCGCACCCACTGGTCCTGGGACACCACCGCCCACCGCCTGGCCACCCTCCTGGCCGAGAGCCCCACCCCGCCCGAGCAGGCACACCACCACCAGCAGCAGCAGCCCAGCCGCCCCGACCAACCCCGGCGCTGACCCCGCGCCCCTCACCGACCAACCGGGCCAACCCGACACAGCCAGTGCCCCCACGCACCCCGCCTGCCAGGCCGAGGCACACCCCAGCAAGCCACCCACCAAAGCCGCCCACCCCGCCAAGCTGGCCACCACAACCCCGCCCGACGGCACACCCCGGCCCGGCCGGGCCGACCGGACCACCGAAGCAATCAGCACGCCCCGAGACAGGCAACCACCCCGACTCCATGGCCCCGGCCACAGCGACCAGGGCGACCTGGCCCAGTCGCAATCCCACGCCGGAGGGCAACAGCGGACCACTCGCCCGGGCCGGGGCCGGGCCCGACCCCGGCCCCGGGTCGACCAGGGCGCCGCTCGGCGGAGCAGGGGGGCGGGCGGGCGGGTCAGCGGCGGGCGGCGGTCAGGAGGAGCTCGGTGAGGGCCCCGGGCTGGGAGAACATCGGCCAGTGGCCGGTGTCGAGGGTGGCGTGGTGCCAGCCGGCGTCGCGGATCAGGGCGACGACGGCGGGCGGGGGTTCGGGGCTGTCGAGGAGGCAGGTCAGGTAGGTCCCGGGTATCGCGGCGAGCGGACCGGCGAGGGCGGCGGGCTCGGTGAGGGTGCCGCCGGGGTGCGCGGTGGAGCCGGTGACGATCCGGGAGATCTGCGCGTCGGTGAGCCCCTGGCCCACGAACTCGTCGGCGGTGAGCGGCGGCCAGTAGCCGTCGTTGGCGCCGATCGACGCGGCGACGGCCTCGCCCCACGGCCCGGCACCGACGAACGCCTGCCCGTCGACGGGAACGTTGGCGTCGACCAGGACCAGGTGGGCGAGCCGGTCGCCGATCCGCTCCGCGGCCTGCCCGACCGGGATGCCCGAGTAGCTGTGCCCCACCAGGACGACCTCACGCAGGTCGCGCTCCTCCACGAGGTCGACGACGTCCTGCACGTGGGTCTGCTGTCCGGCGGGCAGGCCGCGCCGTTCGGCGAGGCCGGAGAGGGTCAACGGGTGCACGCCGTGTCCGGCGGCGCGCAGCCCGGGGACGACGTCGGCCCAGGCCCACGCTCCCAGCCAGGCACCCGCCACGAGTACGAATTGCGTCATGGCGGGCACCGTAGCGCCCGCCACCGACAACGAGCCGACCCCGCCGAGCCGCCCGGCTACTCGCCGCGCAGGTCGGCGAGGTGGGCCAGGACGGCGAGGACCCGCCGGTTGCCCTCCACCGGGTCGAGGTCGAGCTTCATGAAGATGTTCCCGCAGTGCTTCACCACGGACGCCTCGGTGATGTTCAGCCGGGCGCCGACCGTCTGGTTGTTGAGGCCCTCCGCCATCAGCCCCAGCACCTCGCGCTCGCGCGGGGTGAGTCGGGTGATCGGGCGGTCCGCGGACTGCTGCCGGAGCAGCACCCGGACGACCTCCGGGTCGATCACCGTCTCCCCGGCCGCCACCCGCCCCAGCGCGTCCAGGAACTCGGACACCTCACCGACCCGGTCCTTGAGCAGGTAGCCGAGCCCGGCCCGCTGCGCGCCGGCCGCGCCGAGCAGCCGGGTGGCGTACGGGGTGGCCACGTACTGGGAGAGGACGAGGACGGGCAGGCCGGGGTGGCGTCCGCGCAGGTCGAGGGCGGCGCGCAGCCCCTCGTCGTGGAAGCCGGGCGGCATCCGGACGTCGGTGACGACGGCGTCCGGCCGCTCGGCGTCCACGGCGGCGGCGAGCGCGTCCGCGTCGCCCACGGCGGCGACCACCCGGTG
This sequence comes from Kitasatospora sp. NPDC057595, assembly GCF_042800875.1. Classification (NCBI taxonomy): domain Bacteria; kingdom Bacillati; phylum Actinomycetota; class Actinomycetes; order Kitasatosporales; family Streptomycetaceae; genus Kitasatospora; species Kitasatospora sp. NPDC057595. The sequence goes on along the minus strand of NZ_JBHVGL010000014.1, from coordinate 65,680 downwards.
GCCGCCCCTGGTGAGCAGTTCGACCAGGCCGGCCCGGAGCAGCACGGCGTCCTCGGCGATGACTAGCCGGAGCACGGCACCTCCAGCCGGAGCCTGGTCGGCCCGCCGGTCGGACTCGTCACCATCAGTCGTCCTCTCAGGATCGCGACCCGGTCGGCCAGTCCCTGGAGTCCGGCCCCGGCGGCCGGGTCGGCGCCGCCGCGGCCGTCGTCGGTCACCTGGAGCACCAGCCGGCCGTCCGCGATCCGCCCGTGGACGGTGATGGCGGCGGCGCCGCTGTGCTTGGCGGCGTTGGTGAGTGCCTCGGTGACGGTGAAGTAGGCGGTGGACTCGACCGGACCGGGCAGCCGTCCGGGCAGGTCCAGGTCGACCTCGACGGGGATCGGGTGGCGCAGCGCGACCTCGGTGACGGCGGCGGCCAGTCCGTGGTCGGTGAGCACCTGGGGGTGGATGCCGCGGACCAGGCCGCGCAGCTGCTCCAGCGCCTGCCGGGCCTCGCCGCGCGCCCGGTCGACCAGATCGAGCACCGGGTCGTCGCCGACCGGCCCGGCCCCGGGGGTCGCGCCGCCGGTGCTCACGGCGGTGGCACCGGCGGCCCCGGCGCGTTGGCGCAGTTCGTGGGCGGCCAGGCCGAGGGTCATGCTGAGGGCGACGAGCTGCTGCTGGGCGCCGTCATGCAGGTCGCGTTCGATGCGGCGGCGCTCGGCCTCGAAGGCGTCCACCAGCCGGGCCCGGGAGCGGGTCAGTTCGACGACCTGCCGGCCGAGGTCCTCCTCGCGGGGGCCGAGCAGCAGCCGGGCCAGTCGGACGTGGACGACGGTGAGCAGCGCCCCGGCGTAGCCGGCGAGCAGCAGCCCGGCCAGGCCGACGGCGGTGGCGGGCAGGGCGTACAGCGGTCCGGGGACGGCGTGGCCGGGGATCAGCATGACGGTCTCGGGGGCCATCGCCCAGACCACGAGGGGGCTGACGACCAGCGCCGCGGAGAGCAGCAGCAGGGCGGTGAGGCCGAGTCCGGCGGCGGTGAGCGGCGGGCCGGCGAGCAGGGTGTGGGCGAGTTCGCGCCAGGTCGCGCGTTCCCGCAGCCTGGTCCGGAGCCGGGCGCGGCGGCCGGCCCCGGGCAGTGCGCGGTGCGGGTCGGGCAGCGGGGTCGGTTCGACGAGCCGCAGCAGGCGGCGTTCCAGGCGGCCGACCGGCAGGCCGGAGAGGGCGACGGCCAGGAGCAGCGGCAGACCGATGCCGACCACCGAGAGCCCGAGGCCGATGACCACGAGGGCCGCCAGCAGGACGGCCACCAGCAGACCGAGCAGGGCGCCGCCGACCAGGTAGGCCCAGCAGCGCAGCGAGTCACGGGTGAACGGGAAGCGGAGCGGACGGGCGCGCAGCGCCGCCAGGACGGCGACGGTGGGCGGGGACTGCGGCGCGTCGGCCGCACGGTCGACGGCCTCGTCGGTGGTCGCGTCGACGGGCTGGTCAACGGTCTCGCCGGTGGCTCCGTCGACATCAACGCCGACATCAACGCCGACGTCAACGCCGACGTCCACGTCGACGTTCACACCCGTGCCCCCGTCCGCTGCCCGCCCCGCGCCCATCGGCCCACCCTAACCGACCGGCTGACGCCCTCTCCGGCCCCAGCGTCCGGTCCGCGCCGCGCCGTCGGGGGCGCTCGGCGGCTGCCGGGTGAGCGCGACGGCGGCGATCACGGCCAGGCCGCCGACCAGGGTGTTCCAGCCGACGGGCTCGGCGAGCAGCAGCGCGCCGAGGGCCGTGGACCAGAGCGGGGTCACATAGGTGACGGCGGCGGCCACGGCCGTCCCGGCGGTGCGCACCAGATCGAGGTTGAGAACGTAGGCGATGCCGGTTCCGACCGCACCGAGCAGCAGCAGCGCCACGGCGGCCCCGGCACCGGGCCAGTGCGGGGCGCCGGCGGCGAGCGGGGCGACGACCGCGAGTTCGACGGCGGCGCAGGTGATCTGGGCGGTGGACAGGGCGGCGGCCGAGTGCGGTCGGGCGGAGAGGTGGCGGCGCAGGTAGGCGAACCCGGCGCCGTAGCAGCAGGTCGCGGCCAGGCAGGCGAGCCCGCCGACCACGACCCCGGAACCGGAAGCGCCCACCGCACCGGAGCCGAGCCCGTGCTGCACGCCCAGCACGGTGAGCACCCCGGCGAAGCCGAGGGCGAGTCCGGCGAGCCGACGCCACCCCGGACGCGGTTCCCCCGGCAGGGCGGCCAGCGCGAAGAGCAGGGCGAACAGCGGGGTGGTCGCGTTCATCACCCCGGCGAGCACCGAGCTGACCCGGGTCTCGCCGTAGGAGAAGAGCACGAACGGCACCGCGTTCAGCAGCACCGCGACCACGGCGCTGTGGCCCCAGGTGGCGAGGTCGCGCGGAGCGGCCTCACGGCGGACGGCGAGGATCGCCCAGAGCGCGACCGCGCCGAGCAGGCAACGCCAGGCCGCCACCCACACCGGGGGCACCCCGGCGTCGACCGCCACCTTGATCAGGGCGAAGCTCGCACCCCAGATCGCCGACAGTGCCACGAACCCCGGCCACCAGCGCCGTCCCATCCCGGCCACCCGTCCTTCCGCTCTCGTCGACGCGCCTCGCCTCTCGCGGCTTCGCGCTGGACAGAGGGTGACGGGTCGGCCGACCATGAGTCCAACAAGTGACAGTGCTGCTCGGATGAGGAAGTCTCATGGCCTCGGAGGTGAACCTCGCCCAGCTCAGGGCGCTGGTCGCGGTGGCGGACGCGGGCGGCTTCGGGGCGGCGGCGGCCGAGCTGGGCGTGAGCCAGTCGGCGGTCTCGCACGCGGTGGCGGCCCTGGAGCGGACGCTCGGCGCGCCCGTCCTGCACCGGGGCGCACCGGCCCGGCCGACCCCGCTGGGCGAACGGATCATGCCGCACGCCCGGACGGCGGTCGCCTCCGCCACCGCCGTGCGGACGATCGCCGCCCACCACTCGGGCGGGCTGACCGGGACCGTCCGGCTGGCCGCGCCGACCACCGTCTGCCAGGGGCTGCTGCCCGGACTGCTGAGCGACTGGCGGATCGAGCACCCCCGGCTGACGGTGCGGGTGTTCGAGGGCGAGGACGACGAACTCGGCGTCTGGCTGGAGGCCGGCACGGTGGACGCGGCGGTCCTGGTGGACGCGGACCCGGTGCCGCCGGGGGCCGTCGCGCTCGGCGCGGACTCGATGCACGCGCTGCTCCGCCGCGACCATCCGCTCGCGGGCGAGCCGACCGTCGACGTGGCCGACCTGGAGGACGACGACTTCCTGCTCTCGGAGGGCGGCTGCGAGCGGCACATCCGGGACGCCTACCGCCGGGCGGGCGTCCGGTTCACGCCCCGGCACCGGATCCGGGACCTCAACACGCTGATCGGCATGGTGCACGCGGGGGTGGGGGTGTCGGTGATGCCGGCGCTGGCCCAGCCGATGCTGCCGGCGGACTGCGTGCTCGTCCCGATCCGCCCGGCCGCGCACCGGACGCTGACCCTCACCGGCCCGGCCGGCCGACCGTGGTCGCCGACGGTGGCGGGCCTCCTGGCGGCGGTGCACGGCACCCACCGGGCGCCCACCCCGCGCTGAGCGTCGGCCCGGAGCGGGAAGCGCAACCCCGCGTTCCAGCAGAGCAGGCGGGAGTTCGCCGCTGGGCCGGCCACGGCAGTCAGCCGATGTGCGGACCCGCCGGCAGTACGACTCCGTCGGCCGCAGGATCGAACCCCGGAACTGGGTGGAGCGGGTCAGACTCCGGGCTCGACGTCACCGGCTTTCCGAGCCGGACGCCGCCCCGCAGCAGTAGATCCGGCATCCCGCCATGCTGCCCGGCCACCCGCCCGAACGCAGCCCGGCTTCCTCGACGAACCCCGGACGGGTACCGCCGATTGATCCGCCGGGCCCCGGCACCGCCGACACCGCCCCACCTGCGGCCCGACCTGCCCGAACGCCGCGCGCACCGCTCCCGTAGATTCGGATCCGACTGACGGAACGTCCGATCGACGGGGGCTCGGGGTGGAGTGGCGGCGGAGCGGGGTGGGATCCACGCGGTCCGGCCCGTGTCGGCGGTCCGCCGGTTACCATCGCCCCTATGCCCGCGCCGACGCCGCACCGCCCCGAGCCACCCGAGCATCCGCTCGGCGCGGCTCGACGGGCGTCGCTGAGCCGTGGTAAGCGCGAGAATCGGCCAGCGGCCAGCGGCCAGCGGCCAGCGGCCAGCGGCCAGCGGCCAGCGGCCAGCAGCGGGCCCGCGGCCCCGGGTCTCCGGCCCGGGAGATCCGATGACGCCGCCCGGTGCCCCGTTCGGCGTGCTCTTCGCCGTCCGCTCGGCGGCCGCGCTGCACCGGCTGCTCGACCTGCTGCCCGTCTTCGACGGCGACTCCCGGGTCCGGTGCCGCTTCACCCTCGTCCCCGGTTCCGCCTTCGACGTCGACGCGCTGGCCGCCGTCGCCTCGTCGGGTGCGCGCTGCCTGTCCTGGCCGGAGGCGCTGGCCTGCCGCCACGACCTGATCCTCACGGCCAGTCCGAAGGGTGAGCTGGCCGCGCTGCGCGGCCCCAAGGTCCTGCTGCCGCACGGTGCCGGGTTCAACAAGGCGCTCTCCGAGGAGGGTTCGCCGCACCTCCCGTCCGGACTGGACCCGGCGTTCCTGCTCACCGCCGACGAGCGCCCGATCGCCGACCTGCACGCCCTCGCCCACCCCGACCAGGTCGCCCGGCTCATCGAGCAGTGCCCGCAGGCCGGGTCGACGGCGCTGGTGGCGGGCGACCCGACGCTCGACCGGATCCTCGCCTCACCGGACCGGCGCGAGGCGTTCCGGGCCGCGCTCGGCACCGGTCCACGCCGGCTGGTCGTGCTCTCCTCCACCTGGGGACCGGAGTCGCTGCTCGCGCGGCATCCTGACCTGCCCGCCCTGCTCGCCACCCGGCTCCCGTACGACGCCTACCAGTTGGCGCTGGTCGTACACCCCAACGAGTACAGCCGGACGGGCTCCTTCGACCTGGCCCGGCGACTGCGGCCCGCGCTGGACGCGGGACTGGTACTGGCCGGCCCGTACGAGGAGTGGGCGGCGCTACTGGTGGCCGGCGACGCCGTGGTCACCGACCACGGCTCGACCGCCCTCTACGCGGCCGCGCTCGACCGGCCCGTGGTGGCGGTCTGCGACGGCGGCGCGGAGCTGGTCCCGGGCAGCCCGATGGCCCGCCTGCTCGCCGCCGCACCCCGGTTGGACCCGTCCGGCGACGACGCGGCGGCCGTGCTCGCCGCGCAACCGGCCGCCGCGGGCACCCGCCGCTTCGCCGAGGCCGCGTTCGCCCTCCCGGGGGAAGCGCTGACGACGCTCGGCCCGGAGCTGTACAAACTGCTCGGCCTCGTCCCGCCGCCCCGGCCCGCACACCCGCGCCCGCTCGCCGTCCCGCCGGCCGCGCCCCGCACTCCGGCCGCCTTCGCCGTCCAGGCCACCCGGTCGGACCGGGCGGACCGGGCGGACCGGGCGGACCGGGCGGACCGGGCGGACCGGGCCGACGGCGTCGTCATCGACGTCGACCGGCTCCCGCCGTGGACGGACCTGCCGTACCACCACCTGGCCGCCGAGTACGGCCGCGCCGGGATCCGCGAGACGCAGAGCGCGGCGCTGCTCTACCGCCGGACGACCGGCGCACCACCGCCGGACGCCGCCCGGCACCACGAGTACCGGACCGCCGCCGACTGGACCGCCGAGGCGCTCGCCGACCACCCGGGCTGCCGCACCGCCGCCGTCATCCTCTCCCCCACCCGCTGCCTGGTCCGACGCCGGAACGGCGAACCACTCACTCTCCGGATCGACCCGCACCGGACCACCGGCCGAGTGCGGTACACCGACCCCGCCGCCGCCCTCTCCGCCGCCCACACCTTCCTCGGCGGCCAACACCCCCCGACCACACCCCTGACCTGCCGCATCAACGGAACCCCCTACCACCTCCACCTCACCCCAGCCACCAGCGCCGACCTCCAGCACCTCCTCTGACACCCCCACCCAAAAGTCGACCCCATCGACTTCCCACTCCACCCCCTGCACCCCGCCACCATCGACCTGAATCTACGCGCATAGATGGATCGCGGCTCGCACGCGAGACCCAAAAGTCGAACCTGCCGACTTTCCACCCCACCGACCCGCCGGCGCACCCCATGCCCCGCACCCCGCTCGGGCCCGGCATTCAACTCCACCGCCCCCACTTCGCCACCCATCTACGCGCATAGATCGGCCCCGGCGAAATCACATGCGGCACTCAAAAGTCGGGCCCGCCGACTTTCCACTCCACCCCCCAGCCGCCACACACAGGCCGGCCCACTCCCCACCACCGCAGCCGCTCCACCCGCACAGGCGGACGGCGAGGGCCCGCGGGCGGGAAGTCGGAAGGCGGGCCCAGGCACCGGCACAGGGGCACCGAACCGCCGCACGTCGGTCCAATGAGCCGCGGGCGAGACCCAAAAGTCGGGCCCGCCGACTTTCCACTCCACCCCCCAGCCGCACACAGGCCGGCCCACCTCCCCACCACCGCGGCCGCTCCACCCGCACAGGCGGACGGCGAGGGCCCGCGGGCGGGAAGTCGGAAGTCGGGTCCGCCGACTTCCTGGGATCCGCGGTCCGGGGTGTCGTCAGGTGAGTGGTGCGGCGGTGCTTCCGTCGGGGCCGCGCAGGGTGGCGGCGGCGGTGCGGTAGGTGGCTGCGGCTTCGGCGTCGCCGGTCTCCTCGCTGAGCGCGGACAGGGCCTCCAGCACCCGCAGTTCGTCGCCCGGGGAGCGCCGTTCGCGGGCCGCCGCCAGGGCCGCGCGGTACAGGCTCGCGGCCTGCTCCCGGCGGCCGGCCGCGCGGAGGGCGCTGCCCAGCTCGAAGCCGGTCCGGGCGGCCATCCGTTCCCGGCCGAGTGCGGTCGCCTCCGCGTGCGCCTCGGTCAACAGCTCGACCGCTCGCGGCAGTTCGCCCATCGCGACGGCGGCGCGGCCGAGCAGGTAGGTCTGCAGCATGACACCGTAGGCGTTGCCGATGGCCCGGTGTTCCTCGCGGGCGGCCTCGAAGTCCGGGACGGCCGCGGCCCAGTCGCCGCGCACGGAGGCGAGCTTGCCGCGGAACTCGACGGCGGAGGCCCGGAGTTTGCGCTCCTCGGGCGAGTCGCCGAGCAGCCGGGCCCCGTTGACGGCCAGCCGCAGTTCGTCGGCGGCCTGCTCGTAGCGGTGCTGCTCCCAGAGCGGGCGGGCGAGTTGGCAGCGCATGCGGACGGTGGCGGCGAGCCGTTCGGAGCGGACGGCGGCGGCGACACCGTGCCCGAAGGCCTCGATGGCGTCGGCGTAGTGGCGGTGGTCGAGGAAGTGCGTCCAGAGGGCTTCGCAGAGCGCCACCGCCTCCTCGTCGAGCCCGTCCTCCGCCGCGAGCCGGACGCAGCCGTAGAGGGCGAGCCGTTCGGCCTCCAGCCAGTGCAGCGCGGTGGCGGCGTCGGGGAAGGGGAGGTCCGGCACCTCGGCGGGAGCGGGCACCTCGGCGGCGGGGGCGGAGACGGTCAGCCGGGGGCCGGCCGCGACCAGGTCGGCCCGCCCGGCCTGCCGCCGGTACCAGCGGACCAGCCGGCGCCGCGCGTCAACGGCGTCCGAGGAAGCCGAAGCGGCCCGCGCCCGGCGCAGCGCGTGGCCGCGCAGCAGGGCGTGCATGCCGAGGCCGTCGGGCCGCCGCTCCAGCAGCCCGGCCGTGTCGAGTTCGTCGAGCGCGTCGACGGCCCCGTCGAGGTCGGTGCCGAGCAGCGCGGCGGCCGCGTGATCGTCGACGACGGGGGCGGGGTGGTGCGGCAGCAGCCGGTAGAGCCGCGCCGCGACGGGGCCGAGGCTCGCGTACGCCGCGTCCCAGACGGCCTCCACCACGGGCAGTCCCTCCCGGTCGAGTTCGGTGGTCAGGTCCTCGACGAGCCGGCGCAGTTCGCGGCGCCGGTGGCGGCGGATCCAGCGGCCGGCGACGTAGAGCGCGGCGGGCAGGCCGGCGCAGCGGCGGGCGAGTTCGGCGGCGGCCTCGGGGTCGGCGGCGAGCCGGGGGTCGGCGACGATCCGGCGCAGCAGGTTGGCGGCGTCCTCGGGGCCGAGCGGGCCGAGCGGCAGGTCGAGGAGGCGGACGCCGTCGAGGTCGTACAGCGGCCCCGGGCCGGCCACGATGACGACGCTCGCGGCGGAGGCGGGCAGCAGCGGGCGCAGTTCGGCACCGCTGCGGGCGTTGTCGACGACCACAACCAGCCGCCGCCCCTGGGTGGCGGTCCAGTACTGGCGGGCGCGGCCGCGGAGTTCCTGGTCGGGCCGGGCCTGCGGGTCGAGCGAGCGCAGCAGGTCGCCGAGCGCGTCGGCGGTCTCCACGGCGCCGTCGCGGCGCAGGTCGTCGAGGTCGACGTGGAGGGCGCCGTCCGGGCAGTGGTCGAGCAGCGCGCGGGCGAGTTCGAAACCCAGCGCGGTCTTGCCGATCCCGCCCATCCCGCTGAGCGCGACGACCAGCGGCCCGCCACCGTCGCCCGGTCCCTCGGCGACGGCGGCCAGCACCCTGGCGCGTTCGTCGGCGCGGTCCTCGAAGTGCGCGAGCGCCGGCGGCAGCTGGCACGGCACGGCGGCCACCGGCACGGCCGCCTCGTGCACGTGCAGTTCCCCGACGGAGCCCGCCTGCACGATGGCGCCGGCCCGCACCGGCCCTTCCACCCTGTTCCACGTCTCTTCGGCCACCCGTCAACTCTAGGGCCTCTCTTCCGGATCGCGTCGGACAAGCGGGCGTCGTCGGAGTGCGTGCGTCGGCGGTGCGAAAGGTGGCGACACCTCCCGGCCGGAGACTGGGGCGTGTCCCAGCCGGAAGCTGGGGCGTGCGCGCTCCGGCGGCGACCGCCCGGCGGGATCCGGATTCTCACCCGGAGCAGCGGTCCGGGTGGTTGACGGCCCCTCAGGACAGGTCTATACCAGTGAGGACCTTGCGGCGGCCCGACCCCGACGCGGGGTCCCGTCGGCCCGGCGCGCCGCCCCCACAGTTGGCGCGGGTGGGCCGTACTCCGCCGTTTCCTGGAGAGGTCGATCCCGATGGAACGCGCACTTCCCCCACGGACACCGTCACCTCAGCAGCCACGTCCCTCCCACCGGGCCCCCCGACAGCGGGCCGCCGCCGCGGTGGCCGGGGTGCTCGGTCTGGTGGCCGGCGGCCTGGTGGCCGTCGCCGCCGCGCACGCGGCGCCCACCGCGGCCGCCGGCGCGACCGCCACCGGCGCCCTCGCCGGCGGCATCGGCAGCAACTGGTACGCCTCCGCGCCGTACCTGATGCCCGAGGACAACAGCCCGCCGGACGTCGCCACGGTGATGGACGCCACCGGCCAGAAGGCCTTCCAGCTCGCCTTCATCCTGGCCAAGGGCGGCTGCGTCCCGGCCTGGGGCGGGACGTCGCCGATCGACACCGACACCACCATGCCGAACGTCATCCAGACCGTGCGCGCCAAGGGCGGCGACGTCTCGGTCTCCATCGGCGGCTACAACGGCACCAAGCTGGGCCAGACCTGCGGCACGCCGGAGGCGACCGCGGCCGCGTACCAGAAGGTCGTCGACACGTACCAGTTGAAGGCGCTCGACTTCGACCTGGAGGAGCCGGAGTACGAGAACACGGCCGCGATCCACAACGAGATCGGCGCGGCCCGCATCCTCCAGCGCTCCAACCCGGGGCTGTACATCTCGGTCACCACAGCCGGGACCGCCGCCGGCACCGGCTGGTTCGGCCAGCAGATGCTCAACGAGGCGAAGGCGCAGGGCTTCACGCCCGACAACTTCTCGATCATGCCGTTCGACGGCGGCTTCAACGGCGCGGCGGCCCAGACCTCCGCCCTGGTGAACTTCAACCAGATCCTGCGCACCACGTTCGGCTGGTCGGAGGCGGACGCCTACGCCCACGAGGGCGTGTCGCAGATGAACGGCCGCACCGACGCCGCCGAGTACTTCCGGCAGGCGGACTTCCAGACGGTGCTGGACTTCGCGCTGGCGCACAGGATGGCCCGCTACACCTACTGGTCGGTCAACCGTGACCGGCAGTGCCCGGGCACCGTCGACCCGGGGCTGTCCGGCTCCTGCTCCAGCGTGGTGCAGAACGACTGGGACTTCACCAAGTTCACGGTGCGGTTCGCGGGGGCCACGCCGCCCACCGACCCCACCGTCTCGCCGACGTCCCCGTCCGCCTCGCCGACGTACACCATGCCGGGGGTCTGCAAGGACCCGGAGTGGCAGCGCGACACGGTGTACACCGCCGGCGCCAAGGTCTCGTACCAGGGCCACGCGTACCAGGCCAAGTGGTGGACGCTGAACGAGGAGCCGACCGCCGGCGGCGAGTGGGGCGTCTGGACGAGGGGGGAGGTCTGCGCACCGCGCAACCCCCTGAGCCCCCGGAATCCATCGAGCCCCTGACACCCGCCGGGCCCCTGCCGTGCCGCCGCTCCGGGCGGGCACACGGCAGGGGCCCCGGCCGTCAGTCCGCGAGGCGCTCGCGCAGGTCGGTGAGGATCTCCGCCGCCTCCTCCAGCCCGTGCGCCCGGCACCGCTCGGCGGCGGTGGTCAGCCGCTGACGGGCCGCCGCGACGCGGCCGAGGTCGGTGCCCTCGATCAACGCGGCCAGCCGGACGGCCTCGGCGCGCGGTGTCTCGGCCTGCTCGCCGCCCTCCTCGTAGGCGGCGATCGCCCGCTCGGCCTCGGCCAGCGCCTCCTCGTAGCGGCCGGCCACCGCGTGGACCCGGGTCCGCTCGTAGTGGACGGCGGCGCGCGGGTACCAGGTCTCGGCCCCGGGCTCCTCACGCTCCAGTCGCTCGCGCACGGCGTCCGCCTCGGCCAGCCGGGCGAGCGCCGACTCCACGCCGTCCGGGCCCTCCTTCTGCGCGGTGAGCCGGGCGAACTGCCGCAGCATCGCGGAGACCGGGCCGGGCTGCGGCCACTGCTCGTGCGCGGCGAGCGCCCGGGTGCGGGCGGCGTGCGCGGCCTCCCAGCGGTCGGCGTGCACCAGCGCGACGGCCGCCTCCGAGGCGACCATGGTGCGCAGGTGGAGGTCCTCGGTCCAGCCCTCCAGGATCGCGGCCAGCCGCAGGAACTCCTCGGCAGCGTCACGGTCCTCGTCCAGCGCGAACAGGCCGCGCGCCAGGTCCAGCCGGGCCTGGGCGAGCACCCGCTCGTCCAGGCCGGCGGTGGCCCCGTCGGCCAGGACGGACTCCAGGACGGCCACCGCGTCGGCGGTCCGGTCGGCGCCGGTCAGCAGGTCGGCGAGCTGCAGCCTGGTCCGGGCGGCGTCCTCGGCGGCCCCCGGTCCCTTGCGGTCGAAGCGGGAGGCGGCCTCGGAGAGCGACCGGATCGCGGCGCCGGTGTCCCCGAGGTGGGCGCTGGCGTGCCCGGCCATCACATAGGTGGCGGCGAACGGGTACGAGTCGTCGGCCCAGCGGGCGGCCGCCGCCAGGGCGCGGTGCAGCACCTCGACGGCCTCGGCCTGCTCGCCGCTCTGCAGCAGTGCCTGACCCAGCAGGCCGTACGCCCGAGGGGTGTGCCAGGGCTGCCCGCCCCGCTCCAACTCGGCGATGGTGTAGCGCAGTTCCTCCACCGCCTCATCGGTCCGGCCCTGTCGGGCGGCGGCGTCGGCGGCGTACTGGCGGGCCACCGCCAGCCGGCGCACGGAGCCACGGGCTGCGGCCGCGTCGCGGTAGGCGGTGACGGCGGCCTCGAAGCGCGCGGCCTGCTCGGCGGGCGGCTGGTCCGGCCGCCCGGGCAGCGCCCGGACCAGCTCCTGGTGGGCGGCGTAGGCGCGGCACTGGAGGACGACCAGGTAGTCGTCGTCGGTGATGCCCGGCGCCCCGTCGGCGGCCGGCGCGGCGGCCAGTTCCCCGGCGCTGACGAGCGCGGCGTCCAGGGCCGCCCAGTCGATGACCGGCGCGGACGGCGCGACCGCGACCGCCCCACCGGCGCCGTCGGCCTCCGTACCCTCCCCGTCCTCCCCGTCCTCCGGGTCCTCCCGGATGAGTTCGGCGACCAGCGCCCTGGTCCGGGCCGCCAGCGCCCGGCCGAGCAGCCCCTCCCGCCGGAACAGCCCACCCGCGGCCAGCAGCTGCGCGGCGCCCTCCTCCCAGTCGCCGCGGTCGAGCGCGTCGTGCGCCCGCCGCTCGGTGAGCTCGGCACGCAGTTGCCCGAGCGTCCCGGCCTCCGCGCCGAGCAGCCCTTCGACGGCGCCGTCCTCGACGGCGTCCTCCTCGGCGGCCGTGAACCGCTCGGCGATCCGCTTCCAGAGCCGGTCCGCGTCCGGGTGGCCGACCAGCTGCAGTTCGCGGGCGCGCAGCACCAGCGCGGTGAAGTCCTCCGGCTCCGGCTCGGTCTCCCGGGCCGGGACCGCCGGGACGACCGGCACGGCCGCCAGCTCCGGCGCGGCCGCCGCCCGCACGCCGAGGGCGAGCGGCTCGGCGAGCAGCGGCCGGCGGGCGAGCCGGTCGCGGCGCCGGCCGCTGACCGCCGCCGTGCCGTTGCGGGCGTCGAAACGGGCGGCGAGCGCGTCCGCCTCGGTGCGCAGGTGGGCGAGCAGGGTGTCGACGGTCCAGCTCGCGCCGGGCGGGCCGCTGACGGTCAGCTCGCCGTGCCCGGCCCGGGCGAGGCCGGCGATCAGCACCTCGACGCCGGTGAGGAAGTCCAGCCGGCTGACCGGGTCGCCGGTCATGCCGAACAGGTCGCGGTTCTCGGCGAGCAGCTCCAGGCCGCGCGGCTCGTTGCCGGACAGCGCGCAGAACTCGATGTGCAGGCCGACCGAGCGGGCCAGCCCGCTCTTGCCGCGGGCGAAGCGGTAGCCGACCAGGTGGCTGGAGCGGGCCTCGTCGAGCCGGCCCTGGCGCAGCAGCGGCAGCAGCGCCTGGGCGTGGCTGACGTAGGGCTCCTCGGCGCAGGTCGCCTCGCCGCTGAGCACCGGCCGCCAGACGTCCAGCGCGGTCGCGTCGTCGCCCCGGCGCAGGTGGTGGACGGCGCGGGCGCGGATCTCGCAGGCGTGGCAGTCGCTCAGCTCGGTGCGCGGGCGCCCGGCCCACAGCTCGTAGGCGTCCTGGACGTCCTCGCCGAGGTGCGCGGCGAGGTGGAAGCGCTGGGCGTAGTACGGCTGCAGGCCGTGCCCGGCGGCGCGGTAGCGGCTGCGCATCTCGTCGTGCCAGCGGCGGATCGCGGCGAGCGGCACGTCGGGGGTGCCGAGCAGCGAGGTGGCGACCCACTTGAAGCGCCAGAACACCTGCTGCTGCGACCACTCGCCGAAGCCGTCCGGGTCGGTGTCCCAGAGCTTGAGGACGCGGGCGAAGACGACCGGGGACTTGCTCCGCTCGCCGTCGTACTCGTAGGCCTCCATCAGCTCCAGCAGGGCCATGGAGCGGACCGCGGTGTCGTCGAACTGCTCGGCGGCGTCGACGAGTTCCTCGGCGGTGACGGTCCGCTGCCGCCCGTAGGGGCGGTCGTCGTTCTCGCGCAGCGCGGCCATCACCGCGTCGATGCTGTTCAGCATCACGCCTCCTTCGCGTCGGAGCCGCCGGTGCCGCCAGCGCCGCCGGTGCCGCCACCGCCGCCGGAGCCGCCGGACGCGGCCTCGTGCCCGAGCATCGCGTGGTCGAGCAGGCTGATGAACGAGCGGTTCAGCAGCGCGCTCTCGCTGGAGGTCAGCGGCCGCCGGGTGAGCAGCACGGCCTGCCCGTAGAGCGTCTCGACGGCGGTGACGGCGAGTTCGCGGTCACCGATCGAGGCCGCCCGCCGGACCAGCGGGTTGAGGTGGTTGAGGACGAGCTGGGCGCGGGGCACCTCGGCGCGCAGCGAGCCGAGGATGTCGGCCCACAGTCCGTCGGCCTCGTCGGCGAGCTGGGCGCGGGTGCGCTCGTGCCGGGCCTCCCGGTTGTCGAGCAGCAGGGCGGGCGCGCTGGTCGGGTGGAAGCTGCGCAGGGCGACGTCGCAGTCGAAGCGGCCGACCACCTCGCGCGCGGTGGTCAGGAAGGCCGAGGCGGCGAGTTCGGCGGCCGGGTCGACGGTGTCCAGGTGCGCGGTGACGGTGCTCGGGTCGAGGTCCGCGACGGAGGTGCCGGGGCGGATCTCGGGCAGCCGGTGCACGAGGTCGCGGTCGTAGGTGTAGCCGCCGTTGACGACGCCGAGGCCGGCGGCGCCGGCGATCGGGGCGACCTGGCGGAACTCCTCGACGGTGCGGGTGACCAGCACCACCGGGTGGGTGCGGGCGAACTCGTCCAGGGTGACGTTGCCGTCGGTGGTCTCGAACGGCAGCCAGGGCAGCAGCATCCGCAGCAACTCGTCGTCGTAGCGGGCGAGTTCCTTGACAGCCAGGTGGTGCACCGAGATGAACCGGTGGAGCAGCGCCGGGTCGCTGGCGGACAGGCCGGTGAGCCAGTCGCGGATCCGGGCGCCGAGCGCGTCGCGGACGGCGGCGAGCGTCTCGTCGGCGTACAGGCCCTCCCGGCTGGCGGTGGGCCGCAGGCCGTCGGTGTCGACCACGCAGCGCACGAAGAACGCCCAGTCGGGCAGGAGTTCGTCGGCGTGGTCGGAGAGCAGCATGCCCTTGAGGTGCACCCGGTGGCCGGCCCGGCGCGACGGCGGGACGGCATCGGGCAGCACGTAGGCGACGCCGCGCAGGCCGACCAGCGGGAGGTCCAGCTCGATGGTGTCGAGCGGGGTGAAGTCGAAGGTGGAGCGGCAGTAGGCGGCCAGCGCCTCGCGCCGGGCCAGCGGGGAGCCGTGCTGGGCGGCCCACGGCGGGGTGTGGTTGACCCGGGTGGCGTCGCCGCGGCCGTCGATGACGGTGACCTCGTGGCGCAGCAGGCTGCCGAAGTCCCGGGCGAGGGTCAGCACCCGGTCGGCGCGGGTCCACTCGGCGGCGTCGGCGCGGGGCGCGAGGCGGACGGTGGTGCCGGGCTCGGGCTTGGCGTCGGCGGGCAGGGTGCGGATGGTGTAGCGGCCGTCGGAGCCGCCGCGCCACTCGATGACCGGGGCGTCGGGGGTCGCGGCGGAGCGGGTGACGACGGTGATCTCGTCGGCGACCACGAAGCAGGCGAGCAGGCCGATGCCGAACTGGCCGATGAAGTCGCCGCGGGCGCGGGCGAGTCCGTCGCCGTCGAGGCGGCCGTCGGCGTCCCGCTTGGAGCTGCGGCCGATGGTGGCGAGGAAGGTGTGGACGTCCTGCTCGGTGAGGCCGATGCCGGTGTCGGTGATGCTGAGCTCGCCGTCGGCGCGGACGGTGATGGCGGCGGGCGCGGACGGGTCCAGGGCCTGCCGGGCGGAGATCGCGTCGACCGCGTTCTGCAGGAGTTCGCGCAGGTAGACGCGGGGGCTGGAGTAGAGGTGGTGGGAGAGCAGGTCGACCAGGCCGCGCAGGTCGACCTGGAAGGTGTGCGCGCTCGTCGGGTTCTCGGATGGGGACACCGGTGGCTCTTTCGATCGCAAGGGGCGGGTCGGACTTCGGCGGCCTCGGGGCGGGACGGCCCGGGCCGCCGGGCGGCGCGTTCGGGCGCCGCTCTACAGGATCTGTGCAGGCTCTGTGCAGGCTGGTCGCGCCGGCTCAGCGCGGCACGCAGCGGTCCCGGTGGACCTGGAAGTTGTCGGCCTCGTCGCCGCCCAGGTAGTACCAGGGCCACTCGGTGACGACGTCGTCGAGGGTGGCGAACACCGCGTGGGCGAGCTCGCGCTCGTCGGCCAGCGAGAGCACCATGGCGAAGGCGTTGTGGGTGGCCCGCCAGTCGCGCCGGCGCCGGTAGGCCGGGTGCAGCACGGAGCGCAGCACCGCCTCGCGCAGCGAGGAGCGCACGGCGGGGCCGGTCAGGTAGGCGTGGTCCTCGCCGTCGGCCAGGTCCAGCCAGTGCTCCAGGTGGGCGAGGGCGACCAGTTCGCCGAGCGGGCTGCCCTCGGGGGCACCGAGCATCGCGGCGCGGGCGAAGGCGTGCATCTCCTCGTGGGAGCCGCCCCACTTGGCGCAGAGCTGCTGGAGGCGCTGCTGGTGGGAGGCCTGGTGCTCCGGATCGCGGCGCAGCGCGGCCTCGAAGCGGGTGGTGGCGACGGTACGGCCGAGCGAGGCGCCGCGCGCCGCGATCTGGAGGAAGAACCAGGGGGCGAGCCAGCGGGGCTCGCGCTCGGCCACCTCCAGCAACTGCTCCTCGGCGGTCTCCAGCCGCTCGCCGAACAGCCGCCACTGGTCCTCGGTGACGTGCTTGGCGCGGGCGCCGGTGCGGGCGTCCCAGGCCCAGGCGATCTGCCGGGCACCGGAGAGCAGCAGCACCAGGGTGTCCTCGGGCCGTTCGGCGACGGCCTTGGCGAGCCACTCCTCGGTGCCCTCGACGTCGGAGATCCGGTGCACCAGCCAGGTCAGCTCGCCCTGGTCGGGGACGGCCGCGAGGGCGGGGCCGAGGGCGGCCCAGTCGCCGGCGTCGGCGAGGGCGCGCAGCCGGCGCAGTTCCTCGTCGCCGTGCGAGAGGTCGAGCACGGGAGGCAGCGCGCGCGGCGTCTTCCGCCCGGTCAGGCGGCGGAAAATGGACATGGTGCGGCCCCCCTGAGACCTCGTCGACCGGCACGGTCGTCGGCATCGTTCGTATGGCCTCGCAGTGGCCAATCGGATGATGCACTGCATATCACGTGCCACCGACGTCCCGGTGAGCAGCCCTCTTCCGGGAGCCCCCGCCCGGGCCCCGCCGGAGGGCGGCGGACCCGGCCGGACCGGACGACAGGACCCGGCCCCGCCGTCGTTCGGCCGGGCCGGGTCCTCGCCGTACGGCGACGCGGGGTCAGACCCGGTCGGCGGCGATCAGCAGGTACTGGAAGGAGCCGTCCTTGTAGGAGTTGATGAACGCCTCCTCGATGCCGGTCACCAGGGACGGCACGGTGGCCCGCAGCTCCCAGTACGGGAGGGTGGCGGCGGTCAGGTCGACGACGGCGTTCGGGACGAGACGGTTGTCGGCCATCGCGCGCAGGTACTCGCGGCGGGAGTGGATGTTGCACTCGAAGTGGGCGTTGATCTGCGAGACCCACTTCGACGGCTGGCCGTAGATCGGGTTCCAGCAGCCGGTGATGGTCACGTACCGGCCGCCGACGGACAGGATCCGGGAGTGCTCGGCGAACAGGTCGTGCAGGTCGACGTACATGCTGGACTCGTTGTTCCACGAGGCCCGCACCGTACCGCTGTCGAACGGCATGTCGAGCATGTTGCGGACCTGGGCGTGCACCGAGTCGTCGATGCCGAGCTCCTTGGCCCGCCGGTTGCCGAACTCGGCCTGCTTGGCCGACAGGGTCACGCCCTCGACCTTGCAGCCGAAGCGCTGGTGGGCCATGACCATCGAGCCGCCGCGGCCGCAACCCGCGTCGACCAGGGTGTGCTCGGGGCGGATGTCGCCCAGGCTGTCGAGCAGGACGTCGGTCTGCGCGGACTCCAGCCGGTGCAGTTCGGCGACGAGCTTCTTCTCGCGCTCGCTGTCGTCCGGGTCGCCCAGCGCCGACTGGTCGACCTCGCCGATGCCGTAGTGGTGGTGGTAAAGGCCGTCCACGTCGCCGAGACGCAGGTTCACCGGCCGGGCCTCATGGTCCCAGTAACGGGCGATGTCGCCCTGGTAGGGAGTGGCCGGCCCGGGGACGGCAGTGCGGGTGACGGGGGTGGTGTCGGTGACGGACACGGTTCAGCTCCTTGGTTACCAGAAGTCGGGCAGGCTGTAGCGGTAGGTATTGGTCTGGTGCCAGTAGTGGTTGCCGTCGACCCACGCGGCGACCCCGCGCAGGAAGCGCACCACCACCGGGACGGGGGTGGCGGCGGCCAGCGCCGCGGCCTCCGCCTCGAAGGCGTGCATCAGCTCGTTGTGCACCTCGACGGCCTTCAGGTAGCCGTCGCGGTCGCCGACGGCCTCGCGCTCGGAGATCACCACCGGCAGGTTGAGGTGCCGGCCCGGGCTCGCCAGCTCCTTGGTGTACGAGTACAGGTCGTTGACGATGGTGGTGGCGTTGGAGGCGAGCGCGATGACCCGCTGCATGGCCGGGCGGGCGTGCAGGTCGGCGGGCAGCTCGTAGCCGCCGACGGTGTCCGTGATGGTCGGACAGGGGCGGAAGTTGTTGAACTGCCGCATCGACAGGTACTCCCAAACCTCCGGGACGTGGCCCTCCTGGTCCCAGGCGGCCTCGGCGAGGTAGCCGAGGTGCAGCCGCGCCATGTCGTGCCGGAACCGGTCCGCCTGGGAGGCGGTGGCCGCGCCGGTGAAGTGCTCCATCGCCGAGCGGTACGCCCGCCGGGGCGCGTCCGAGAGCAGCGACTCCTGCCAACCGCCCTGGTACTCCGCGGTGGTGTGCACCGGGTCGAGGGCGGTGTGGGCGAGCAGCAGCCGGCTGCCGAGGCCGACCGGCGAGCCGCCGAGGTCCTCGCAGTAGCAGTCGTCGACGGCGTTCTCGGCCACCATCAGCCGGGTGGCGAGCATGACGTGGTCGACGCTCGGGGCGTCCGGGTGGCAGGCGACCATGTACCGGCTCACCGAGAAGCCGTCGAACTGGTCCTCCCAGTCCGGCGGGTAGAGCTCGATCTCCTCGGCCCACAGCTTGATCCGGCGGTTCACCTCCGCCACCCGCTCGGCGTCCGGCTCGGCCACGGGGTGGAAGTACAGGCCGGGGACCGGGTCGCCGGACTTCGGCTTGCCGGACGGCACTTCCGCCACCGCCCCGGCCGGCGCCTCCGCGACCTGACGCCGCGTCAGGTTCAGTCCGGCGGTGCCGATCCCGCTCGGCCCGCGGAGCAGCTGCTCCAGGACCGTCCCGCTCATGACCGCACCGCCGCGCGCCGGAACGGGTGCGGTTGCCGCTGCGACGCCGGCGGTGTCTCGTAGCTCGTGGCCACGGGCATGGGAGAACCTTCCTCTGTGAAGGGGGACGGGCCATGACGGGTCGTCGGCCGTCGCCTCCGCCCCGGGAAGAGGGGATCTCCGCGCTGCTGCGGCGGTCCCGTCTCGCTTGGGCCCAACCGTAGGCGGGGCGGAACGATCTGGGCCGCTTCCCATGATCCTGTGCACTCGAAAGGGTGAACGTTCACATCAGTCGCGTTTGAAATGGCGCATCCGATGATCGGTTCGGACCGCCACCAATGGCAAAGCGGCCCCGCCGGGTTGGCGGGGCCGCTTTACAAGGATCGTTCCGGTACCGACGGAGCGCCGGTCCGGCTCCGCGCCGTGTCACCGCCGCGCGTGCTCCGGCAGCAGCGAGGAGGCGGCCGCGCCGGCGGCCAGCCAGCCGACGGCGAGCAGCCAGCCGGCCAGCACGTCCAGCGGCCAGTGCACCCCGAGGTAGATCCGGGTCAGGCCGATCGCCCCCGCGAACAGCACCGCGCCGACGACGGCCGGGCGGGTGGCGGCGGGGCGGACGCGGGCGACGGCGAGCGCGAGCAGGCCGGCGCAGAGGGCGGAGGTGAAGGCGTGCCCGGAGGGGAAGGCGAAGCCGGAGGCGCTGAACGCCCAGTCCGTCTCCGGCGGCCGGGGCCGGCCGAAGGCGTGCATCAGGCCCTGGCGCAGCAGTTGCCCCAGGGCCAGCCACAGCACCGGCAGGAGCAGCGCCCGGGCCACCGCCCAACGGGACCGGGGCGATCCGGCGCCGCGCCGGGCGATCAGGACGCCCGCGGCCAGCGCCAGCAGGTAGGGGAACAGGTCGGTGCCGAGGGAGGTGACGGCCATCGCCACGGCGCGGGCGAGCGGCGGCCGGTGGGCGGTGCCCCAGTCGACGGCGGACCGCTCGAAGGCGAACGGTGCCCAGCCGTGGGCGGCGACCACCACCGCGAGCACCGCGAAGGCCGCCCAGGTGGCGGCGAGCACGGCCGGCCACCGTCGCCCCGTCATGCGGTCGCCCATCGGCTCAGCCCTCCTGCCCGTGCCCGGGCCACCGGTCCGCGGCTCCGCGCGGCCAGGGTAGCGGGCGAGGTGGCGGGCGGAGCAGCGAGCCGGGGTCCGGACGACCGAGCCGGCCCGCGACCGCCCTCGTGCTCACCGGTGCCCGGCCCGGCGGCGGGAGCGCAGCAGCTCCAGCAGCAGGGGCAGCAGGGAGAGCACCACGACGACCGCGACGATCGGCAGCAGGTAGCGGTCGACGTTCGGCACCGAGGAGCCCAGGGCGTAGCCGGCGAGGACGAGGCCGAACGTCCAGACCAGGCCGCCGACCACCTGCCACAGGGTGAAGGTGCGCACGTTCACGCCGAGCGCGCCGGCCAGCGGGTTGAGCACGGTGCGCACCACCGGGACGAAACGCGCGAGGACGACGGCCTTGGCGTGCCCGTAGCGGGTGAGGAGTTCCTCGGCCCGCATCGCGCCCTCGTGCAGCCGCTTGTTGCGGGAGCGCGCGAGCAGGGCGCGCCCGCCGCGCCGGCCGATGACGTAGCCCGTCTGGGCCCCGGCGAGGGCGCCGACGGCGGAGGCGGCCAGGACCTGGGCGAGGTTGAGGTGGGGGCCGCTGTGGGTGCCGGTGGTGCACAGCAGGCCCGCGGTGAACAGCAGGGAGTCGCCGGGCAGGAAGAAGCCGACCAGCAGCCCGGTCTCGGCGAACAGGACGACGGCGATGCCCAGCGCGCCGAACGCGCCGAGCAGCGATCCGGCGTCCAGGGGGTTGACGGCCAGCAGGGCGGCCGAGGGCGACGGCATGGTCGGGACCTCTCCGTGAGCGGGAGCGCTACGGTCCGGGCCCGGTACCCGGACGACAGCGCCAGCATGGCGGGCCGATGCTGAAGATCCGCTGAAGACGGCACGGCCCCCGCCCCCGACCGGCCCGGACACCTGCCACCCTGGGGACATGCGCGTACTCGTGGTGGAGGACGAACGACGGCTGGCCCAGGCACTGCGGCTCGGGCTGACCGCCGAGGGTTTCACCGTCGACCTCGCCCACGACGGCCTCACCGGCCTCGCCCGGGCCACCGAGCACGCCTACGACGTGATCGTGCTGGACATCATGCTGCCCGGCCTCAACGGCTACCGGGTGTGCTCACGGCTGCGGGCCGCCGGCAGCGACGCCGGCATCCTGATGCTGACCGCCAAGGACGGCGAGTGGGACGAGGCCGAGGCCCTCGACACGGGCGCCGACGACTACCTGTCCAAACCGTTCTCCTTCGTCGTCCTGGTCGCCCGCCTCAGGGCCCTCGCCCGCCGCATCGGCACCCGCGCCCCCCGGCGCACCGTGCTCGGGGACCTCGTCGTCGACTCCGCCGCCCGCACCTGCACCCGCGCCGGCACCGGCATCGCGCTGACCCCGCGCGAGTTCGCCGTGCTCGACCACCTGGCCCGCCGGGCCGGCGAGGCCGTCTCCAAACGCGAGATCCTCGAACAGGTCTGGGACAGCGGGCCGGACAGCGACCCCAACACCGTCGAGGTGCACATCAGCGCGCTGCGCCGCAAGATCGACACCCCGTTCGGCCGCGCCGCCGTGCAGACCGTGCGCGGCGCCGGCTACCGGCTGGCGGCCGACGGTGGCTGATCCGACGCACCCCGCCCGCCGACGCGGCGCGGCGCGCGGAGCCGGCGCCCTGCTGCACCGGCTCGCCCGGCACCCCCGGGCCGCCGCGCTGCTCGACCGGCTCGCGCCGCGCTCCGTGCGCACCCGCACCACCCTCGCGGCCTGCGCGAGCGTCGCCGTCGTCCTGTTCGTCGCCTCCGCCGCCGTGCTCCTGCTGCTGCGCGCCAACCTCGAACGCACCGTCGAGACGGGCGCCCGCGAGCAGGCCCAGGCCGTCGCCCGCCTCGCCTCCGGCGGCCACCTGCCGGCCCAGCTCGCCCTGGACCACGGCACCGACTTCATCCAGGTCACCGACCACGCCGGCACCGTGGTCGCCGCCAGCCAGAACCTCGCCGGCCATCCGCCGCTGACCGACGCCGGGGCCGGCCGCGGCACCTTCGACCTCGGCTTCCTCGGCGACGAGCACCACCAGCGCGTCACCACCCTCACCGCCGACACCCCCACCGGCCCCGTCACCGTCCGGGTCGGCGCCTCGCTGCGCACCGTCGACACCGCCGAGGACCTCACCACCGCGGCCCTCGCCGGCCTCGGCGCCGTCCTGCTGCCGACCGTCGGCGTGCTCACCTGGCGGGCCACCGGCCGGGCGCTGCGCCCGGTCGAGGCGATCCGGGCCGAGGTCGCCGCGATCGGTGACCGCGACCTCGACCGGCGCGTCCCGGTCCCGGGCAGCGAGGACGAGATCGCCGGTCTGGCCCGCACCATGAACGCCATGCTCGACCGGCTCGAAGCCGCCGGCACCCGCCAGCGCCGCTTCATCGCCGACGCCTCCCACGAGCTGCGCAGCCCGCTCACCGTGCTGCGCACCCAGCTGGAGGTCGCCCTCGCCCACCCCGACCCGCAGGTGCGGCAGGAGCTGGTCGCCGGGGCCCTCCAGGACACCGAACGCCTCCAGGCCCTCGCCGCCGACCTGCTGCTCCTCGCCCGGCTCGACACCACCGGCCAGGAGCGCCCCGGCGAGGCGGTGGACCTCGCCGAACTCGTCCGCGCGAGCGTCGCCCCGGGCGGACCGCAGGCCCGTCCGGTCACCGTCCACGTCTCCGTCGACGCCTCCGGGCCCGTCACCGTCGACGGCAACCCGCTGTGGCTCGGCCGGCTGCTGACCAATCTGCTCGACAACGCCCGGCGGCACGCCCGCGGCCGGGTCACCGTGCGACTGTCCACCGACACCGCCACCGGCGACGCCGTCCTCGACGTCACCAACGACGGCCCCGGCATCGACCCCGCCGACCGGGAGCGGATCTTCGAACGCTTCACCCGGCTCGACGACGCCCGCAGCCGCGACGACGGCGGCACCGGCCTCGGCCTGCCCATCGCCCGGGACATCGCCGCCCTCCACGGCGGGACGCTCACCGTCGAGGACGGACCCGACGGCGTCACCTTCCGCGCCCGGCTGCCGCGCACCCGGGCCCGCTGAGCCCGGTGGCCGGCCACCGGGCTCGGGGGATGCCGGCCGGCTCAGGCGTTGAGGTAGGCGAGGACCGCCAGCACGCGCCGGTTGCTGTCGCTGTCCGGGGCCAGCATGAGCTTGGCGAAGATGTTCGAGATGTGCTTGGCCGCCGCCCCCTCGGTGATGAAGAGCCGCTGGGCGATCGCGGTGTTGGAGCAGCCCTCGGCCATCAGCTCCAGGACGGCGCGTTCCCGCGCCGTGAGCGAGCCGAGCGGTTCGTCGCGGGCGTGGCTCACCATCAGTTGGGAGATCACCGCCGGATCCATGGCGGTGCCGCCGGCGGCCACCCGGCGGACCGCGTCGATGAACTGCTCGTTGTCGAAGACGCTGTCCTTGAGCAGGTAGCCGATGCCGCCGGTGCCGTCGGCGAGCAGCTCCCCGGCGTACATCTGCTCGACGTGCTGGGAGAGCACCAGGATCGGCAGTCCGGGGATCTCGCGCCTGGCCCGCAGGGCGGCCTGGAGTCCCTCGGTGGTGAAGGTCGGCGGCAGCCGGACGTCGACGATCAGGATGTCGGGCCGGTGCCGGGCGGCGGCTTCGAGCAGGTCGGGGCCGTTGTCGACGGCCGCCACGGTCTCGAAGCCGTACGCGTCCAGCAGCTGGATCAGCCCCTGCCTGAGGAGGAAGAGGTCTTCGGCGAGGACAACACGCACGGTATCTCCATGGTGATCGCGGTCGGGCCGCCCGGCGGGCTGGCGACGTCGAGGGTGCCGTCGAAGGTGGCCAGCCGGCGGCGGATGCCGTGCAAGCCGGTTCCCCCGGCGGCGTCGGCACCGCCGCGGCCGTCGTCGGCGACCCGGGCGTGCAGCACGGCGCCGTCGTGCCAGGCACGCACCTGGACGTGCTCGGCGCCGGAGTGCTTCAGGGCGTTGGTCAGCAGCTCGGACACCGCGAAGTACAGGGCGGATTCGAGCGGTGGCGGCACCCGGCCCGGGAGGCTCACCACCACCTCGGTCCGGAGCGGACTGGCCAGGCCGAGGGCGCGCAGCGCGTCGGCCAGGCCGCGTTCGGCGAGCACCGGGGGGTGGATGCCGCGCACCAGGTCGCGCAGCTCGCGCAGGGCGGCGACGGACGAGGCCCGGGCGTCGCGCAGCAGTCTGCGGGCCTCCTCCGACTCGCCGCCGAGGTGGCGTTCGAGCGCCCCGAGGGTCAGGCCGAGGCCGACCAGCCTGGCCTGGGCGCCGTCGTGCAGGTCGCGTTCGATCCGGCGCAGTTCGGCGGCGGCCGTCTCCACCGCGCCGGACCGGGTCTCGGCCAGGTGCCGGACCCGCAGGGCGAGCCGGGAGCGTTCGGTGGGGCCGAGCAGCAGACGGGTGAAGTGCGCGTGCACGACGAGGAAGAGCCGGCCGTACCGGACCCAGACGGCGAAGAGCGCCACGGCCGCCAGCGCCGCCAGGAGAGCGGTGGGCCGGTTCTGGACCGGGATGAAGAGGTACGCGCGCGGGCTGCCCTGCGCCCGCAGGACCGGCCGCCACAGGCCGAGGGCCAGCGCGAGCCCTTCGAGCACGTAGTAGAGCACCGCGGCGGGCAGGAATCCGATCATGCCGACGACCGAGTTGAGCAGCAGCCAGAGCAGGTCCCGCCAGCTGGCCGGGTCGGTCAGGATCCACTTGCAGCGGCGGATCCAGCCCACGATGTCCTTCTCGAACTCCGGGGGCTCCGGCCGGTAGGGAACGTCGACCAGGACCCCCACCCGGGCGGCCGCACGCCGGTTGGCGTTGCACAGCCGGCGGACCCACCCGGTCAGGATCGGCAGCGCCGCCGCGCCGATCCCAATGACGAGGAGGATCACGAAGTAGCCGGTGACCACGAACAGGCAGACGGAGAGCATGGCGCCCAGGGCGATCAGCACGCCGGCCACCAGGTCTTCCCCGGCCCCGCGCAGTCGGGCGGGGAACGCCTGCAGGCCCTTGCGGTGAGCGATTGACACCTGAGCGATCGTCCCTCCCTGACGGCGGTGACGGCGGCGGTCCCGCGAGCCCGACCCCTTCATACGTACGTACGTCCAAATCGTTCCGGCTGGTCAGGCTAGCGGGTTTCCCCGACGGGCGCCACGGCATAGAACGCGGTCGCGCGGCGGTCAGCGGGCCGTTTCGACCGGCGCGGTCCGCATGCCCCGCCAGGAGGGGAGCAGGGTCGCGCCGAGCACCAGGACGAGCGCGCCGAAGACGATCGCGAGGTAGATGCCGATCGAGCCCCGCGGCAGCACCGAGCCGGCCTTCACCAGGCTGTACGGGACGATCGTGGCCGCCGAGGCGGCGGTGCCCAGGACGGTCGCGACGACGGCGATCAGCGCGCCCTCGACGTTCAGCATGCCCAGCACCTGGGCCCTGGTGGCACCCGTCAGACGCTGGAGACCGAACTCGCCCCGGCGCCCGCGCGTCACCACGACCAGGCTGTTGATCACGGTGATCGCCGCATAGCCGACGATCATGGCGACGACGGTGTAGTTCGAGGAGGCCAGGATCTGCTCGATCCGGTGGTCGGCACCGGTCAGCGCGGAGCGGTCGGCGACCGCGGTGCCGGGCAGCCCGGCCGCCACACCGTCCAGCGCGGACCGGATCCGGGCGGGGTCGGCGCCGGACTCCGCCCGGACCAGGATCTCGGTCGGCAGCCCGGCGGTGGTGTGCGCGGCCAGCACGTCGGCGGGCAGCAGCAGGTACCGCTCCTGCGGGCCACCGGCGTAGGTGGCCACCACCCTCGGGTCGGCGGCGTCGCCGTCACCGAAGTGGATCCGCAGGGTGTCCCCGACGCGGACGCCGAAGTCCTCCGCCCGCTGCTCCGACAGGGCCACCGTGTTGCCGCGCAGGTCGCCGATCGACCCGTCCAGCACCTCGGGCGCGACGGTCTGCCGCGCGCCGTCGGCCGAGACCCCGCGCAGGTCCACGGTGCCGCCGCCGGCGGAGTCCACGAAGCCGGTGGAGCCGACCAGTTCGGAGGCGCCGGCCACCCCCGGGAGGGCGCGGACCGAATCGACCACGCCCGGTGCGAAGCCGCCGGTCGAGGAGGTGAGCACGTGGTCGGCCGGGACGCCGCCCACGCGGCTCGCGGCGGAGACGTCGTCCTCGGTGGCCTGCATGTACAGGGTGCCGGTGGCGATGCCGATCAGCAGCACGATCGGGGCCACGGCGCCCGCCGTCCGGACGTGGTGGACGGCGGCGTTGCGTTGCGCCAGGTACCCGGACAGCCCGCAGAGCGCACGGACCGGCCGGCCGAGCACCGCCACGGCCGCCCTGGTGATCCCCGGGGCGAGCAGCGCCAGGCCGATCGCGCACAGGACCGAGGCCGGCCCGGCGGTGCTCGCCAGGGTCGGACCGTCGGCCATCACGGTGGCCGTGACGACCGCCAGCAGCACGCCGCCGAGCAGGAGGAACACCGCCGACAGCAGGCGGGTCCGGGTGAGCCGCCCGGTCGGCACTGCGCTCTCGGCCAGCGCCGCGACCGGCTCGGTCCGCGCGGCCCCGCGGCCCGCGAACAGCGCCGCGCCGAGGGCGGCCGCGATCGCCGCGCAGGCGCCGGCCGCGGTCGGCAGGGGGCCCTGGTGGAAGACGACCTCCTCGGACACCACACCGTTGGCGGCCAGCTGCCCGAACAGCAGCCTGCCGACGACGGAGCCGAGCGCGACCGCCGGCGCGGCGGCGAGCACCGCCAGCACGGCGGTCTCCCCGAGGACCATCCGGCGCACCTGCCGGGAGGTGGCGCCGATCGCCCGCAGCAGAGCCGTCTCGCGCGCCCGCTGCCGCAGCGAGAGCCCGAGCGTGGAGGCCACGCCGAACATGACGATCAGGACCGCCCAGCTCCCGAAGATCGCCGCCAGGACGGTCACGGTCGGCCCGCCGGCGAGTGCCCCCGGCAGATCGGCCAGACCGCGCCGCTCACCGGTGAGCACCACCGCCGCGCCGCCGACCGCCGACCGCACGGCCCGCCGCAGTTCCGCGACGTCGGCGCCGGGCGCGGGCAGGACCCCGATGGCGTCGAACCGCCCGTCGGATCCGGCCAGTTGCCGCGCCTGGTCGTCGGAGAGGAACAGGGTCGGCCCGAGCGCGCGGCCGGTGTCCGGGCGGGCGGTGCCGGAGACCGTGAACGTCCGGGTGACGCCGTGCACGGTGAGCTGGAGGGCGGAGCCGACCGTGACACCCGCGTCGGCCGCGAGCCCGGTGTCGAGGACCACCTGGCCGCTGCCCGGGGCCGAGCCCCGGGTCAGCGTGTAGGGGGTCAGCGCGGCGCCGCTCCAGGTGTGGCCGACGGAGCCGGCGTCGACCGCCCTGCCGTCCACCACCACGGTCGCGGGGAAGGACAGGTCGGGGATCACGGCGCCGACGCCGGGAACCGCCCGGACCGCGTCGAGCACCCCCGGACCGGTCCGGTTGCGCTCGGTCAGCGCGGCGGAGCCGTGGGTCTGCTGACCGGTCACCACGATCGGCACCCCGGCCAGGCGCTGCGGCGCGACCGCCATCCGCAGGCCGGTCTCCAACAGGCCGCCGCAGGCCATCACGATCGCGGAGCCGAGGAACATCGCCACGAAGGTGGCGGCGAACCCGGCCTTGCGGAACCTCAGGGTGCGCAGAGCCGGCAGCAGCATCAGCGGCCACCCTCCGAGTGGGCGGCGGCGGAGGCCGGGACCGTCGCGTCGTTCCAGGCGCCGAGCCTGGTCATCCGCGCCGCGACGGCTTCGGCGGTCGGCCGGTGCAGCTCGCCGGCGAAGCGGCCGTCGGCGAGGAAGACCACCCGGTCGGCGTAGGAGGCGGCCACCGGGTCGTGGGTGACCATCACCAGCGTCTGCCCGCCGGCGTCCACCGTCTCCCGCAGCAGGCCGAGCACGGCCGCGGCGGTGCGGGTGTCCAGCGCGCCGGTCGGTTCGTCGGCGAAGACCACGGCCGGCCGGGTCACCAGCGCCCGGGCGATCGCCACCCGCTGCTGCTGCCCCCCGGAGAGCTGCCCGGGCAGGTGGTCCAGCCGGTCGGCGAGCCCGACCCGGTCGACCACGGCCAGGACCTGGCTCCGGTTCGGACGCCGGCCGGCCAACTGCGACGGCAGCACGATGTTCTGCCGCACCGTGAGCGCCGGAAGCAGGTTGTACGACTGGAAGACGAAGCCGATCCGGTCGCGGCGCAGCCTGGTCAGCCCCACCTCGTCCAGGTCCGCGAGGTCGGTGTCACCGATCAGCACAGTGCCCCGGGTCGGCTTCACCAGACCCGCGGAGCAGTGCAGGAAGGTGCTCTTTCCCGACCCCGAGGGCCCCATCACGGCCGTGAAGCTGCCGGCGGCGAAGTCCAGGCTCAGCCGCTTGAGCACGGCCACCTCGTTGTCGCCCCTGCCGTAGACCTTCTCGACGGCCACCAGACGGACGGCCGCCGTCCCCTGCCCGATCCCTTGCGTCAGCACTCGAACTCCCACCACCGGGTCCACCGCGCGCCTCACGCGCGCTGCTGACCACGCTAGGAACGGGGGCGCTCCGGCACAGTGACGCTGTGTGGCGGATCCGGAGTAGAGGTTTCTCCACCACCGGGCCGCCGGACCGGGCCGCCGAACCGGGCGGGCGCGGCGCGGCGCGGCCGGTTCAGCGGTGCTCGGGGTTCTCGAAGTCGAAGCGGCAGCCGGCGTCCCACTCCGAGCGCTGGTTGCCGTACGCGGGGATGCCGCCGGCGTCCCTGAGCATCCGGGCCAGGTGGAGCAGGTTCCAGGTCATGAACGTGGCGTTGCGGTTGGTGAAGTCGTTCTCCGGCCCGCCCGACCCCGGGTCCAGGTACGACGGCCCCGGCCCGGCCTCCCCCACCCACCCCGCGTCCGCCTGCGGCGGGACGGTGTAGCCGAGGTGCTGGAGGCTGTAGAGCACGTTCATCGCGCAGTGCTTGGCGCCGTCCTCGTTGCCGGTGATCAGACAGCCGCCGACCCGGCCGTAGTAGGCGTACTGGCCGCGCTCGTTGAGGATCGACGAGCAGGCGTACAGCCGCTCGACGACCTTCTTCATCACCGAGGAGTTGTCCCCCAGCCAGACCGGCCCGGCCAGCACCAGGATGTCGGCGGCCATCACCCGGCTGTAGAGGACGGGCCACTCGTCCGTCTCCCAGCCGTGCTCGGTCATGTCCGGCCAGACGCCGGTGGCGATGTCCTGGTCCACCGCGCGGACCACGTCGACCGCGACGCCCTGGCGCTCCAGGATGCCGGTGCTGACGTCGATCAGGCCCTGCGTGTGGCTCCGCTCGGGCGAGCGCTTGAGCGTGCAGTTGATCACCAGGGCGCTCAGGTCGCCGTACTCGGCGGGCGGGGAGGACATGGTCGTCAGCCTTTCGGGTCTCCGTCAGGGGATGCCACCAGTCCACCCCGGCCGGTACCCGGCCGCCCGCCGGACTCCGCCGACCGGAGGCTCCTCACCCCTCCCCGTCCCGCTCCTCCACCGGCGACAGCACGGGTGTGACCAGCATCCGCCCCGCCAGCGCGGTGCTCGCGGTGACCGCCGCGAGCGTGGCGTCGTACATCGGGCGGATGTTGCGCTGGTGCCAGAGCGTCTGGACGGCCGCCCAGGCGGCTTCGCCGGCCCGCTCCACCGAGAAGCCGGAGACGATGTGCTCCAGCGGCTGCGCCGCCTCCGGCGCCACCCGGCCGATCCGCGCCCCGAACTCCGCCCGCACCTGCGCCTCCACCCGCGCGAACAGCTCGCCGACCGCGAGGTAGTCGGCGTGCACCGGCGGCGTGTCGGGCGTGGTGCGGCACTCGATGCACGTCGCGACGACGGCGGGCGCCAGGTCGTGGTTGACGTGCGCGTACATCCCCGCGAACGCGAACTGGACCGGCCACACCTTCCGGCTCCCCCGGGCCTCGAACAGCGGCTGCCACGCCGGGTTCACCGGCCGCCCGGCCGCGGCGGCGTCCACCGCGTCGAAGTAGAGGTTGGCGAGGACCACGGCCAGCCGCTCGGCGAACGCCCGGTCCGCGAACCGCCCGGCGGCGAACCCCTGCCCGACCAGCTCCATCACCGCCAGGTACGCCCGGTTGAAGCAGGCCACCCCGTCCCGGGGGTCCAGCCCCGCCCCGATCCCCCGCATCCGGGCGACGACGTCCTCGGTGCTCCGGGCGGCCCTCGCGACCGACTGGGTCATGGCGTCCCCTTCCGTTGGCGTTCTCCGGCTGCCACCTATACACACCGCCACCCGCCCGCCCCACCGAACCGGCGCACACCCCGCCGCCCATCACCCGAACCGGCGATCCACCCGGCGCCGGGAGACTCGTCCCCTCCGTACACGACTCCCGGGCCCTTCCCATTAATCTGGCCACCGGCGTCCACGGCGGTGGCCACGCCGCGAAACCACGAAGGGGTGTGCGCATGCCGGGAGTGCCCGAGCGGATCGGCCGGTACACGGTGGCGTCCACTCTCGGATCCGGCGGCATGGGAGAGGTGTTCCTCGCCTTCTCTCCCGCCGGGGACCCGGTCGCGGTGAAGCTGATCCGCGCGGACCGGCTGGACCCGTTGACCCGGGAACGCTTCGAACGGGAGGCACGGGCCGCGCGGAAGGTGGTCGGCACCGGCCGGGTCGCACGCTTCCTCGACGCCGACCCGTACGCGGACCGCCCGTGGATGGCCATGGACTACGTCCCGGGCCGCACCCTGCTGGAGGAGATCGACGCCCGCGGTCCGCTGCCGGCGGTGCAGGTCGCGAGTCTGGGCGCGCTGCTCTCGGAGGGGCTCGCCGCCGTTCACGCCGCCGACCTGCTGCACCGCGACATGAAGCCGCAGAACGTCATCATGGGCGACTACGGCCCGGTGATCATCGACTTCGGGCTCGCAGCGTTCACCGATGCGACGCACGAGTCCCTCTCGCACAGCGGCATGATCGTCGGAACGGTGCGGTGCATGCCGCCCGAGCAGGCCGCAGGCCATCCTCACGTCACCGCGGCGGCCGACGTGTACGCCCTCGGCACCGTCCTCCTCTACGCGGCGGCCGGCCACTTTCCGTACGACGGCACCCGCTGGGAGTCGATCGTCGCCCAGGTCGCGAGCCCCGAGCACGCTCCCGACCTGTCCGGCGTGCCCGAGGCACTGCTGCCTCTGCTCACGGCCGTGTTCGCGCACGAGCCGCAGGACCGGCCGACGCTGGAGCAGGTCGCGGACGCGTGCGCCGCCGTGATGTCCGCTGCCGGTGTCACCGCGGCCGCGGCCCGGCAGACGCTGATCGCCCGCACGGCCGGCGGCGGCCCGGGGGCCGCCCGGCTCACCCCGGAGGTCGAGGACCGCCTGCGGAATCTCGCCGTACCGGCACCGGGCACGGACGCCGTCCTCGCGGAGCCGCCGGCCGTCGAGGAGATCCCCGAGACACCGGCGCCCGAGCCCGAACCCCCCGCGCCCGCCGCACCGGCTCGCCCCCGGGTGCCGGCCTCCCGGCGGGTCGCCGACGAACTGCGCAAGGCCTACGCGTCGAGGCCCGCGCTCTAGAACCTCCCGGACGATCACCCGAACGGTCCCGGTTCAGCCTCGGGCCTGGTTGGATGGCACGGTGGCACCTGCCACGCCCGGACACCTGCGGTGCGGGCGGAGCGGGGCAGGAAACCGGCGAGAGCAAGTGAGTGGGAGTACGGCGTGGCGGTCGACGCGGAGTCCGGCGACATGACGGCGACCGGAGCGGCGGCAACCGGGACAACGGAGGCGTCCGATTCCGGCTGGACCGACTGGGAGCCCGAACCGGCCCCACCCACGTCCCCCGGCGACCGGGCGGCCGGGCCCGGGTTCGCCCCGGGTTCTCAGGTCCTGGTCCGGGACGAGCAGTGGCTGGTCCGCAAGGTGACGGCGACCACCCACGACAGGTTCATGGTCGAGGTCACCGGCGTCTCCTCCTTCGTCCGCGGCACCGAGGCCGTCTTCTACAGCCGCCTCGACGACATCCAGGTCCTCGATCCCCGTGAGACCACCCTGGTCGCGGACAACTCCCCGAACCACCGCCGGGCCCGCCTCTACCTGGAGGCGGTGGTCCGCAAGTCCTTCCTCCCGCAGACCGAACACGGCCTCGGGCTGGCGGACAACTTCCTCATGGACGCCCAGACCCACCAGCTCCGCCCCGCCGAACTCGCCCTCTCCATGGCCAACCCGCAGCCGCGCCTGCTGATCGCGGACGTCGTCGGCCTCGGCAAGACCCTGGAGATCGGCCTGGTCCTGGCCGAGCTGATCCGCCGCGGTCGCGGCGAGCGGATCCTGGTGGTCACCCCCCAGCACGTCCTGGAGCAGTTCCAGCGCGAACTGTGGACGCGCTTCGCGATCCCGCTGGTGCGGCTGGACTCCACCGGCATCCAGCGGATCCAGCAGGAGATCCCCTCGGGCCGCAACCCGTTCGCCTACTTCAAGCGCGTGATCGTCTCGGTCGACACCCTGAAGCGG
Organism: Kitasatospora sp. NPDC057595; assembly: GCF_042800875.1. Classification (NCBI taxonomy): domain Bacteria; kingdom Bacillati; phylum Actinomycetota; class Actinomycetes; order Kitasatosporales; family Streptomycetaceae; genus Kitasatospora; species Kitasatospora sp. NPDC057595. The sequence continues at coordinate 33,351 of NZ_JBHVGL010000014.1, read as the reverse complement.
GACGGCCAGTACGCCCACCACCTGGACAAGACCGAGTGGGACGCGGTGGTGATCGACGAGTCGCACCGCCTGGTGAACCGCGGCACCGACACCAACGCCCTCGCCCAGCTCCTCGCCCGGCGCACCGACGCGCTGGTCCTGGCGTCCGCGACCCCGCACAACGGCGACGCCCGCTCGTTCGCCGAGCTGATCAAGCTGCTCGACCCGGCGGCCATCGTCGACCCCGACCGCTACGAGGTGTCCGACCTGGAACACCTCTACATCCGCCGGACCAAGACCACCCCGGAGGTCCGCGACTCGCTCAAGGGCGCCTGGGCCGACCGGGGACCGTCGGTACCCGTGCCCGCCGCCGCGAGCGCGGCCGAGCTCGCCGTCTTCGAGGAGCTGGCGTCGCGCTGGATCCCGCGCGACGGTGCCGATGCCTCGGCGGCCTTCAGCCAGCTCGACGCCTACAACCTGCTCAAGTCCTTCCTCTCCTCGCACCACGCCCTCCTCCAGACCATCGCCACCCGCAAGAAGACGCTGAGCACGGCGGCCAAGGAGCAGCCGGCGGACGACGGACCGGCCACCGTGCGGTCCGGCCGCCGCAGGCGCACCGCCGAGGAGACCGCGACCGAACTCGCCGCCCTGACCGAACTGGAGCGGCTGGCCGGCGCCATCGGCGACGACGACTCCGCGAAGCTCCGCGCGCTGGTCGCCGAGCTGCGCGAGCTGGGTGTCGGCCCCGGCTCGGACGTCCGCGTGGTGGTCTTCTCCGAGCGCATCCCCACCCTGAAGTGGCTGGCCGAGGCGGTACCGGCGGCGCTGGGCTTCACCAAGGGCCCGAGCCCGGACGACCGCAAGCCCTGGCTCGCCTACGGCCACGGCCGCGGCGGCACGCACGCCGTCCAGGTGATGCACGGCGAGGCGACCAGCGACCAGGAGCAGATGAAGATCATCGAGAGCTTCGGTCTGCGGGACGACCCCGTCCGGCTGCTCTTCACCGGCGACGTCGCCTCCGAAGGCGTCAACCTGCACCAGCAGTGCCACCTGCTGATCCACTACGACCTGCCCTGGTCACTGATCCGGATCGAGCAGCGCAACGGCCGCATCGACCGCTACGGGCAGAAGCGCTCACCGCAGTTCCGCGCCCTGGTCCTCACCAGTGACCTGCCCTGGCGCACCGACCCCGTCACGGGCGAACCCCGCACCCTGGACGACCGGCTGGTCGGCGAGAAGCTGCTCCGGCGCGAGGAGGAGGCGCACAAGATCGACGGCTCCGCCGAGGCCGCCACCGGCCTCTACCGGGCCCAGGAGGAGGAGAACCGCCTCACCAAGGACCTGATCGCCGGCCGCACCGTCGAGCAGTCCATCAAGGCCTCCCGGCAGGCCGGCGGCGGACTGCTCGCCGGGCTGCTCGCTCAGGTCGGCGCCGCGCCCACCCGCCGGGAGGTGCCACGCGCGCAGATCCTGAGGCTGTTCCCCGACACCGCCGCCTACTTCGAGGCGGGCCTGCGGCAGGTCTGCCGCACCAACCCCGAGGACGAACTCTCCCTGCGCCGCGACCCGGACGGAACCATCGCGTTCGAACCGCCGCGCGACCTCGCCTACCGGTTCCGGGCCCTGCCCAAGTCCTACCTGGACGAGCAGCGGATCCTCCCCCGCCGCGACGAACCCGGCCGGCTCCGGGTGACCTTCTCCAAGGAGCTCGCCGGAAAGCGGCTGGCCGTCGCCCGCAACTCCTCGGAGTCGCTGTGGCCCAACGTCTCCTACCTCACCGACATCCACCCGGTGCTGGACTGGCTCACCGACAAGGTGCTCGTCGAGATCGGCCGCCACGAGGCCCCGGTGCTGGCCGCCGCCGTCCCCGCTCCCGTCTTCCTCGTCCAGGGGATCTACTCCAACGCGCTCGGCCGCCCGACCGTCGTCGAGTGGATGGCCGTCTCCGGCCTGCCCGGCGAGCCCGTGGTGGAGACCCTGGACAACGACTGGCTCACCCGCGCGGGGGTGAACCCGTCCATGCCGGGCCGGGCCGCGCCGTACGACCTGCCCGGCCTCCAGGGCCTGGTCCCGGCCGCGATCGCGGCGGCCACCGGGTACCTGGAGTCCCGCGAGGACGCCTACCGGCAGCAGGTCGACGCGACCCTCGCCCCCTACCGCAAGCGGCTGACCCACTGGAAGCAGGGCGCCCTGTTCAGCGGCGGCAGCGCCGGGAAGCAGCAGGCGGCGCTGACCGCGAGCCGCCGTTTCGACCTGGTCAAGTCGCTGGAGACGGCGGGCGCGCCGATGCTGCGCCTGCTCGCCGTCCTGGAGCCCCTGGACGCCGGCACCGCCCCGGCCGGACCCTCGCACCTGGAGACCGAGAACCGATGAGCACCGTCCACGACTCCTTCGGCAACCGCGGTGAGTACTTCGCGGCGCACTACTTCGCGGAGCAGCTCCCGGCCGACCTGAAGAAGCACGTCTTCGATCCGTGGACGCTGCGCGAGGGCGACGAGCACGACCACCGGACCACCGCCCGCGAACGCGTCCGCACCCTGCGCGCCGCGTACTTCGGCGACGACATGCGCCCGTTCTTCGCCGAAGCGGACCGCACGGACGCCGAGGACGAGTACGCCCGCCGCACGTACGGCAACGCCGAGTGGACGAAGCGGCTCACCGAATGGCACCGGTCGGTGCTGCGCGCCCTCGGGTACGACGACGGCGGCCCGGCCGAGCTGACCGTCCACCGGGCGGGCAAGGACCACACCGTCCAGGTCGCCTACCACGGACACGGCGTCGTGGCGGTGGACTGCGGCTGGGCGGCGGAGAACGACGCCGCACTCGACGCGGGCGGGCCGGGGCGGCTGCTCGCCCCGCTGCGGGTCAGCGCCGCCGAGAGCTACGCGGACGGCGCCGCGCTCGCCTCCTGGCTGTTCGCCGGCAAGATCGGCGGGCCCGAGGGCAACCCGCCGCGCTTCGTGCTGCTGCTGATCGGCGGCGTGCTCGTCCTCGCCGACCGCAACAGCTGGGGCGAGGGCCGGTACCTGGCCGTCAACCTGGACGCGGCGCTGGAGCGCAACGACCGCAGGCAGGGCGGCGAACTCGCCATGCTGGCCGCCCTGTTCGGCCGGGACATGCTGCGCCCCGGCGACAACGGCGCCGAACCCCTGCTCGACACCCTGCTCAAGGCCTCCGCCACCAACGCCGTCGGCGTCAGCGGCGAGCTGCGGGACGGCCTGCAGCGGTCCGTGGAGATCATCGCCCAGGAGGTCCTGGACCGGATCGCCGCCGCCGGGCTGACCCCCGCCGACCTGGAGGACGGCCGCACCCCGTTCGCCAAGCGGCTCACCCGCGAGACGCTGCGGTACCTGTACCGGATCCTCTTCCTGCTGTACGCCGAGGCCCGGCCGGAGCTCGGCATCCTCCCGGCGGACGACGGCAGCTACGAGGCGGGCTACTCGATGGCGCGGCTGCGCGAACTCGTGGCCCGGGACGAGGAGCTGGTCGAGCCGGCGGCGCGGGAGGGGTACCACCTGTACTCGTCCTTGGACGTGCTGTTCCACAAGGTCAACCACGGCCACCGCCGCTACGGCACCGAGCCGGACGACGACCTGCCCGGCGATGACGTGGAGACGAGGAAGGCCAAGGCCGCACGTCGCAGCGAGGACCGCGGGCTGCGCTTCGAGCCGCTGCACAGCACGCTGTTCGAGGACAGGTCCGTCACCCTGATCGGCGGCAATGCGCTGGACCCGCGTGCGGAGGACGACTGCCCGGCCTGGCTGGACCTGCGGCTCCGGAACGCGGCGCTGCACGAGGTACTGCGGCTGCTGACCATGAAGAACGCGCGGCGCGGCGAGCGCGGCGGCTTCATCTCCTACCGCAACCTGGGCATCAACCAGCTGGGGGCGGTGTACGAGGGGCTGATGTCGTACACCGGCTTCATCGCCGACCAGGAGCTCCGGGAGGTCGCCAAGGGCGGCGACCCGAAGGACGGGTCCTGGATGATCCCCGCCGACCGGCAGGGCGAGTACCCGGACGAGGTCTTCGTCGAGTACGGCGAGCGGGACGCGCGGAAGGGTCTGCGCGGGCGGAAGGTGTACCGGAAGGGCTCGTTCGTCTACCGGTTGGCGGGGCGGGAGCGGCAGACCTCTGCCTCCTACTACACGCCCGAGTCGCTGACCAAGGTGACGGTGGAGCTGACGCTCAAGCACCGGCTGGACCAGGAGAAGGACGAGCACGGGGAGGTCGTCCGGACTCGGGCCTCCGAGCTGCTCAAGTACCGGATCTGCGAGCCGGCCCTCGGATCGGGCGCGTTCCTCAACGAGGCGATCAACCAGGTCGCGAAGGAGTACCTGCGGCGGCGCCAGGACGAGTTGGGCGTCTCGATCCCCACCAGTAAGGCGCTGGAGGAGGAGCAGAAGGCCAAGGCGTACATCGCCCTGCACAACGCGTACGGGGTCGACCTCAATGCGACGGGCGTGGAGCTGGCGGAGGTCTCGCTCTGGCTCAACACGATGCACCCGGGCATGCAGGCCCCGTGGTTCGGCCTGCACCTGCGGCGCGGCAACTCGCTCATCGGCGGGCGTCGGGCCGTGTTCAGCGGGGAGGACGTCGGGGCGAAGGAGAAGCTCTGGCTGAAGGCCAAGGGCGCACTGGGCCCGACACCGCTGCCGTTCATCGGCGAGGAAGGTGTCACGCGACAGGAGCTGCCGGACGGGGCGGTGCACCAGTTCCTCCTGCCGGCGCCCGGGTGGGCGGCGGTTGCTGGGGAGAAGGAGGCGCGGGCCCTCGCGCCGGAGGAGACGAAGCAGCTCGCGGCGTGGAAGAAGGGGATCCTCAAGCCGCCGACGGTGAAGGCGGCGCGGGGGCAGAAGCTGTCGCAGCTGGCGAGGCTGCAGGCGGTGGCGCGGCGGGCGGAGTTCCTGTGGGAGCTGGTTGTTCGGAGGATGGAGATCTCGGAGGGCGAGATCTCGCGGCGGATAGATGTGTGGGGCGCGGACGCCTCGGATTCGGAAGACCCGGCGGAGTACGCATTCCTGCGCCGGCCCGAGGGCGCGGTGCCGAAGGAGAAGGTCTACCGGGACCTCTTCGAGACGCCCGGGACGCCGTACTGGCGGCTGAAGACCATGATGGACACCTGGTGCGCGTTGTGGTTCTGGCCGGTGGAGAAGGCCGCGCTGCTGGACGGCAGCGCGGCGGTGTACGAGGCCAACGACGACGAACTCGCGGTGGCCGCGTTGGCCGGGCTGCCGCAGGTGGGCGAGGTCGAGCCGACCCTACCTGCCGTTGGACTGGGCATCGCGGAACAGTCGTCACTGTTCAGCATGGGCGACGAGCAGGAGTCCTTGCTCTCCGCTCTCAGCGACGCCGCCCCTGTCGCGGCGCCACGCAAGGCCTCCACTGGGATGCGGCGGCGTATGCCGGCTCCCACACGGCGCCCAGTCATCGCCTTGGCAGAGTTCACGGACTGGCTGGACTTCGCCGAGGCCCTGCTCGGCACATACGACCAGCCCGAAGGCACACTCATTGCCGATCTCGACAACCTCAAAGACATCAGGGCATACGAGGACGGATTGCCCGTGTTCATGGGCATGGACTCAGTGTCCAAGCTCGACGAACGCTTCCCTTGGTTGGCCATCGCCCAGGAGATCGCGGAGCATCAGGGCTTCCTGCACTGGGAACTGGACTTCGGCGTGGTCTTCGCCCGGTACGGGGGATTCGACTTGCAGGTGGGGAACCCGCCCTGGGTACGGCCGCGTTGGGACGAGTCGGCAGTGTTGGCCGAGCACGAGCCCTGGTTCATGCTCACCGAGAAGGCATCGGCGACGGAGAAGCAGCGCCGAAAGGGCGAGTTGCTTCGCTCGACAGAGGTGCAGAGGTACGTGCTGGATGAATTGACGGCCATCGGCGCCCAGGTTGAATTGTTCGGTTCGGAGCAGATGTACCCGCTTCTGACGGGTACGCAGCCGGACCTGTACAGGGCTTTCATGACCCAGGTCTGGGCCCATAGTTCAGCTATGGGAACAGCAGGGCTAGTGCACCCGGATTCTCATCTTACAGGCGATAAGGAGGCAAGGATTCGAGCGGCGGCGTTCCGAAGGCTGCGAATTCACGGAGAATTCGTTAATTCCGGACAGCGCTTCTTCGTCAGGCCAGTCAGTGACACAACCCATTTCGGCGTGCACATCTACGGACCCCTTGGTGAAATCAGGTTCGACCACCTCTCCTCACTTGTGTCAGTTGACGCACTGAGACTGTCGGCAAGCCATGACGGATCCGGCGAAGCGCCGGGCGTCCGCTACCGCAACGGCGAGTTCGATGAGCGCCCGCATCTATCCCGGGTGATTCGTGTCAATCGTGAACAGCTCGCGATCTGGCAGCGCCTACTGGGCAGGGAAGGGAACCCAGTAGACCAGACGCACCTCCTCTTCCCAGTCAGCACGGAGGAGGCATCAGCTATCTCGGCCCTGGCGAACTATCCGCTTCGATTGGGTGCCCTGCAACCGCAGATCACCCGAGCCCTCGAAGAAAGTGGAGCAAAGGACTCTGGGCTGATCGACTACAATCACCCCACAGCCTCTGAGGCAAGCGCGTTCCAACCCAACCGCTGGCGCCAGGTGATCCTCAAGGGCACTCAGCTGAGCGTGGCCACTCCCATCTTCAAGCGCCACGACGCCAACAGCAATGACGCCTTCGGGGCTGATCTCGTCAATCTTTCTGATGATTTTGTCCCTGACACTGCCTACATCCGAGTAAAGGGCAATAATTCGCAGTATCTGGCAGCGCAGGACCGCTGGATCAGCCACGAAGATCTTGATCGTCTGCGAGCAAATCCCGCAGCAGTTTCCGCCGCACGGAGCACTGTGGCGATGCGACAGATGATTTCCCAGGATGAGGTGTCAGCCGAAGATATCGATGCAGTACTCACCGCCCGCTCCCGGCGAAGGTATGCAATCTTCCATCGCGTAGCCTGGCGCCGCCAGGTAGCGCCGAACACCGAAAGGGCCTTGTATGCGGCCCTGATCCCTCCAGGTACGGCACACATTCATGCCGTACACAGTCTCGCCATGCCAAAAAACCGCCTAACTGCGCTTGTTTCGGGATTCTGGGCCGCGCTGCCTTTGGACTACTTCCTTCGCGCCACCGGACGAGGCGACCTGCAGGTCACTGGCGCCAAAGCCATGCCCGCTCCCTCCCCTGATCACCCCCTCGCTTCCGCTCTCCTCCTCCGAACCTTGCGCCTGAACTGTCTTACCCGCGCCTACGCCGACCTCTGGTCCGAACTGTACGACCCGATTTGGCCCGCGTACGAGCCGTGGGCCTGTGACTGGCCGGGCATCCAGCCGCTGCACGAGGTCACTCCGGAATGGCGGCGGGAGACTCCGCTGCGCTCGGAGCGGGCCCGCCGGTCCGCGCTGGTGGAGATCGATGCGCTCGTCGCGGTCTGGCTCGGCATGGATGCGGATGCGCTGATCGCTGCCTACCGGGGCCGGTTCCCCGTTCTCCAGAAGTACGAGGCCGTCACCTGGTTCGACGCCGAGGGCTGGAAGCTGGCCGGCAATGCCCGCACGATCGGGCAGCGCCAGTCCAAGGAGAGCTTCGCCCAGCTCACTGCTTACCTCGCCGACCCGGACAACGCGCCCGTCCCCGACGGCTACACCGCCCCCTTCTACAAGGCCGACCGCGAGCGCGAGATGCGCGAGGCGCACGCCGTGTTCCAGGCGCGGCTGGACGCGGAGGTGGCCCGTGGCAAGTGGGATCCGGTGCGGCAGGAGGTGCCGGGCGCCTCTGCGGCGGTGTCCGACGATGACAGTAAGGTCGGGCCATGACAGACCGCCGGCTCCTCCGACTCGACGTGGAGAACTTCCGCAGCCTTCAGCGGATCTCCCTGCCCCTCGGTGGCCTGACCGTACTGGTCGGTCCGAACGGCGTGGGCAAGTCGAACGTACTCCAGGTGTTCCGCTTCCTCGCGGACATCATCAACACCGACCTCGACCCCGCCCTCTCGTCACGGGGAGGCTTTGACGAGTTGGCGTTCTGGGGCGGCGACCGCCCGCCGACGATGATGCGCATCCGGCTGCAGGCACGGTGGACGTCCCACGCATCGGCTGCGGCTCCCGACGAGTACCAGCTGACCATCAACCGGCGCGGCAACAAGCGCGCCATCGAGGGCTACAGCATCAGCCGCAGCGAGTCGTTCACGTTCAAGCGGAACAAGGGCAGAGGCCGACGAATCACCGTCTCAGGTGAGGAAGCGGTGGTTACTGACACGATCGGGCATACGGCGTCCGACGACATCGAGGATTCAGGGGAACGAAGCCTCGGAATTCGAAAGCTCAGCAGCGGCCTCTCCACCCTTCCGCGACTCGCTCCGACCGAGGGCGGGCAGGAGGTGGCGACCATTGCAGAGGTGCTGTCGTCCTTCCGAGTGTTCGACGTGAATGTGGCTGCGGCTCGCACACCTCAACGAGTGCCAGCCGGCCCGTCTCTGACCCGGCCGGTCCGGAGAGGCACCAGTACCGCACGACAGATGCTCATCACGGGTGTACCGCACAGCCGTCCAGTGCAACTGGGACACAACGCCGCCAACCTTGCTCTCTTCCTGACCAATCTCGCAGCGCACGACGAGACGGCCTGGAACAGGCTGGTCGAGGATGCTCGGGTTGCTCTTCCGAATCTGGAGGACATCAACTTTGCCACGATCGGTGGAGCTGGTGAATATGTTGAGGTCCAGCTCTCCGAGCAGGGTCTACGGCGGCCGACCTCGCTCGCCGATGCCTCCTTCGGGACAGTGCGCCTCCTGAGCCTGCTTGCCATGCTTTACGACCCAGCGCCGCCCGCACTCACGTGCGTGGAGGAGCTGGACCACGGCCTGCACCCGCAGGCGCTCGAATTGCTCGTCGAGCGCCTGCGCGAGGCGAGTGAACGCAGTCAGTTCATCGTAACGACGCACTCTCCCGCCCTAGTGGACCGGCTCGAACCTGAGGAGTTCGTGGTCTGCGAGCGCGACCATTACGGCGCTTCACGCATTCCGTCGCTCAGTGCTGACGAGGTGCGCGAGATCCGCACCGCCAGCGAAGGGCTTCCGCTCGGCGAGCTGTGGTTCTCCGGTGCCCTGGGCGGCGGCCTGTGAGCAAGCCGCCCAAAGGCGTAAAGGGCGGCGGTAGCAAGGCCCGGATCATCGTCGTGGCGGGCGAGAGCACGAACGACCGGGAGGCGCTCACCCACCTCGTCAGGGCTCATCTGAGCGCCTTCACCGGCAAGGTCGCGTCCATCAACGACCCGGTCGCCCTGAAGGACGCCACCGGAACGAACCTCTCCTCGCGGGTGACGAAGATCGTCCAGAAGGCCAAAGCACTCGCGGCCAAGGAGAAGGCGGACCTGCACGGCCTCGCCATGCACCTCGACCTCGACGACGTCTCGCGCGAGCGCTACGACGCCGTACGCGCCAAACTCCGGGCCGAGTTCGCCGACCGCTGCCCCGCGCCGCTCGCCCTCGCGCTGGCGACCTGGGAGACCGAGGGTTGGCTGCTGCTGTTCCCCGACGCCTTTCCCGAGGTCCATCCGGGCTGGACGGTGCCGCAGCAACTCAGAAACCGGGACACCGCGCAGATACGCAACCCGAAGGAGGAGTTGCAACGCCGCCTCGGAAAGCCGCCCTACAGGGAGAGCGACAGCCAGACGGTCGTTCAGGCCGCCGTCCGCCTCGGTCACGCGCCGGCGAAGCCCAAGGGCAGCAACCACTCCTACCGCGACTTCCTCGACGATCTGACCGCCTGGTAGCAGCCGGCCGTACCCAAGCAGTGCGGGCCGTGGCTCACCACGGCCCGCACATCCAACTCCCTCAGGCGAGCGGAAACTCCCCCGCCTTCAGCCCGCCGACGAACGCCGCCCACGCATCAGCGGCGAACAGCAGCACAGGCCCCTCGGGATCCTTCGAATCGCGCACCGGTATAGCGCCTGGCAGGCCATCGGCCACCTCCACGCACTCGTTGTCGGGCCCGCTGTATGTGCTCTTGCGCCATACCGCACCGGTGGCGTCAGAGGTCGAGGTCATGTACCGAACTCCTTGATCGAGTTGATCAGCTCCAGTGATTCCACCGGAGACAGCGCCTTGGTCCGCACGTCGTCCCAGAGTTCCGAGTAGGTCGCGATCTCCGGCGCCCGCTCCAACCACATCGAACCCGAGGGATTGTCGAGCAGCACGACGTCCATCGCACTGGCGGACGGGAAGCTCAGGATCACATAGGGGCCGACCATGCTGGCATGCGCCCCGACACGGAATGGGACCACCTGCACGGTGACGTTGGGCCGGGTCGACATCTCGGCCAGATGGGCCAGCTGGTCCCGCATGACGGCAGGGCCTCCGACCTCCTGCCGCAACGCGCCCTCCGCGAGTACCGCCCAGACCGCCAACGGCTCTTCCTCCGTCAGCCGGTGCTGCCGCAGAAGGCGGACAGAGACGAACTGCTCGATCTCCTCGGGCCGGGTCCAACGCCGGCTCGCGACCGACAACGCCCGAGCGTAGTCAGGTGTCTGGAGCAGCGCGGGCACTATCTGACTCTGGTACGTGCGGACCGACGACGCGACGGCTTCCAAGGCGATGAAGTCGCGATAGGTGTCGGCCAGGACGCCACCGTATTCGTTCCACCATCCGCCACGCCGACGCTTGTTGGCCGCCCGTGCGAGTTCGGCGAGGCGTTCCGACGTTGCGTCATCGTCCCGGCCGTACATGCGGAGCATCGCGGCGAGGTCAGGCGCACGGAGGGGTGACCTGCCGTTCTCGATCCGGGAGATCTTCCCTTTGGTGCAGTCAAGTTCGGCGGCGACGTCGGCCGTGGTCAGTCCGGCCCGTTCCCGCATCGCACGCAGTTCGTCTCCCAGCTGACGTCCCAGCACGGTTGACGGTGCGTTGGGCGTCTTCTCCTGTGACACCAAACCTCCTTGAGTCAGTTTCAGTCTGCTATCCGCCGGATGCGCTGAGCAACAGCGTAGGCGCCGTCAGTGTTTCTTCAGGAAACGTTGCACAAAACGCGGACCATGGAGCAAGCTACATGCAGTAGTCGATCGCTCGACACACAGTGATCAAGGCGATCTTCTACCGGGCATCCCCATGCCCGATCCACGGCGCGGGTACCTGCCCACCGGCCCCGGCCGTCACACCACTCGCACCACCGAAGGGTGATCAGCCGTGTCCGACGTCTGCAACAACCTCCCCCCGGCCCCCTCCCCCTCGCCCCACGAGCAGTCCACCTGGCTGCCCAAGCACCGCCGTTCCGTCGGCATCGCCCGCCGACTCCTCCTCGACTTCCTCCGCGCCTCCCCGCCCGGGCTCGCCGACCTCTTCTCGTCGACCGGCGAGCTGCTGCTCAGCGAGCTGGTCACCAATGCCGTGCAGCACGCCCGGGTGCCCGCCGACCGCCTCCTCCTCGTGCGCTTCGCACTCTCGCCCGCCGAGCTCCACATCGAGGTGCACGACGCCGGCCGCCCCCTCCCCTCCACCGTCGCCACCACCAAGCACCCCGACCTCGACGCCGAGGCCGGGCGCGGGCTCTTCCTCGTCGACCGCCTCTCCCACAGCTAGGGCTGCTTCCCCCGCCCCGACGGCATCGGCAAGGCCGTCTGGTGCACCATCGCCCCCGCCCGCCCCCAGTAGCCCACGCCACCCCCGGGGAAGAGCAGCCGCCCCGGCGGCCGAGCCACCCCGACCGGCACGAACAACCGATTCCGATTCCGCCACGACCCCCCTGTCCCACCCGCCCCCGCAGTAGGCTCGGGGACCCGATGGGCTGCCCCGAAGCGCCCCACGGGCCCCGGCCACGGCGACTGTCCGTGTCCGACCGTAAACTTCACCCCGCCACCACAACCCGAACACCCGGCGGGGAAGAACCACGAGGGGGACCGTCACACCGTGAGGCCGACGCTGGAGGCGCGGGCGCTCAAGGAGAGCCTGCTGCAGTACCTCTCGACCACCTACGCACTGACGGACGAGGGCGCGCGGCTCGCGCTGCACAGCTTCCTCGGCGACGAGACCACCGGCATGTTCCGGGGCCCGTTCCTGCGGATCCGCACGCCCTTCCTCCAAGCCGACCCGTCCTGGCGCGCCTCCCTCGACTGGGCACCGGGCGACGGCTGGACGCCGTACGCGCACCAGGCCCGCGCCTTCGCCCGGCTCAGCTCGGCCCACGGCCGCACACCCCAGCCGACGATGGTCACCACCGGCACCGGCTCCGGCAAGACGGAGTCCTTCCTCATCCCCGTCCTCGACCACTGCCGCCGCGAGAAGGCCGCCGGTCGGTACGGCGTGAAGGCCGTCCTCCTCTACCCCATGAACGCGCTGGCCACCGACCAGGCCCTGCGCATCAACGACTACCTCCGCAACAACGACGAGCTCTCCGCCGTCACCGCCGGTCTCTACATCGGCGACGTCTCCAAGACCCGCTACGAGCGGGTCGAGACCAACCGGGCCTCGATGCAGGGCTCCCCGCCCGACATCCTGATCACCAACTACAAGATGCTCGACCTGCTCCTCCAGCGCAGCGACGACGCCCCGCTCTGGAGCGGCGCGGACCTGCGCTACGTCGTGGTCGACGAGTTCCACACCTTCGACGGCGCGCAGGGCACCGACGTCGCGATGCTGCTGCGCCGACTCGCCTCCGCGCTCGGCGTGTCCGAGCCGGACCGGCCGCTGGGCACGATCTGCCCCGTCGCGACCTCGGCCACCCTCTCCTCCGACTCCGGCCCGGACAGCGCGGAGGCGATGCTCCAGGTGGCGGGCGAGGTGTTCGGCACGCCGTTCACCGCGGACGCGGTCGTCGGCGAACAGCGCCTCTCCCCCGAAGAGTTCATCCCCTCCGAGTCGATCGACCCGCTGCCGGTGCCGACCCCGGACAAGCTCGCGGCGATGGCCGATCCGACGCTGGACGAAGCGGCGTTCGACGCCCTCGCGGAGGCCTTCACCGGCGAGCGCGGTCTCGACCGCTTCGAGCTCGGCGCCCGCCTGAAGACGCACATCCTGACCCAGGCCGTGATGACGGCACTCGACGGCGAGCTGAAGTCCGTCGACGAGGTCCTCGCCGTCCTCTGGCGGGCGGGTGCCTACTCCTGGGGCCAGGCGATCACCCAGCGGCCCGAGCAGGCGGCCGAGGCGCTGGCCAGGTTCGTCGCGCTGCTGTCCACCGCCCGCGCGCCGGAGTCCCGCGCCGGCAGGCCCCGGCCGCTGGTCCAGATCGAGGTGCACCAGTGGGCCCGGTCGGTGTCGCGGGTCCTGCGCGGCGTGCTGCCCTGGCCCCGTGCCCAGTTCCAGTGGGACGCCGGCGACGCCTCACAGGCGGGCGCGCCGGAGACGGTGCGCAGCGCCCCGATGACGACCGCCAACGGCGGGGAGAGCGCCAACCTCTTCCTCCCGGCGGTCTACTGCCGTGACTGCGGACGTTCCGGCTGGGCGGTGTTCACCCCGGAGAGCGACGACCTGGAGGTGGAGGTCACCCCGTCGAAGATCCGCCGGGCCTCCACCAGCCAGGACCGGATCCGGGTGCGGAACCTGATCGCCGCCACCGACGCGGAGGCCAGGCGCGCCTCCGCCGAGGCGCCCGTGGCGGCCTCGGCCCGGGGTGCCCGGGGCGGCCAGCTGCACGGCGCCGGCGGCGACCTGATGGTGCTGGACGGCGGTAGGCGCCGTCTCCGTCTGCCCGACCCGGTCGCCGACTTCGACCCGGAGACGGGCGAACCGCGGGTCGGCACGCCCGACTCCGCCTTCGTCCTGGTCAACCGGGGTGCCACCGCCAACACCGCAGCCAAGGAGGACTGGTGCCCGGCCTGCGGCGAGCGCAACGCCGTCCGCTACCTCGGTACCGGGCAGGCGGCGCTCGCGGCGGCCTCCATCACCCGGCTGTTCACCGGCGGCGAGCTCGACGAGAAGGCCGACGAGCGCAAGACCCTGATGTTCAACGACTCGGTGCAGGACGCGGCGCACCGGGCCGGCTTCGTCGCCAACCGCTCCTACACCTTCTCGCTGCGCGCCCTGCTGGTCTCACACCTGTCACAGGAGCGGCCGACGGCGCTCAACGACCTGATCGCGGAGGTGATCGCCGGCAGCACCGACGCCGACACCCTGGTCGCCGTCGTCCCGCCGGACCTGCACGACCTGCGCGGCGTCGCCCGGCTGCTGTCCGGGAAGTCCAAGGGCGACAAGGCCACCTGGCAGCTGATCGGCGAGCGGCTGGCCTTCCAGACCCTGATGGAGTTCGGCCTGCGGGCCCGCCAGGGCCGCACTCTGGAGCTCACCCGCACCGCGGCCGCTCACGTGCGCATCGACGACCCGGCGGCGGCCGTCGCGCTCGTCCGCGAGGCACACGCGTCGAGCGTGCGCGCGGACACGCTGGAGCCGCTCGACGACGCCCGCTACCTGGCGTTCCTGCGGGTCTTCCTGGAGCGGCTGCGCTGGCGCGGCGCGATCAAGCACCGCTGGCTGGAGCAGTACCTCTCCGAGACCGGCACCAGCCGCTACTTCGTCTGGGGACGGCGTCCGCAGGGCATGCCCGCCTTCCCGAAGGGCGTCGCCGCGCCGGTGTTCCTGCTCTCCGCCGCGAAGAACGGCAGCGAGTTCGACGTGGTGAGCGGCCGACTCGCCTGGCACGAGCGCTGGGCCGGGCGGACCCTCGGTGTGCCGCGCGAGCAGTCGCCCGCCTTCTGGGACGCGCTGCTGCCCGCCCTGCACGACGCCGGGCTGCTGTCCGTGCGCACCGCGAAGGACGGCGCCACCCGGATCCACGGCCTCCAGCCCGGGGCGATCGACGCCCTGCTGCTGTCCGACGAGGACGTGGAGACGGCGTACGTGCGCTGCCGGGTCTGCTTCTGGGAGCAGACCGTTCACCCCTCCCTGTTGGAACAGTGGCACGACGCGCCATGCCCGTCCTACCGCTGCTCCGCCGGGCGGCTGGTGGCCGGTACCCACGCCCGCGAGGCGGACGTGCACGCCCGGGACCGGCAGTTCCGCGAGGACTACTACCGCCGCCTCTACCACAACGCGGGCCCGTACCAAGTGGTGACGGCCGAGCACACCGGCATGCTGAACCGCGAGCAGCGCGAGAGCGTCGAGGCGGCGTTCCGTCGCAAGCGGCGCGACGGGCGGGTCTTCAACGACCCCAACGTGCTCTCCTGCACGCCCACCCTGGAGCTGGGCATCGACATCGGCGACCTGTCCGCCGTGGTGCTCGCCTCGCTGCCGCGCACCTCGGCGAGCTACGCGCAGCGGGTCGGCCGGGCGGGCCGGCACACCGGCAACGCCTTCCTGCTGACCATCCCGGAGCGGCGCAAGCGCGACCTCTACTACCTGGACCGCCCCAAGGACATGATCGCCGGTCCGATCACCCCGCCCGGCTGCCACCTCTCCGCGGTGGA
This sequence comes from Kitasatospora sp. NPDC057595, assembly GCF_042800875.1. NCBI lineage: Bacteria > Bacillati > Actinomycetota > Actinomycetes > Kitasatosporales > Streptomycetaceae > Kitasatospora > Kitasatospora sp. NPDC057595. The sequence goes on along the minus strand of NZ_JBHVGL010000014.1, from coordinate 17,988 downwards.
GATCCTGCGCCGCCAGTACCTCGCCCACCTGCTGGACCTCGCGGCCCGCGGCCGGCTGACCGGACACGGGGGGCGGGTCCTGCCCGGTCTCCCCCGCAGGGCCAAGGAGCTCTTCGGTCCGCACGGCTACCTGGTCGACCTGACGGAGGCGGCCCTCGCGCACGGCGAGGCCGCCGTCACGGGGTTCCTGGCGCTCTTCCCCACCGGCGTGAGCGACCAGGCCGCCGCCGATCTCCGGGTCTACGCCACCGGCGGTCTGCGGGGCGCGATCGAGCAGGCCGGCCGGGCCTGGGCGGCTCGCGAGGAGACCCTGCGCGCCCGGATCGCCCACATCAACGCGGCCGTCGCAGAACTGCACGACGCCGACCCCGAGGAGGCCCGGCAGAAGGCCGAGCTGGAGGCCGAGCGCCGAGGCGTCGGCAAGCAGCTCGGCAAGCTGCTGGAGGAGACCCCGGGCCAGGGCGCCCTGGTGGAACTGGGGCTGCTGCCCAACTACGCCCTGGTCGACGCGTCCACCGTGCTGGAGGCGACGCTGTACTGGCCCGAGGAGAAGGCCCCGGGCGAACGCCCCTCGTACGACTCCGAGCTGCGCCCCTACGAACGGCCCCAGCGGCTCGCACTGACCGAACTGGCGCCGGGGAACACCTTCTACGTCAACCGGTACCGGCACGAGATCACCGGCCTCGACATCGGCACGGCCTCCCAGCCGGGCTGGCAGACCTGGCGGGTCTGCCCCCAGTGCGGCTACGTCCGGACCTCGGGCGCCGAGGGCGACCGTTCGGCCTGCCCGCGCTGCGGCAGCGGGGCGATAGCGGACGACGGCTCGTGCCTGTTCAAGGTCGTCCAGCCCCGCCTGGTGACGGCACGGGACAAGCGCGACGACGCCCGGATCCGGGACGACCGGGACGAGCGCGACCCGCGCTTCTACGAAGTCGTGCACGCCGTCGACATCCCGGAGGAGTCGCTGGAGCCCGGCTCGTGGCGGCACACGACCGAGACCTTCGGTGTGGACTTCTCCCGCACGGCCGTGATCCGCACCGTGAACGTGGGCCCGGCCCGCTTCGACATCCCCGCGGCCGACGAGTTCGCCGGGCACACGGTGCGGCTCAACCCGTTCCACGTCTGTACCGGCTGTGGCGCCGCGACCGCCGACGGCCGGCCGGTGTTCGACCACGACACCGACGAACTGAGCGCCTCCGCCGCCCGCGACCCCCGGCTCAAGCACCACCGACCGTGGTGCCCGGTGCGCCGCGGGAAGGCCTCGGAGGCCGAGCAGCTTCCCGTCCTGCTGGGCCACGAGCTGCGCACGGAGGCGCTGCGCGTCCTGCTGCCGGCCGCGACCGTGCTGGTCGAGGAGAAGATCCACTCCTTCCGGGCGGCGCTGCGGCTCGGCGTGGACAAGCAGTTCGGCGGCGACCCCCAGCACCTGGAGCACACGCTCGCCTCGATGCCGGACAGCGGCACCGGTGAACGGCGCTGGTTCCTGGTGCTGTTCGACGCCCTGCCCGGCGGCACCGGGTACCTGCACCGGCTGACCGACCCCGCCGTGTTCCGGGCCACCCTGCTCAAGGCCCGGGCGGCGCTGCTCGACTGCGCCTGCAAGGACGACGAGCACCGCCGGGCCTGCCACCGCTGCCTCTACCGGTACACCGCCGAGCGCTTCCAGGCGAAGGTCTCCCGGCTGGAGGCGCTGGCCCTGCTGGAATCGCTGCTCTTCGACCGCGAGGGTGCGGACGCCTGGCAGACCACCGAACTCGCCTCCACCGGCCTGATCGGCCTGGACCGCCAGGTCGAGTCCGACCTGGAGGCCCGTTTCCTCGCCGCGCTGCGGACGTGGAGCGAGCAGAGCGAGGACGCCGTCCTGGAGGAGGACGGCCGCGCCAGCGGCCATCTGAAGATCAGCGGCGACGACGGACGGCTGCACTGGCGGCTGACCGCTCAGGAACGGACGGCCGGCTCGAGGACCGACTTCACCTTCACCCGGGTCGGCAGCCCCTCCGGGAGCGTCAAGGTCTACCTCGACGGACGCCGCTACCACGCCAGCCGGGAGCACAACCGCCTCGCCACCGACGCCGCTGCCCGCACCGGGCTGCGCGCCGACGGATCGGTGGTGTTCCAGCTCACCTGGGACGACCTCGACCTGTTCGAGGGGCGCCCGACCCGGAGCACTCCCGTCTGGCCCCCGTACGAGTGGGCCGCCCAGGAGGCGGCGAAGGGCGTCTACGAGGAGTTGGGCGGCAGTCGGCCGCAGTTGGCGGGCGCGGTCCACACCAACCCGATCGAGACCCTGCTCGGATACCTCCGCGACCCCTCGCCCCGGCTGTGGGCGCGCCGGGCCAACGCGCTGGTCAGCGGGCTGACCGCGCACCCCGGCACCGCACTGGCCGGCTCCGCCGACCGGCGCGGCGTCCTCGTGGAGACGCTGCGGACGGCCCTCGGCCTGCCCGCTTCGGGGGCGCGCGGCGAGGACGGGCCGGTCGAACCGGTGCACGTCCTGCGCAGCACCGACGTCAACGGCTTGACGCTCGTCCTCGCGGTACGCGACGCCGATCAGCAGGCCCCCGCCTGGACGGCGCTCGCCTGCCTGGACGACGACCCGGTCGGCTTGGACACCGACGAGCACAAGCAGCGCTGGCGGGCCTGGCTGTACTGGTCCAACCTGCTCCAGTTCCTGCCCCGCGCCGGGGGCGACGGCGTCCAGCTGACGACCGGCCTGGCCGCCGGCTTCCCGTTCGAAGCGCTCGCGGTATGCGGCGGCGCGGGCGAGCTGGAGTCGCTGAACGCGGCGCAGGCGGCCCCGGCCGAGCCGCCGTCCCCCTCCCTCTCCCCCTTCGAGGAGAAGGTCGTCGTGCTGCTCCGGGACCGCACGTGGGACAACGACTTCCTGCCGGAGATCGACCCCGACGAGGAGGCCGCCCTGCTCGATCTGGCGGTCCGGCTCGCCGAGCGCGGCAAGTCGGCCCCGACCGTGTTCGGCTACGAGCTCGGCGACAGCCGGTGGCCGGCGGACTTCGTCTGGGCCGACGACGCCGTCAAGGTCGCCGTCCTGCCCGTCCCGCCGCAGCTGCCCGGCGAACCCGACGACGCGGCGGACGACGAGACCGAGCGGCGGATCGCCGCCTACCGGGCTGCGGGATGGACGGCCCGCACCGCGTCCGACTGGCTCGACCACCTGGACACCCTCTACTCCCTGCTCCCCGACGCGTCCTCGCCCGGCGCGCCGCACGACGTGGAAGGCTCTCTGCGATGACCGCCCGGCTCAGCCTGTACCAGAAGGCCGAACAGGAGCTCTACAAGCTCGACCACCAGGTGAAGGGGAAGTTCTACGACTTCAGCCGGCTCTTCCGGCAGAACCCCTGGCACTCCGAGCTCCGCCTCAAGCCCCTGAAGGGCGACGGCCGGATCTTCTCCGCGCGCCTCAACGCCTCGTACCGCGTGCTGCTCACCCGCACGGGCGTCCACACCGACGGTGTGGAGAGCTGGCTGGCCATCGCTGTGCGGCACCGCCGTGACGTGTACGAGCAGCTTTCCGTGGCCGTCAACCGGGTCACCGGCGAGATCGAGTTCGTCGACCTGTCCGTGGTCGGCGAGAGCGCGCTGCGCAGAGCCGGTATCGCGCTCACTCCGGCCGAACCCGATCCCGATCCGGACGAGGTTCCCGCCGCCCCGGCGCCCGCGCCCGCCCCGGTCGACCCGGCGGCGGACCTCGCGACCCCGCTGCTCGCCGCCTACGACGCCGACCTGCTGCGCGAACTGGGCGTCGCCGAGGCGCTGGTCGAGCTGGCGCTGGTCATCACCACCAGCGAGGAACTCGACCAGCTCGTCCAGGGCGCCCCGCTGCTGACGAAGGACGTGCTCTACGGCCTGGCCGCCGGGGTCCCGCTCGACGAGGTCCGCCGGGAGATCACCGCCCCGGTGGAGCTGGACGAGCGGCCCAACCCCGAGGACTTCGACGCGGCCCTGGCCCGCACCACCGTCACCGTGGTCACCTCGGACGCGGCGCTCGCCGCCGCGATCGAGGAGGGCGACTTCCGTGCCTGGAAGGTCTTCCTCCACCCCACCCAGGCCAAGCTGGCCAACCGTGCCTACAGCGGGCCCGCCAGGGTCTCCGGCGGGCCCGGCACCGGCAAGACCGTCGTCGCCCTGCACCGGGTCGCGCACCTCGCCGAGCAGCTGACGCCCGGCGAGAACAAGCCGATCCTGCTCACCACCTTCACCAAGAACCTGACCACCGACCTCCGGGCCCGGCTCGCCTCCCTGCTGGAGCCCGAGAAGCTGGCACGGGTCGAGGTCGCGCACATCGACCAGCTCACCGCCCGGGTCCTCGCCGAGAACAGCCTCGCCGGCCGCACCCGGAGCCGGGTGGAGAACCAGGTCGCCCTCAGGGAGCTGCGGGACATGCTCCTGGAGCTCGACGAACGCGGCTGGGAGCCCGAATTCCTGCTGGAGGAATGGGAGCAGGTCGTCCTCGGGCAGGCCGTTCCGACCCGCACCGCCTACCTCCAGGCCCGGCGGGCGGGCCGCGGCCGGCCGCTGAACCGCTCGGAGCGCACCGCGGTCTGGAAGCTGCTGGAGCAGTACACCGCGCGTCTGGACAAGCTCAACATGGAGACCTGGAGCCAGGCCGCCGAGCGCGCCGCCCGGTTCGAGATCGGCCGCGCCGCGAAGGTCCGCGCCCGTGCCGACTACAAGGAGCAGATCGGCGCCCAGGACCTGATCCACCGCGACGCGGAGTCGGGCATGCGGTACCTCCACCACCGCTACCGGCACATCATCGTCGACGAGGCCCAGGACCTCAGCCCCGCGCACTGGAAGATGCTCCGCGCCATGGTCGCCGACGGCCCCGACGATCTCTTCATCGCCGGCGACACCCATCAGCGCATCTACGACAACCAGGTCTCCCTCGGTGCCGTCGGGGTCAACATCCGGGGCCGCTCCAGCAGGCTCACCCTCAGCTACCGCACCACCAAGGAGATCCTCAGCAAGGCCATCACCGTCGTGACCGGCAAGGAGGTGGAGTTCGACGACCTCGACGACGGCCGCGACAACCTCAACGGGTTCCGCTCCGTGCTCAGCGGCCCCGACCCCGTCCTGACCGGGTACTCCACCTGGAGCGAGGAACTCGCCGGACTCGCCGAGACCCTCCGGACCTGGCGGACCGAACTCACCACCGACGAGGCCGGACGGACCGAGCGCGACGCCCGCGGCCTGATGGCCGTCTGCGTCGCCGACCGCAACAAGGTCAACGAGGTCATGTACTACCTGACCACTACGGCCGGCATCACCTGCGCCGAGCTCACCAAGGAGGGACCGCGCGGCGAGGGCGAGGTCCACGTCGGGACGATGCACCGTTTCAAGGGCCTTGAGTACCAGCGGCTCGCCATCGCCGCGGCCGGCGAGGGCATCCTTCCCCGGGCCTTCATCGAGCAGTACCGCACCACGGACCACGCCCGGTACCAACGTGAGCTCCGCAAGGCGCGCGCCCTGCTCTTCGTCGCGACGACGCGCGCCCGCGACTCCCTCAGCATCTCCTGGCACGGCGGGCCCAGCCGCTTCCTGCCGCGCTGACCGGCTCGTCCACACTTCCGAGGAGTTCCACGCATGGACAGTGAACACAGGCAGGCCGTCCTCGGCCGGCAGTTCGAACGGTATGTCCTCGCCGGGATACCCGATCTCCAGCGCCGGGGTTACAACCCGACACTGTTCCTCCGGATGGTCCGCCAGCACGGTGCGGTGGGAGCCGCCAAGCGACTTCTTGCGTCCGCGGCGGGTCCGTCGGCCGGGTTCACCACCTTGTGGACACTCGGCCGCCTCGATGCGAGCGTGGAGTACGCCGTCTGCCTGCCCTGGTTCCGCGAACTCTTCTCCGACGAGGAGGCCGAGCGCGCCGAACGCCGGCTGGATCTCCATGAGTTCCCACTCCGCCGGATCCATGAGGCCGAGCCTCCGGACTGGTACGCGGACCTGTGAGGACACCACGTCGGACATCTCTGCCGTGCACGTGATGCCGTGATCCGGAGCCACCCGAGCCCCGACGGTGGGCAACGCCTACGCGGGGCGATCTCCCTCCAACGGCGTACCCGCTTGTGTGAGGGCCGGCCGAGCGACCGCTGAGCAGCGGACGGGCTGCGGCTTCCACGGTCCCGCCCCTGGGCTCAGCCGCCGTGCCCGCCCTTCCCGCCGGTCTCACCCGTGCCCGCGCCCGCCGCCAGGCCCCTGACGGTCGCGGTGAGGATGCGGGCAAGGCGCGGTTCGAGCTCGACGACGGCGTGGGCGAGGCGGGGGTCACCGCGGTACAGGGCGGCGACCTCGGGGCCCGGGTTCGCGATCTGCCACAGGGCGCCGGCGAGGGAGACGGCGGTGGCGACGAGGTCGGTGACGTCCTGCTCGTCCAGGGCGGGCAGCTGGGCGCGGACGGCCGCGGTGATCGGCTCGCGGGCGGCGAGGGTGGCGAGCTTGAAGTCGCGGACCGCGTCCGGCGAGACATGGCGTTCGAGGTTGAGCGGCGCGTGGGCGAGCAGGTCGCAGAAGGTACCGCGGGCGGCGAGGGTGGCGGCGAACTCCCTGGCCACGGCGGCCGGGCCCGGGTCCGTGGCGGCGCGCAGCCGGGCGGTCAGCGCGTCGGACCACTCGGCCCAGCCCTCCGCGGTCAGCCGCAGGAAGATCTCCTCGCGCGTCTCGAAGTAGCGCAGCAGCGCCGACTTGTGCATGCCCACCGCGGCGGCGATGTCGGTGAGGGTGATGTCCCTGATGCCGCGCTCGCCGCCGAGCGAGCGGGCGGCGTCGAGGATCGCGGCCTCGCGCCGGCGCTTGGCCTCGGGCGAGCGGGCGCGCTGGAAGTCGGATCCGGTCACTCATCCAGAGTAGCGCAACACCGTTGCACTATTAGCGCAACGGTGTTTCACTAAACCCATGGAACAGACCTGGTTCATCACCGGAACGTCCCGCGGCTTCGGCCGCACCCTCACCCGCGCGGCCCTGGAGGCCGGCGACCGGGTCGCCGCGACCGCCCGCCGACCCGAGCAACTGGCCGACCTCGTCCAGGAGTTCGGCGAGCGGATCCTCCCCCTCCCGCTCGACGTCACCGACCCGGCGGCCGCCCGGGCCGCCCTCGCCGAGGCGCACGCCCGCTTCGGCCGGATCGACGTCCTCGTGAACAACGCCGGCTACGCCAACGTCTCGCCGATCGAGACCACCGAGGACGCCGACTTCCGCACGCAGTTCGAGACCAACTTCTGGGGCGTCTACCACGTCACCAAGGCCGCGATCCCGCTGCTGCGCGAGCAGCGGGGCGGGCTGGTGGTGCAGTTCTCCTCGGTCGGCGGCCGGGTCGGCGGCTCCCCGGGCCTCGGCTCGTACCAGGCGGCCAAGTTCGCCATCGACGGGTTCAGCCGCGTGCTGCGCGCCGAGACCGCCCCCTTCGGCGTGAAGGTGCTGGTGGTCGAGCCCAGCGGGTTCCGCACCGACTGGGCCGGCTCGTCGATGACCGTCCACGACGTCCCGGAGGCGTACGCCCAGACGGTCGGCGCCATGAACGCGCGCGTGCGGCAGAGCGGCGCGGGCGCGGCCGGCGACCCGGTGCGCGCCGCCGAGATCCTGGTCCGGGTGGCCAAGCGGCAGGACATCCCCGAGCACCTGCCGATCGGAGCCCACGCGGCCGAGGCCTCCATCGCCCAGGACCGCCGGCTGCTCGACGAGGACACCAGGTGGCGCGAGGTGGCCCGCTCCGCCGACTTCGCCGAGGCCTACCCCGCGCCCTTCCCGCCCGACCCGGCGTCCTGACCCCGGGCCGGATCCCGGGGAGCGGCGGGCCACAGCACGGCAAGAGTCCCGATGCTCCCTCAATCGCCCCTTCGGTGAAGCCCGGTGGGCACGCGACTCTGCCGAAGGTTCGTGTCCGTCCTCTATGATCCGCCCGGGGATGGGTGTGCCGCGCGCGGTGCGCCGGTGTGTCCGCCCGATCGGCGGCGCACCCGCACCGCCGATCCGACGCTCCGGCGGCCGGGCCCGATCAGGTCCGACCAGGCCGGACGAGAGATCGGAAGAGAGACTCGGTGATCCTCACCCCACGTGTCCGCGGCGCCCTCGGTGCCGCGACCGCCGCCCTCACCCTGGCACTGATACCCGCGGGACCGGGCGGCGCCACGGCCGTCGCCGACACCGCGCCGAAGCCGCCGCCGAAGCCGGCGAACCTGAACACCACCCGTGCCTTCAACGACACCTTCCGGCAGGAAACCGCACTCGCCACCGCCCCCTTCTACGGGCTCAACGGCGGGCTCGACAACAACCTCACCACCCGGCAGTCGACGGGCGGTGAACGGGCGGTCTCCTACACCCGGGTCTCCGGCCGCTGGTGGACCGCCGAGCCCGCGGGCTCGCAGGTGGTCCAGGTCAGCCGGCCGGACCAGCCCAACCGCCTGGTGTTCGGCAACGGCATCTCGGCCGTGATGCTGGGCGCGCCCGCCGTCGCGGACGAGACCGGCACGTACACCGTCTCCACGGTGGTCGACCCCTCGGTCGGTGACACCACCAGCCAGGAGTGGGCCTCGATCGTCCTCAGCCGCAGCCACCGCAGCGCCGGCTACGTCACCAACGCCGACGTCGACCTCGGCCTCACCGTCAAGTCGAACGGCGAGCTCGCCCTGTACCACGGCGGCGGGGGCGAGACCGCGTTCTGGTCCGGCCAGGTCACCCCGGCCACCAGTTACGCGGTCTCCCTCACCGTCTCCACCGGCGCGGACCGCACGGTCACACTGACCGTCAACGGCACCACGCTCACCGCCACCGCCCCACCCTCGGTCACCCGCTGGCCGAGCAGCGCCTTCCTCTACCTCGGCGCCTACCTCCAGGCCGACCCCTCCAAGGTCACCACCTTCGGCGACGACGCCGGACACGGCCTGTCGGTCAGCCGCATCGACACCTCCGCCGGCGCCACCGCCAGACCGCTCGTCGACACCTTCGACGGCGCCCCCTCCGCCACCGCCGACTTCGGCCTGAACCAGGACCTGAGCGCCCGCCAGCCGAGCCTGCTCTCCGGCAACTACGCCGCCGAATCCGGGGTCAACGGCCTCATCGCCAACCCCGTCCCGGGCGCCGTGCAGGTCAACTCCCCCGCCCACCCCAACGTCCTGTCCTTCCCCAAGGGCACCGCCGCGGTACGCCTCACCAAGCCCGCCACCGCGAACCTCGCCGGCGACTACACCGTGCGCGCCAAGCTGACGCCCGTCGTCGGCAGCACCACCGCCACCGACTGGGCCTCCCTGGCGGTGAGCCGCGCGAGCAACGGCACCGGCGCCGTGGACGCACCCGACGTCGCACTCGGCCTGCGCGTGCAGGCGAACGGCGGGCTCGCGCTCTTCCAGGGCGGCACCACCCTCACCCTCCCGGTCCCGACCGTGCCCGCCGCCCCCGCCTACGAGGTCTCCCTGACGCTCGCGACCGGGCCGGAGAGGCTCGCCACCGTGACCGTCAACGGCACCGCCGTCTTCACCGGCGCCACCACCGCCGAACTGCCCCGCGACGGCTACGTCGTCCTCGGCTCGCACACCACCGCCCCCGGCCGGGTCACCACCGTCGACGACCTGCGGATCTCCATGCTCGGCGGACTCGGCTACTACGGGTACTACGGCGCCGTGGAGCCCCTCGGGACGATCCACCCGGACTACACCCGCGAATTCGCGGGCTGGACCAACTTCAACGGCTACGGGCGCGACGCGGACGACGTCCCGCTGGACTTCCTGGACCGCTGCCTGCCCGTCTCCTGCGTCCTCGGTGTCAACCCCGAAACCGTCACCCCGGGCATTGACCCCGTCCTCACGCCCAAGCCGGACGACGTGGTCACCAAGAACCTCGACGACCTGAAGAAGCGGATCGGCGCCAACCTCGACAAGATCGGCGCCGTCTACCTCACCGACGAGGCCTACTACCACCGGATGACCCCCGCCCAGGCCGAGCGGCAGGCCGAGCTGGTGCGGGCGGCCTTCCCCGACAAGCTGCTGATCTTCGACTACGCCGAGGGCGACATCCTGACGGGCCCCGGGCTCAACCTCGCCCCCAGGCAGGCCGACATCGTCGGCTTCAACCGGTACTGCCAGGGCCGCGACACCGTCCAGAACCTGCTGGACAAGCTGCGGTCCAAGCTCACCGACGACAACCAGCACCTCATGCTCTACCCGGAGGTCCACAAGGGCTCGCTGGGCTGCGGCGACAAGACCGACGCGCAGATGGCCGCGTTCAACGCCGAGTACGAGGCCGTCGCGGCGCAGGACCCGCGCGTCGTCTACCTGCACCCCTTCCGCTGGGTGGACAACACGGCGGCCACCCTGCCGCTGACCGCCGCCCACGAGCAGGCGGCCGGCAAGGCGATCGTCAACGCCACCCCCACCCGCCGCCCCTCCTCCGTCGGCGTGTACCAGGCGGCCGACCGGAGCGTCACCCAGACGTCGCACAACGGCGTCACGATCGCCCGGGCCACCCTCGGCGCCCCGGACGACGTCCCGCTGGTCGGCCACTGGAACGGACCGGGCGTCGACACCGTCGGCTACTACCGCCCCAGCACGCGGGAGTTCTTCCTGCCCGGCCCCGACGGCACCTTCGGCACCCCGGTGAAGTACGGCAACACCGGTGACATCCCGGTCGTCGGGGACTGGAGCGGGCGCGGGAAGACCACGATCGGCGTCTACCGCCCGTCCGACCAGTTCTTCTACCTCTCCGACGACAACGCCACCGTCAAGTACCCGATCAAGCTCGGCAACCCCGACTGGAAGCCGCTGGTCGGCGACTGGGACGGCAACGGCACGACCACCGTCGCGGTCTACGACCCGCAGACGCGGATCTTCCACCTGAACAACTCCAACGAGACCGAGCACGTCCAGGACATCACGTACGGCAACCTCGGCGACATCCCGGTCAAGGGCGACTGGGACGGCACCGGCATCGACAGCATCGGCGTCTACCGCCCGTCCGACGGGTCGTTCTCCGGCGCGGCCGTCGGCAGCGACGTGACCGTCTACCGGGCGGCGGTCACCACCAACGGGACCCCGCTGGTCGGCAACTGGGGCTGACCGCCCCCGACCGACGACAGGCCCCGGGCCGGGGAGCGGTGCGCTCCCCGGCCCGGGGCCTGTTCGTTCGCTGTCCCGGCTACGGCTTCGTGGCGACGGAGACGTAGTCGACCCGCATCGGGTGCCCGGGCTCGGTCGCCGGGGTGACGGCGCCGCCGAACGCGGCGGGCAGATTGCCGCCGACGGCGACGTTGAGGATCAGGAACAGGCCGTGGTTCACGGCCCGGTCCCAGGTCGCCCGGTCCATCTGCGCGGCGGTGACCCGGTGGTGCTCCCGGCCGTCCAGGTACCAGCGGACCTGCTCCGCGCCCGGCCGCAGGTCGACCTCGACCGCGTAGCGGTGGAAGCCGGTGCGGCACTCGGCGCCGCAGGGCTGGTCCCCGGAGCCCAGACCGCGCGGCTCCTGGCAGGGGCCGCCGTCGAGGACTCCGCAGTGCATCGTGCCGAACACCGCGTCCCGGCCGTTGACCTGCTCCATGACGTCCAGCTCGCCGATGGCCGGCCAGCCCGTGTAGCCGTTGCGCAGTTCGCCGCCCAGGGTCCAGAAGGCGGGCCAGTAGCCGGCCGCGGCCGGGCCGGTCACATCGGGCAGGGCGATCCCGGCCTCGATCCGCAGCACACCGCCGGGCGGCGGGGCGAAGTCGGCGCGGCGGGACTCGATCCGCCCGGAGGACCAGCGCCCGTCGGCGTCCCGGGTGGGCACGATCTCCAGGGCGCCGCGGCCGTCCAGCCGGACGTTCGCGGTCGAGTCCGTCATGGTCTCGATCTCGCCCGTCCCCCACTGCGGCGCCGGGCAGCCCGGGTAGCAGGTGCCCAGGTCGTACTGCCAGTCGGCCTCGGACGGGCGGCTGCCGGCCGGACCGTCGAAGTCGTCGCGCAGCAGCTGCGTCCAGCCGTCCACGGTGACCGACGGCACGGTGGCCGGCGGCGCCGCGGCGGACGCGGCCCTCGGCGGCAGGGCACCTGACTCCGTCAACAGCCGCTCCAGGCGCGGCGTGAGCACCACGGCGGCCACGTTGGTGAGGTGCGCGTCGTCCCGGTAGAGCAGGATGCGCTCCAGCACCGCCGGGCAACTGCGGCCGCTGCCCGGGCAGATGACATCGTTCACCGAAACGCCGCGCACTCCCGGCACCCGGCCGGCCGCGATCTCGTCGGCGAGCGGGTCCGCCCACAGCGCCTTGTCGCGTGGGAACTCGCAGGCGGACGGATCGTCGGTGTGGCCGGACACGCAGGCCGGCACGTCCGTGCCCGGGATCGGGGTGTCCCGCAAGTAGACGATCGGGACGCCGAGTTCACGCAGCGGGGTGAGGGTCCGCTCCCAGCCCTGGAGCAGCAGCTCGCGGTCGTCGGTGTACCGGTTGAGGGTGGAGACCACGATCAGGCGGGGCTTGGGGCCCTCCTTCAACCGGGTCAGCGCGTTCGCCCGCCAGGTGTCGCACTCGCGGTAGGTGCGGCCCAATTGCGGGTTGACCACCGCGAGTTCCGGAAGCGGGCAGCCCTGCTTGACCAACTCCTCCAGCTCCCAACGCCGTTCGGCGGCGAGGGCGAGCAGCGCGGAGAACCACTGGCCGGCGTGCGAGTCGCCGAGCAGCACCATCCGGTCCGGGCTGCCGACCACACCGAAGCGGCAGTCGGGGCTGGTGACGGCGGTCGGCGCGACCTCGCACTCGCCGTCCGGCGGGAAGTCCTTGCGGGCCTGGACGGCGTCCGGCACCACCGCGGGACTCCGGGTCTGCGCCGCGGTGCGCACCAGCAGCGAGGTGCCGTCCGCCGACCCGGGTGGCAGGCCCTGCAGGTCGACCGGCGCGGCCGGGCCGAGCAGCCGCAGCGTGCCGGAGCCGACCACCAGCGCCAGCACCACCGGGATGACCACTGCGGCGAGGCCCAACGAGAGCCCGCGGCGCGGGAGTTCGGAGACGGTCCGGCTGTGCCGCAGCGGCCGCTCCACCCAGCGCAGCACGGCGGCGGCGGGCAGCGCGGCGGCGGCCGTGAGTGCCACCTTCACCGGCCAGTCCAGCGGGCCGAACTTCGCCCCGACGAGCACCAGCACCGGCCAGTGCCACAGGTACAGGTTGTAGGAGAGCCGGCCGATCGCCCGCGGCACGCGCAGGCCGAGCACCCGGTCCACCCCGAACCCGGGCGCCGCTGCGCCGTCCCGCCCGGGCGTGCCGGCCAGGATCACGGCGGCCGTGCCGAGGGTCGGGACGAGCGCCGCCCAGCCCGGGTACGGGGTCGTGTTGTCGTACGCCAGCACGGACCCTACGACGGCCGCCGCCCCGCCCCAGCCGACCAGCACGCGCAGCACGCGCGGGCCGCTCAGCAGGTGCCAGGGCAGCAGGGCGAGCAGCGCGCCGACCCCGAACTGCCAGACCCGGGAGGGAGTGCCGAGGTAGGCGAGCGAGACGGAGTCGTGCGTCCAGCGCAGCGAGAGCGCGAAGGACCCGACCGTCAGCACGGCGGCGAGCCCGGCCGCGACCGGCCGCACCGCCCGCCCGCGCCCGTCCACCCGGCCGCGCCGCACCACCCGCAGCACCAGGTAGACGGTCAGCGCCAGCAGTGGGCCCCAGAGCAGGTAGAACTGCTCCTCGACGGCCAGTGACCAGAAGTGCAGCAGCGGGCTCTCGTCCCGCCCGGCGGCCAGGTAGTCGGTCTGCTGCGCGACGAAGCGCCAGTTGCCGACGGACAACGCCGCCGCCAGCACGTCGTACTCCAGGTCCGCGCGGCGCAGTGGCACGGTCAGCCAGGCGCCGAACAGGGCCACCGCGCCGAGCACGATCGCCGCCGAGGGCAGCAGCCGGCGGGCCCGGCGGGAGAAGAACTCGCCGAGCCGGATCCGGCCGGTGGTGGTGGCCTCGCGCAGCAGCAGGCCGGTGATCAGGTAGCCGGAGATGACGAGGAAGACGTCCACGCCGACGAAGCCGCCGGCCAGGCCGGGGACGGCCGCGTGGAACGCGAGGACGGCGAGCACGGCGACCGCGCGCAGGCCCTCGATGTCGGGGCGGAAGCCGGCCCGGCGGGGCGCCGGGCCCGGGGCATCGGAACCCCGGGAGGCGGCGCCGGCGCTCCGGCCGGGGATGGTGAAGGCGTCCGGCCGCAGCTCGGGAACGGCCGACGGGGATGACGGTGGCGCTGAGGGTACCGGTGACGGTATCGGGGAGGACGGCATGGAAGGCGACGACCTTTCAACCCAGCCAGGGCAGCATCGGGCGGACCCAGCCGGACGCGAGCAGAGCGGTGAGCACGAGGGTGGCGGTGGCGGCCAGGCCCTCGGGCCACCGACGGGGCAGCATGCCGATCCGGGACGCCTTCGGCCCGTCGGCGGCGGCGTCACGGCGGGCGCCGCCGCGCAGCTCGCCGAGGAGATCGCGGATCAGCGGCAGGCCGATCTGCGCCTGCACCAGGAGGTAGAGGCCGAGGCCCCAGTTGGGCGCCCAGCCGTACCCGGCGACGGCCAGGGCGAGGCCGAGGGCGCCGGCGCCGAGCGAGGCGCAGAGCCAGCCGAGCGAGAGCAGGACCACCTTGCGGGCCATCCCGCCGGACCGGGCCTTGCGGCGCGCGCCCGCGGTCTCGGCCGTACCCGCTCCCGCGCCCGCGCCCGCCGCGCCGGTCGGCACCCAGGCGGCGCTGCGTCCGCGCAGCGTGTGCCAGAACGCGACACCGGCGGCGACGCTCATCAGCACGTTGGAGCGGATCACCTCGATCCGCCAGCGGGTCCGGCTGACCCTGGGCAGCAGCACGTGCCAGAGCCAGAGCGGCGCGAGCATCGGCAGCACGTGCCAGGGCCGGATCTGGTCCGGGTAGAAGAACATCATCACCAGCGGCGGCAGCGGCGCGACGAAGATGTTCACGGCGGCGGCCAGGTAGCCGACGATGCCCTCGTAGAAGCAGAGCCGCATCCGCCAGGGCGCGCCGATCCGCTTGAGCTCGGGCGAGCCGAGCAGGTGCAGGTTGCCCATCGCCCAGCGGTACTGCTGGTTGACGTACGAGGCGAGGTTGTCCGGCGAGGTGCCCTTGGCGACCAGCACCGGGACGTACAGCGTGCGGTACCCCTTGGCGTACAGGCCGAGGCCGGTGAAGAGGTCCTCGCTGTGGTCGAGCCGGGCGAAGCCGCCGGCCTCGTCTATCGCGGCCCGCCGGTAGACGGCGTTGCTGCCGCAGCAGATGGCGGCGTCGCTGGCGTCCCGGGAGGGCTGGATCCAGCGGAAGAACCACTCCTGCGCGGCACCGGCGGCGCGCTCGATCCAGCTCATCGTCTCATCGGTGTCGAAGCACTGCGGGCTCTGCACGATGCCGATCCGCGGGTCCGCGAAGTACGGGACGAGGTGGCGCAGGAAGTCCGGCCGCGGCGCGAAGTCCGCGTCGAGGATGGCGATGAGCTCGGCACCGCTCAGGGTGAGCGCGTGGTTGAGGTTGCCGGCCTTCTTGAGGTGCCCGCGGTCGGGCCGCACCACGTACCGGTAGCCGTGCGCGGCGGCCAGGTCGGCGACCTCGGCCCGGTCGGCGTCGTCGAGCACCCACACCGTCAGCGCGCCCGGCCAGTCCACCCGGGCGACCGCCCGGTAGGCGTTCTCCAGGACGTCGAGCGGCTCACCGCAGGTCGGCAGGTACAGGTCGACGGTCGGCAGTTCCTCCGGCGCCCACGCGTGCACCAGCACCTCGTGGGACTGCCGGGTGAGCCGCCGCTGCCGCAGGCTGTTCACGGACGACAGCACCAGCGCGACGACGTTGAGCGCGAGCACCGCCAGGAACACCCACAGCGCCGGCGTCCGCAGCGCGAACGTCAGCATCGTCCCGGCGGTGAACACGAACGCCGCCGAACTGGCGACGAGCACCCACCTGCGCTGCGGGCCGAAGTACCAGTACAACTCCTGGTCGGTCGGCGGTTGCGGCAGATGCGGCGGTTGTTCAGGAGATTCGGAAGAGGAAGAAGACACAAAGGAAACAGGAGATACCTGTTGAACAGTCATATGGCCCCCACAGCCGTGTTTCTGACAGCTCCACGGGCCACAGTACCCCATTGGTATAGACCATTAATCCCGCGTCCGGCTCCCGGACGCCACCTCCGCGCCACCTCCCCCGCCCTCGCGAAGCAGCAGGTCAAGCGGACGTGAACACTCCTCCAACATCCCTTCCCACCCGCCCGCGAAAACGCCCGTGGGGCGGCAACCGGAGACCGGTTGCCGCCCCACGGGCGTCATGCGTCGTGCGTCCCGCGGATCAGACCGCCGCGGACGGGTACGTCGGGTACTCGACGCCCGAGACGTGCTGGACGACCCGGATCACCTGGCAGGAGTAGCCGAACTCGTTGTCGTACCACAGGTAGAGGATCGCGTTGTCGCCCTCGACCTTGGTGGCGCCGGCGTCGACGATCGAGGCGTGGCGCGAGCCGATGAAGTCGTTCGACACCGCGTCGGGGGCGGTGGTGAAGTCGATCTGGCGCTTCAGCGACGAGGTCAGCGACACGTTGCGGAGGTAGTCGAGGACCTCATCGCGGGTGGTCTCGCGGGCCAGCTGGAGGTTCAGGATGGCGATCGAGACGTCCGGCACGGGCACGCGGATCGAGCTGCCGGTGATCTTCGCCTTGAGGTCCGGCAGCGCCTTGGCGACGGCCGAGGCGGCACCGGTCTCGGTGATCACCATGTTCAGCGGTGCCGAGCGGCCGCGACGGTCGGCCTTGTGGTAGTTGTCCAGGAGGTTCTGGTCGTTGGTGAACGAGTGGACGGTCTCCACGTGGCCGCGCAGCACGCCGTACTCGTCCTCCATCGCCTTCAGCGGCGGGACGATCGCGTTGGTGGTGCAGGAGGCGCAGGAGAGGATCTGCTCGTCCGGCTTGATGGTGTCGTGGTTGACGCCGTGCACGATGTTGGGCACGTCGCCCTTGCCCGGCGCCGTCAGGACGACCTTCTCGATGCCCGGACGGAGGTGGTTCGAGAGACCCTCGCGGTCCCGCCACTTGCCGGTGTTGTCGATCAGGATGGCGTCCCGGATGCCGTACGCCGTGTAGTCGACCTCGGACGGGTCGTTGGCGTAGATCACCTTGATCTCGGTGCCGTTGGCGACGATCGTGTTGTTCGCCTCGTCGACGGTGATCGTGCCCTGGAACTGCCCGTGGATGGAGTCGCGACGCAGCAGCGAGGCGCGCTTCACGATGTCCTGGTCGCCGCCGCCACGGACGACGATGGCCCGCAGACGCAGGCCGTTGCCGGAACCCGCCTTCTCGATCAGCAGACGGGCCACCAGGCGGCCGATCCGGCCGAAACCGTAGAGGACCACGTCACGCGGCGACTCGCGGCGCTCGATCTTGTTGGCACCGGTGGCGCCGGCGACGGCCTCGGCGGTGAACTGCTCCACCGAGAGACCGCGGCTGTCGGCGCGGTAGGTGGCGGCGAGCATGCCGAGGTCGATCTGGGAGGGGCCGAGATCCAGGGTCGTCAGCGCCTGCAGGAAGGGCAGCGTCTCGGTGACCGAGAGCTCCTCGCCGGCGATCTGGCGGGCGAACCGGTGGGTCTTCAGGATGCTGACCACCGACTTGTTCACCAGGGAACGGCTGTACAGCAGGACGGTGACGTCCCGCTCCCGGTGCAGTCGGCCGATGATCGGGATCATCGACTCCGCGATCTCCTCGCGGTTCTTCCAGTCCGTGAACACGTCGTCGTTGACAGTCACAAGTCCATCTTTCGAGCTAGGAGGGTGTTCACATGCTAACTGGGCCCCACCCCCCACACCGAAACGGTTCTGCCCTCTCCCGCATGACAAGAATCACATATGATCCCGCTCGGCATGTTGTGACGACACGTCAACGGGAAACGCAAAGAACCCCCGCCGGATAACCGGCGGGGGTTCTTCTCAAAATTTGTTCGGCGGCGTCCTACTCTCCCACAGGGTCCCCCCTGCAGTACCATCGGCGCTGTGAGGCTTAGCTTCC